>JAJPXB010000070.1 GCA_021205695.1 Clostridiales bacterium
CCCCCGATCCTGTCCCCGCTCCGGAGCCCCCCGCCCAACAGCCGGAGATTACCTTCGCCGTCTTTGAGCAGGTGGAGCTGACCGTGGTAAAGGTAAAGGAGTGCGACCATGTGAAAAAGTCCAAAAAGCTCCTCCGCTTCCAGCTGGACGACGGCACGCCGGAGGGCCGCCAGATCCTCTCCGGCATCGCCGCCTGGTACGAGCCGGAGGATCTGGTGGGCAAGACCCTGGTGGCCGTGACCAACCTGGCCCCCCGGAAGATGATGGGCCTGGAGTCTAACGGGATGTTGCTCTCCGCGGAAAACGGGGACGGCTATACCCTGGTGATGCTGGACGACGCCATCCCCGCCGGTTCAAAGCTGTGCTGAGCGCCCCTCCTGGCGGACAGGCTGCGTCCTGTCCGCCTTTTTCCTGCCCCGGGACGGAGCGACGCACATTTATCACAAAAACAGACTGCAAACAGTGTGTGAAATTTTTATCAAATCTTTTCGTTCCCTATTGCACTTTCCGGCGGAGGGGGCTATAATCGTATCGTTAAAGAATAAACAATCTCCCATCCGCCAAACTATGAATCAAACACGGAGGTCATCAGTATGAAGGATATCTATGTAGTCAACTGCTGCCGGACTGCCATCGGCAAGTTCCAGGGCGCGCTGTCCAATGTCAAGCCCGCCGACATGGGGGCCATCGTGGTGAAGGAGGCCCTGAAGCGGGCCAACGTCGCCCCGGAGAACGTGGACGAGGTCATGTTCGGCTGCATCCTCACTGCCGCCCAGGGCCAGAATGTGGCCCGCCAGGTCTCCCTCAAGGCAGGGATCCCCATGGAGGTCCCCGCCTACACCGTGGGCATGGTCTGCGGCTCCGGCATGAAGAGCGTTATCGAGGGCGCGCGGGCCATCACCGCCGGGGACGCTGAGATCGTGGTCGCCGGCGGCACCGAGAATATGACCATGGCGCCCTATGCCGTTCCCACCGCCCGCGGCGGCGCCCGGATGTTCAACACCACCATGGTGGACACCATGGTGAACGACGGCCTGTGGGATGTGTTCAACGACTACCACATGGGCTCCACCGCAGAGAACATCTGCGACATCTGGGGCATCACCCGGGAGGAGCTGGACGCGTTCGCCGCCTCCTCTCAGCAGAAGTGCGAGGCCGCCCAGAAGTCCGGCCGCTTTGAGGACGAGATCGTCCCTGTGCCCGTCAAGGTGAAGCGGCAGGTGGTGGAATTCAAGGTGGATGAGTTCCCCCGTTCCGGCGTCACCGCCGAGGGCCTGGCCAAGCTGAAGCCCTGCTTCCCCACCACCGCCGACGGCTCCCTGGACAAGGTCAACATGACCTTTGAGGCGGACGGCATCCGGGAGGCGGAGTCCGACGGCGCCGGCCGCGTCACCGCCGCCAACGCCTCCGGCATCAACGACGGCGCAGCCGCCATCATCCTGGCCTCCGCCGAGGCGGTGGAGAAATACGGCCTCAAGCCCATGGCCAGGCTGGTCTCCTACGGTCAGGGAGGCGTTGACCCCAAGATCATGGGTGTCGGCCCCGTCCCCGCCACCCGTCAGGCCCTGAAAAAAGCCAATCTGACCATCGACGACATGGATCTCATCGAGGCCAACGAGGCCTTTGCCGCCCAGTCCGTGGCCGTGGCCCGGGAGCTGCATTTTGACATGAGCAAGGTCAACGTCAACGGCGGCGCTCTCGCTCTGGGCCACCCCGTGGGGGCCTCCGGCGCCCGTATCATCGTCACCCTGCTTCACGAGATGCAGAAGCGCCCCGAGGCCCACAAGGGCCTGGCTACTCTCTGCATCGGCGGCGGCATGGGCGTCGCCACCATCTTCGAGAAGTGCTGAGCAACCGGTTCGGGCTGTCAAAAAGCGTCTGAGACTCCCGCGACAGAGTAGCGGGACGGGTAGATGGGAAGCAAAAAAGCCCCTTCGCGTGCAATAAAAAGCGCCTTTGGAACTTTCCCAGGATTCAAAAAATATGCAGCGTGTCAAAAGGGATTTTTGACGCGCAGAACCGGCTGTCGGGTCATCCCGGCAGCCGGTTTTTGCGGGAAGGGCGGATTTTCCCTTCAAACGGGGAGCGTGCTGCGCCGCATTTGTGAAGAATTTGGATTTCACCTTTTTATGGGCGGCGAAATGTGGTATACTGTTAGTCGGATCATGGGGGAATGTGTCCCATGGCCGCTGAGGAACGAGAGGTGTCTCCATTGAACGACAGAAGAGATCGGCGCGCGGAGCCGGACAGCCCGGCGGACGGGGTGATCGAGGGCCGTAATGCGGTGATCGAGGCCCTGCGGGCCGGGACGAACATCGACAAGATCATGATCGCCCGGGGAGAGACGGACGCCGCCCTGGGGCATATTGCGGCAAAGGCCCGGGAAAGGGGCATCGTGGTGGTGGACGTGGATCGGCGGAAGCTGGACCATATGAGCCAGACCCATGCTCACCAGGGGGTCATCGCCGTCGCCGCCGTCCGGGAGTACGCCAGCGTGGAGGACATTCTGGCCGCCGCCCGGCAGAAGGGGGAGCCGCCCCTGGTGCTGGTGTGCGACGAGCTGTCCGACCCCCACAACCTGGGGGCGGTGATCCGCACCGCCGAGTGCGCCGGGGCCCACGGGGTCATCATCCCCAAGCGCCGGAGCGCAGGACTGACCGCCGTGGTGGCCAAGACCTCCGCCGGGGCGGTGTCCTATGTGCCGGTGGCAAGGGTGCCCAACCTGACCGCCTGTCTGAAGGAGCTGAAGGAGGAGGGACTCTGGGTCTTTGGCACGGCGGCAGAGGGCGGCGTCAGCCTTTACAACGCCGATCTGAAGGGCCCCGCCGCCATCGTCATCGGCTCCGAGGGCAGCGGTATGAGCCGCCTGGTGGCGGAGAACTGTGATTTTACCGTCAGCATTCCCATGAAGGGAAAGCTGAATTCACTCAATGCGTCTGCGGCGGCGGCGATCCTGCTCTATGAGGCGGTGCGCCAGCGCCTGGGCGGGAACGGATGATAAGGTGATACTGTGACAAACAAAAACAGCCGACCGGACGGGCCGGACGCCGACGGTCTGCGCAAGGACACCCGGGCGCCGGAAGCCACCCCTTCCCCTGCCCCGGAGCCGCCTCCGGTACAGGGGACTCCCGGCCCGGAGGCAGCCGGAAAGGATGCCGACGACAACGTGGCGGCCATGCGGGAGCAGATCCGCACCCTGATGGGGACATGGGAGACGGAAGCAGCGGAGGAGCCCGCCGCTTCGGCCCCTTCCCCGGAGCCTGCCGCTCCCGCGCCTGAGCCGGAGCCGGAGCAGCCGCGCCAGCGCCTCCAACGGGCAGAGCCCGGGGAGCCGAGATCGACCTCCCCGGCAAAGCCAGAGGAGCCGGAGGAGCCGGAGCTGCCGGAACCGGAGCCGGTCGTGTACGCAGAGGAGCCGCCAGAGGAAGCGCCGGAGCCTGCGGAGGAATCCTCCGCATCTGCGGCGCCGCCGGAGAGGGAGGCCCCGCCCAAAAAGTCCCGCCGCTCCCTGTGGGAGCTGCCGGTGCTCCGCCTGTTCCGGCGGGATCGGCCGAAGGCACAGGAGAAGGAGCCGCCCCGGAGAGAGCCGCCGGTGTCGGCATACATACCGGACGGCCCGGAGGACGGAGAGGATGTCTCTGCGCCGGACGAGGGTCCAGAACTGCTCACCGACATCCTTCCCCCCAGTCATATGCGGCGGGAGGAGCCTGTCTCTGCGCCGGAGACCGCTGCGCAGACGGAGGAGCCGGAAACGTGCGAGGCAGAGGAGCCGCCGGAGGCTGCTGTGGCCCCGGAGGAGCCGGTGCATACCGCGCCGCCGGAGGATATCCCCGACGACGTGCCGCTGAGCGATTCCGAGTGGGCAGAGCTGTCGGAGGCCGCCGGTCATCAGGAGCCGCCGAAGAAGCCCTCTGTCCAGGAGGAGCGCCGGGTGCAGGTGCTGACGCTGAACATCCGCAGGCGGGAGGAGCCCTCTTCGGACGCCCCCGCTGACCACCGGGCGTTCGACCAGGATGAGATGGAGATCGCGTCCCGCCGTCCGGCGCCAGAGGAGCCGGAGGAGGACTGGGAGCAGATGGTCATCCCCGGCCTGCCGCCGGAGGAGCCGACGGCGTCGGAGGCCGAGCCTTCGGAGACGTCAGCCCGGCCGGAGACGGCGAAAGCCGCGCCATCAGAGGCGGACGATTCCCGGCCTGTCTCCCCCGGGCCCGCCACGGAAAAGGCGTCGGCCCAGGGCGAGGAGGACGACGGGGACGACAGAGCGCCGGAGGACTGGGAGGAGGATATCCCGGACGAGTCGTTGCTGGAGCGCCCGGAGCGGGGCCCCGGCCTGCTTCAGCGGGCCGCCGCGGGCGCTGCCGTTGTGGGCGCCAACCTGCAAAAGGAGTGGGCCAAACGCAGAGCCGCCGCCGGGGAGCGGCGGCGCGCAGCGGAGGAAAAACGCCGTGCCGCACGGGAGGAAGAACGCGCCGCACGGCGGGAGGCCCGCGCCGACGGGGAGGCGGAGGAGCAGTCTCCCCAGGAGACGCCGGCTTCCCGGCCTGTCCGTCGGAAGAGGCCGCCTGCGCCCGCAAAGGACAACGTGGTGGAAATGCCTCCCCCGGAGCAGCCCGGCCTGTTCCAGCGAAAGCTGGAGGAGATGGAGGAGCGGGCCAACGAGTTTGCCGACTCCATGTTCCAGAGCGAGAGCGAGGAGGAGCAGGAGCAGGAGGCCATGCACCGCATCGCCGAGCAGCACATCCCCGGCACCGACGAGGAGCGGCCGCCCCGAAAGCCCAAAAAACAGAAAAAGCCGGAGCGGGACAAGCGCCCCGCCCGGCGTATCCCGGACACCTCTCCCCGGGAGCTGGCCCGTATTTACAACGGGAGCTGGCGGAGCGTCCGGGGCCGTCTGCCCTTCCAGCTGGTCATCGCCGTTCTTCTGCTGGCCGTCACTGCGGTGGCGGGGGACGAGCTCCCCTTCCTCACCGGAACGCTTCTGAGCGAGGACGCCCACATCTCCGGGCTGCTGCTGGCGGGCGGGTTGCTGCTGGCCTGCGCCCTGGGGCTGGATACCCTGCTGGAGGGCATCCTCCAGCTGTTCCGGGGCCGTCCGGGGCTGAACACCCTGTCCTCCATCGGGGTGGTGTTTACCCTGATCGACGCCCTGTGGTACGCCACGCTGGGCCGGGACGGCCCGCTCCCCTTCTGCGGCTTTGCGGCGCTTAGCCTGTGGACGGTGGCCTGGGGCAACAGCCGGAAAAAGGAGGGGCAGAAGCGCTCCTGCGAGGACGTGGCCGCCCGGACCAGCTTCGAGCGTCTGACCATGGACGAGGGCAAGTGGGAGGATCGGGGCACCTTCATGAAGGAGCCGGGGTCCGCCCGGGGCTTCGGCCGTCAGATGCAGGATCTGGACGGGGCGGAGCAGGTGTACCGGTACGCCGCCCCGGTGATGATGATCGCCTGTCTGGCCTTCGGTATCCTGTCCGCCGTGGGACAGGACGCCCCGCAGCGGCTCATCTGGAGCTGGTCGGTCATTTTTATCCTGGCCACGCCGCTGTCTGCCACCCTGGCCTATGGCCTGCCCTATGCCAGACTGGTCAAGCGCCTCCACTCCGCCGGCGCGGTGATCGCCGGGTGGGACGGGGCCGCCTCCATGCAGGGAGAGGCGGGCATCGTGTTCACCGATCGGGATCTGTTCCCCGAGGGCTCGGTAGAGCGGAAGGACGTCCGCAGCTTCGGTTACGTCTCTCTGGAGAAGCTCATCGGCTGCACTGCCTCCATTATCCGGGAGGCGGACGTGGGCCTGGCCGGGGTGTTTGACGACCTGGTTCGCATTCACGGCGGCTTTTACCGTCGGGTAGACGACCTGAGCTACTCCGACGCCGGAGGCTTTACCGGTACGATCCGGGGCGACCAGGTGCTGGTGGGCACGGCAGATTTTATGCAGGTGATGAAGATCGAGATCAGCCCGGGCTACCAGGTGCGAAACGCCGTGTTCTGCGCCATCAACGGGCAGCTCCAGGGCGTGTTCCCCCTGATTTACAGCCTGCCGCCCCAGGTCCGACCGGCGGTGAACTATCTCATCGCCGCAGGCGTTCACCCCATCCTGGCCACCCGGGACTTCAACACCACCCCGGCAGTGCTGCGTCAGCGGTTCCACCTGCCGGTGAACCGGATGCAGTATCCCTCGGTGGAGCATCGGTTTGCCCTCTCCGCCAAGGGTCAGCCCCACAACGACACGCTGGGCGCGTTGATCTTCCGGGAGGGAGTGGAGGCCTATACCGCCGCCATCCTGGGGGGCCGCCGCCTGGTGACGGTGGTGCGGCTGAACACCATCCTGACTGTGGCTGCGTCGGTGATCGGCGGGCTGCTGGGCTTCTATCTGACCCTGATGAGCGCTTACGCCTCTCTCAGTCCGGTGAACATCCTGGTGTTTCTGTTGGCCTGGCTGGTGCCCACTCTGCTCATCTCCAACGGCGCGGACAAGTTCTGATACAGAGTCCGCCTCTCTACCGGTGCATCTCTGCGCCGCTGCACACAGTCGGCCCCTGTTTCCCTAGTGACATTGGAAACGGGGGCCGACTGTGTTATTTTTGACGGGCCGGCATTTTCTCCGCCCTCTCCCGATAGAAATAGATACCACACCCTGAGGAGGTATCCTGTCATGACGCCAGAGCTGCTCGTCCCAATCCTGGCCCTGTGCTGCGGAATCCTGGCCCTTCACCGGGCCGCCCGCCCGCTGTTGCGTCTGCTCTGCCGGACGGCGGCAGGGGGGCTGTTTCTCGCCCTGGCTGCCCCTGTGGGGAGCTGGCTGGGGATCGGCCTGGGGGTCAACCTGTTCAATTCCCTGGTCCTGGGACTGCTGGGCCCCGCCGGTCTGGGGCTGCTGCTTATGCTCCGATGGAGCCTTTTGCCCGGCACCTGGGGGCTGTTTTGAGAAAATTTAAAAAATGAAAGTGAGCAAACAAGAGCATTTGAGAGAATCTGAGCGAATTTGCGAGAATTCAATGAGCTAAATCAAATTTCCTGTTGACAGGGGAGCGACGGCGTGCTATAAATATACCTGCGCCGTTTTGTGCCCTTTCCCACTCACAGATGGCGAATTGCAGGTTATTTGTAGCAGCGTATGCTTACAAGAGAAGAACGTTTGGAGGTTCTCATAATGTCCACCTATATGGCTAAAAAAGAGGACGTCGTCCGCAAGTGGTATGTGCTGGACGCCGCCGGAAAGCCCCTGGGCAAGACCGCCGTTGCCGCCGCTGACATTCTGCGGGGCAAGGTCAAGCCCGATTTCACCCCCCATGTGGATACCGGTGATTTTGTCATCATCATCAATGCCGACAAGGCAGTCCTCACCGGCAACAAGCCCACCCAGAAGTATTACCGGCACCACTCCGGCTGGACCGGCGGCCTGAAGCAGGTTCAGTACAAGACGCTGATGGCCAAGCGGCCGGAGTTTGCCATGGAGCTGGCGGTCAAGGGTATGTTGCCCAAGAACAGCATCGGCGATGCCTGCCTGCGCCGTCTCCGCGTCTATAAGGGCGCCGAGCACGGCCACGAGGCCCAGAAGCCCATCGTTGTGGAATAAGGGGAGGTAATCGAAGATGTATCAGAGCAAGAAGCCCTATGTGTACGGCACTGGCCGTCGTAAGTCCTCTGTCGCCCGGGTTCGCCTGTATGAGGGCGGCACCGGCTCCATCACCATCAACGGCCGGGATATCGATGATTACTTCGGCCTGGACACCCTGAAGCTCATCACCCGTCAGCCCCTGGTCCTCACCGACACCGTGGGCAAGGTGGACGTGGTGGCCACCGTCTCCGGCGGCGGTGTCAGCGGACAGGCCGGCGCCCTGCGCCACGGCATCGCCCGCGCCCTGCTGGAGGTCAACCCCGATTACCGGGGCGCCCTGAAGAAGGCCGGTTTCCTAACCCGCGATCCCCGTATGAAGGAGCGGAAGAAATACGGCCTCAAAGCCGCCCGTCGTGCGCCGCAGTTCAGCAAACGTTGATTTTTCACAAAAATCAAATCAAAACAGTTCAAAACCCCGGAAAATTACGATTTTCCGGGGTTTTTCTATATAAATCAGTTTGATACGGTTTGTCTGATTTTGACCTGATAAGACGCTTTTTGACCCGTTTTTTTTGAGTTAAAGATGGGGCAACCGGCCTTTTTTGACCCCGTTTGAGTTAAAAAATGGGGCAACTCTTTCCCATTTTGACGGCTCAAAAAATGAAGTTTTGAATTGTCTTCCATGCTTCACTCAGACCTCAAAACGCAGATACAGATTCTTTGAGGGCTTTCTCTGAATTTGTCCTAATCTGCCCAAATCAAATCCTGTTTATCAAAAAGATATAGAGCGCATCTGCCACCCCGTCATTGGGGGAGATCCTTTTGGATGGTGGATGCGCTTTTTTTATGCTCAAAAACAGATGGAGGTGAAGGAAAATGAGCAGAAGCACAGCAGATAGCAACGTGCGATATTCCAGAGACAAGCCCAATGACTGCAAGTTCTGTTACTACTGGCAGGGCCGGAAGAAGGGTTGCCTGATGGGGGAACAGAACTGCGCCTACCTCATCCGGGAGGAAGAACCGGCGAAGCGAAGCCGGTGCGCTGGCTGTCCCTACGGAAGATACTCGCCCTGCATCGGCTGGTGTACCGTGGATGTGATAAACGCTGTTTTCAAGAACCGGCTGGCCGCAAGAGCAGACCGGGAACGAGAAAGGAGTCCGTAATGGGAAAGAAGAAATACCTGGAGGACGGCTACGACAAGGGCAGGGACGGAAAGTTCCCGGACTGCCGCTATTGCCGTTATCACACTTCCGGCAGCAAAGGCATCCGGTGCCGCTACAAGCACTGTCTGTACCGCAAGCGGCAGGCCGCCAGGAGGAGGTGAGCTTTCATGCCGGTCTTTCGAGTTGAGAAAAACACAAATTATACAACCATGTGCAACTACCACCTGAGAGACAGGAACCTGACGCTGAAAGCGAAGGGTTTGCTCTCCCTCTGTCTGAGCCTGCCGGAGACTTGGGACTACAGCGTCCGGGGGCTGGTTGCCATCTGCAAGGAGGGCAAAGACAGCATCGTCAAAATCTTGCAGGAGTTGGAGCAGTATGATGAGGACGGCAATCCCTACGGCGGCGGCAATAACGATGTAGCCACAGCCGCCATCATTGGTAAATGGGCTTCTGATGCGGGCATGACCCTGCTCATCGACTTCCACTACTCTGACTTCTGGGCTGACCCCGGCCGTCAGCTTGCTCCCAAGGCGTGGACAAGCATGACCATTGACGAGAAATCCAGTGCCCTTTCATCAAGTTATGTATGGCAGCAAAACAGCAGGATACGGCAGCGATACTGCCGCCCCGCTGTTTGAACTACCATGTCAACCAGCACCACCTGATGCAACACACAGAAGGCGCTGCCTGTCAGGGAGAGGGACTTCCTTTTAGGCTGTAGCCTCCGTCTGACGGAAATAGCCGATCTCCTCCCATACCTTGCGGTCAGGACAATAGTAGTTGTACTCATTGGAATCATCCAGTTTGATGGCATAACCAAAAGTCAGGATTCCTTTCTGGAGTCCAATGCGGACATACTGTGCATCCTTTTTCATTGCCTTGGCGATCTCAGTGATCGGCACGTTGCGCCCGGTAAAAGGCGGCAGCTCAACGTAGAGCCTGCTCTCAGACATATCTATCACCCCCATTCCTAAAAATACGTATTCTGAGTTCGTATTTTGATTATACACCTCTCAATTTCGTATGTCAACCCACTTAACCCTAAAATACGAAAAAATAATTCGTATACCTCTTGAAATCTACCCACGACTATGCTATGATGTCAGTGAGGTGGTTTAAATGGCAACAGCAACTCCTGCGGAAATTGGAAACAGAATCCGTACAGCACGAAAACAGAAGGGCCTCAGTCAAACCGAGCTGGCGAACCTACTCGGAAAAAGCATGAGAACCATTCAAAAGTATGAAAGCGGCGAGATCGAACCGTCCATTGCCATCATCAATGAGATTGCAAAACAGCTGGATGTAGAATCTGCTTATCTGATGGGCTACGGACGGACAGACGAAACGATGGATACCCTCTCCGATGTCATGGCTCTGATTGCGGAGCTGAGTGACAAAGCTGGGATTCGGTTTGAAATCGATGTGAAGCGTCCGCCCCACGCTGAAGAATGGTCCTGTGCAATCCGATTCAACGGGAATCAGGCGGACGCTGAGCATAACGCCGACCTCTGTCTGTTCCTGGAATCCTTCCGGGATGAACGGGAACGGCTCGAAACCTATTGGTCTGACAGAGCGCAGTATGACGAGTGGCTCGATCATCAGCTGGCCTACTATGCGCCCATCCCGCTGGCTGACAGAGAGCGGGAGACATTGACACCAGAAGAACGGATTCACCGCAGGGATATGCTTGTGGCCCAACAGGTAGAGCAGGCAAAGCAAAAAGCTGCCGGTTTGGAAACCGACAGCGAAAATTAGAACTGGGAGAAAGGAAGTTTGATAGTTTTTGAAATTACCCAACGGATATGGAAGCGTAAAGAAAATGTCCGGAAAGCGCAGAAAACCCTATATGGTTCGCAAGACCGCAGGCTGGAGATATGATGAGGCAAAGGATAAAATGGTGCAGGAGTATGTCATCATCGGCTATGCCGCAACCAAGGCAGAAGGCTTACAGATGCTGGCAGAGTTCAACCAGAATCCCTTTGATGTAAAAGCCTCGAAAGTCACCTTCCAGGAGGTTTACGAGCTGTGGTCGAAGTCCAAATATCCGACCATATCCAAATGTACTCGTTGTACAGCCGATTGTATTCCTCGGTGCCTTCCCCGGTGTAGCCAGGAGTACTCACTGTCAGGTTGCTGTAGGTGTAGGTCCCCACTGACTGATAGCTGGGATCGGCAGTCAAGTCAGAGGGATAGATGTCCACGGTCCGCCCTGAGGGGTTCACATCGCCGTCCAGCAGGTCAGAGAGGGTATTGAACCCCTTCTCACCGGGATGCCCCACCCACAGAATGGCATCCACCTCCAGCTCGCCAGTCATCAAATCGCCCAGCTCCATCACTGCGGAGCTGACCAGAATCACGACCACGCTACCGCAGGTCTCCTTGGCCGCCCGGATGGCACCTTTCTCATTTTCCGATAGTGCCAGATAGTGTGGGGTGCCATCCTCATAGGCGTCGTACTTCTGATCCTGGCCCTCCTGGCCGGAACGGGAGATAAAGACGATGCCGGTGGTGTCGGAGACCGGCTCCAGACTGTCGTAAATGGAGGAGTCATACTCGTAGATACGGCAGTCGCCACCCAGAACAGAACCGGCTTCTCCTGCCGCAGTGGTGCCCTCCGCTTCCTCCAGAGCTTCTGGCTCACCGGCAGCCTCCATCAGATCGGCGGCGGCGGTGTTGATGTTAAAGGCGGACAACCCCTCCTCCGGGGTGACCGGGTCTACCACCCACTTGGCTGAGCCACCGCTAGACAGCTGACCGTAGATAGGAGAGAGATAGGCGTAGCCGAAGGGCATGACGCTGCTCCCCTTTTCCAGCGGCAGAACGCCGTTATTCTTGAGCAGCACGCTACCCTCCTCCGCCACCTGCTGGGCCACCTCATAGGCGGCCTCAGTGGCCTCCTCGGCGCTGGAATACAGCTCGGTGTAGTAATTTGCATCCAGGTCGACGGATTCGCTGGGGGTGTAAAGGTAGGTCTCTCCTGCCCCCAGGTAGGTGTCCAGAGTGGTGGACAGCGCCACAGCCGCCACATTGAGCACGATACAGACCACCGTGAGGATGGCCAGCAGGGGGGTCAGGATGCGTCGGAACACTTTGTTGGACATTTTCAAGCGTTTTCCCTTTTCCATGTTTCGTTTCTCCTTTCGTTGTTGTCTGGTCAGGAAGGGACTTCCTGTATTGTAAAAAAAGAGGGACACCCGGTCAACCCAGGTGTCCTAACCTTGCAAATATTGGCGTAACCTTACGTCTTTTCCGGCACGGGGAGCAGTACACAGAGATGGAACAGCTCATCCGCCGTGACCGTCACCTCTCCGCCGTATTTCTCCGCCACCAGGCGGATGGATTTCAGGCCAAAGCCGTGGTCTGCTCCCTCCGGCTTGCTGGTCTGGGGCAGTCCGTCCCGAAAGACCAGCTCGCCGGAATAGTTGTTGTCCACCAGGACGACCAGCATACCCCGTTGCTCCCGGATCTGGAGGCTGATGATGCGGTCCTCGGGCCGCTCCAGCCGGGAGACCGCCTCGATGGCGTTCTCCAATGCGTTTCCAAACAGGGCGCAGATCTCCCCCACAGGGAGGAAGCAGAGCCTGCTCCCATCCGCAATGCAAGAGAGGCGGATGCCGTGCTCCTGGCAGTAGAGGCTGTTTCTGGTCAGTATGGTGTCCAGGGTCTCGTTGCCGGTCTTGACTGAGGAGTCGTAGATGCTCACCATATGGCGGGTCTCCCGCAACTCCTCCAGATTGACATTGCCCCCCTGCTGCTCCCAGCTCTCCATCCGGTGTCGCAGATCGTGGCACTTGATGTTGATAAGCTCGATGTTCTCCCGGCTCTGTTCATACTGCTCCCGCTGGATCTCGTTGATTCGCTGTAACAGTGTGCGTTCCTGCTCCCACTCCACCTGCTCCAGCACGCTGGTGCGGAGGCACAAGACAAAGCCGCAACAGAAAACGGAAAAGATGCGGGAGATGAGGGTCAGGGCGAAGCTCTCTCCGGCGTAGGTGTCCCGGACGCTGCTGAGGACGATGACCAGGCCCAAGGTGACGACGGACAACACCGCCAGATTCCGATACACCGTCTTGGAATAGGAGGCTGGCCATTTCTGCCTGGCAAACAGCCAGTAGCTCAGACAGAAAATGGGAAGATAGACCACTGCCGCAGAGAGTAAATACGGTAACATCCATGCACCGTCGCCGAGCTGGAACGCCTGAGAATTTTCATTCCAGAAAATCTGGAGAATCTGAGAGCCCATATGCTGGAGCAGGTAACCGCAGACGGCGCAAAAGACCAGGGGGATGGGTTCCTCCTGAAAACACAGAAAGGGGAGTAGCAGGGAGACGGCGAACATGAGCAGATAATACAGGGTATTGCTGACCAGCCAAAGCTCGCTGTTCACCGTCAACGCATATAGTGCTCCGCACAGCGCCATCTCTGCCAGAAAGGCCAACAGCAGCCTCCGGCCAAAGTGGGCCTTTCTCCGGTAGGAGGCGGCAAAGATCAGTTCGCCAACGGTCAGTTCCAATAAAAACAGAAGCTGTGTAATGAGGAAAACGGCTATATTCAGCATATCAAGCGCCTCTTTTCGTATACCATTCGCACAGCTCCTTCAGGAACTGTTTTCGCCTGGGATGGCTGATCTGCAGCTCGTCCCCGCCCACGTTTACGAGATACCCCCGTACCCATCGTATCTTCTCCGGGTTGACCAGGTAGCAGTTGTTGCAGCGCAGAAAGTGGCACTGACGCAGTGACTGCTCCGCATCGGACAGAGTCCCCCTTGCCTTGACATGCTCCTGTCGCTCCAGATGATAGGTCAGAGTGTGTCCCTGCACCTCCACATAGAGCAGCTCCCCGGAGGAGATGCGGGTCAGGCCGGTGGACTGCTGGATCACTAGCCATTGCGTCCGGCTCATCTCGATGGCCGACAGCGCCCGCTTCATCTTGAAGGAGAAGTCTGCGTAGGTCACCGGCTTGACCATGAAGTCCAGGGCGTCCACCTGATAGCCCTCCACCGCATACTGGGCCATATTGGTGACAAAGATCAGTTTTGCCTGCCGGTCCTTCGTGCGGAGCCGCCTGGCGGCCTCCATGCCGCTCATCCCCGGCAGCTCGATGTCCATAAACACCAGGTCATAGCCTGTTCCGGCATTCAAAAGGGGACGAGCGTCCGCAAAACGAGTGATTTTGACAGACTCTCCCGTATCCGATTCAAACCGACGCAAATAGCTGCAGAGCGTATCTGCAGCCTTATCCTCGTCCTCTATAATCGCGATATGGAGCATGTTCTCACCCTACTTTCGGGAATGCAGTTGTGCCAGTGCGCCGTTCAGACGGGAGATGTCTGAGCTTTTGACGTTATTGCTGTTAGCTATTATAATTATAGTATACGTTATAGAGTTTCGTACCGCTCAATCCGTGCTTCGCCGAGATCGTCCGGAGGCTCTTTCGGGAGTTCGTCGCCGGTCGCCCTCTGAGCGCGATCGCGCGGGACTTTAACGCCGAGGGTATCCAGACACCCAACGGCTCAAAATGGTACGGGACGTCGTTCCACAGTATTCTAAAACACCGCGCGTATATCGGCGAGGTTGAGTACATGGGAGAAGTGTACCCCGGAGAGCATGATCCAATCATTGACCGGGAGACGTTCGACGCCGCTCAGGATCGCCTCAGAGATCGGAAACTAAACGACGAGAGGTATTTACACTTTTCGCAGAAATCGAGCTTTTTGACCGGCCTGTGTTACTGCGAGCACTGTAAAGCGCGTAAGACCATTATCACGGATCCTCAGAGCCGTAAGTTCGTAACGTGCCGGGATAAAAAGAAAAAGCAATGTCCGGACGAGAGGATCCCGCTCGAGATCGCCGAGGATCGTGTACTCGAGGAAATAAAAAAGCTCCGGCTCGACCCGGAGTATCTGAGAGCAAACAGGAAAAACTCACCGAACACGGCGACAAAAGAAAAGATCCGGATCCTCGAGGAGCGGATCGCGGACAATGACAAGAAAATGAAACGCTTGACCGATCTCTATCTCGTGGACGGGATCGACCTCAATATGATCCGGGAGAAAGTCGATCAAATCACCCGCGAGAACGAGTCCTCGAGAGAGCGGATCCAACGGCTCAAGAAATTACTCAAAGAGGAGCGCCCGGACGAGGAGATCGTCGACCTCGCGGCCGAGATCGAGGACACCGACGAGGAGACCGTCAAGATCATAGTCGGAGCACTGATCGAGCGGATCACATTCTCCGGCGGGACTATGGTTATACAGTGGCGCTTTTAATTTTATCGCTAAAAAGGCAAACGCGAGTAACCGCTTTACTGTTCTAAGCTGTCATTTCCCCAGATACGCAGGTTGGAGCTCCACCCGACCCTTCCGGCACGGGTACGCTCCCTGCCGGGTGACAAGCCCCGCCGCAAGCTTCCTGCGTAGATTCGTAAAAGAATCCTCTGCCCTCTGCGAATCAGCTGCCGTTTTTCAGACGCAGCTCGCCCATCAGCTTCCACGCGTAATCACCGTAGGCCTGCTCCTGAGGGGCAAGGGATTCGTAGGCGCAGATGCCAGGGTCCTGACGGAGGGCCGGATTTCGCACGGCGCCATATGTCCAGTTGTGGTAGAGGTAAAAGCGGAGCCACCGCAGATGCTCGATTTCCCGGTACTCCTCCAGGCGGGCGGGGTTTTGGATATTCTCGCTGTAGACAGCGTAGGCCCGGGCCAGGGTGTCCGCGGTCAGCTCGGTCAGGTTTTCCTCCTCCAGCAAAATGCGCACCTTGACGAACAGGTGCTCCGACGCAGCAATTTTGGACTGCCGCAGGTTGTCGGTGAGATGATCCCAGTCCAGCGCGGTCTCCGGGTGGCTGCTGCGGTACAGATTGTTCATGGAGACGGCCACCTGGTTCAGGGTCGTCCGGAGGACGTGCTCCGGCGTGTAGATGTCCGAGATGACGCCGAAGTGGGACACGTCTGGGATAGGTCGGCTGCTCCGCAGGTCGATGCGTCCCCGGATGGGGTAGTACCGGCGCAGATGCCAGAAAATATTCCAGCCCTTTTGTTCATCGTCGTCACAGAGGATGATGCGGTCCGCGGTGGCCAGCACCTCATGGGCCGCAGCCCAGTCGCCGGTGTGGAAAATCAGGGAATCCCGGTCCTCGGCCTCCCGCTGCATGGAGAAAGCCGCCCCCAACTGGTCGTGCATCTGCAAAAACTGTTCCGCATTTCCAAAAATATGGTATGCCACATGATAATCCGGCGAGAGAACGTTGGTGAGGATGGCATATTTCAGCAGCGCAGCGCCGTAATGGCCAAAGCCGATCAATACAATGCGCCGCTCCCGGCGCAGCAGCGGCTTTTGCCGCCAGTATTCCCTGGCGCAGCACTCATAGCACTGGAAGAAATGGATATTTCCGGAGAGTGTATCCTCCCCGTTGACCGTTCTGGCGTACACCTCCACCGGCAGGGCGGAGATGTTGACCGCCCTGGCGTCCACCCCAATGGCGTTTTCCTGCATGAAAAAGACGCTGCACTTGCTCCCCACGCTTCCCTTAAGTCGGGCAATGCGTGCCGGGGAGACGTTGGCAAACAGGCAGGGATAGTCCGGTGCTTCCTCCATCCTGTTCCGGCTTTGACCGTAGATGATTACCGCCTGTTCGTCGCTCTGTGAAATTTGCCGGGCCAGTGTGGCGGACTCGATACCGGTATCCGCAAAATAGTACCAGTTTTTCCGGCGTTGGAAGGACAGCCGCAGCAGCGGGAACCCTTCGCTGGCCAGGAAGGAAATCAGCGCGCTGACCAGTGTGACCAGAATACCGGTGGAGAGCAGCACAAACACGGTGCCGATGGCCCGGCCCAGAGGCGTGACCGGCGTGATATCTCCGTACCCCACTGTGGTCAGGGTGGCCACAGAATACCACAGGGCGTCAATAAAGGTGTTGATGGACGATGTAGGTTCGGGGTATTCTGCCCACATCAGCAGGAGCAGAAGGGAAATATAAATCAAAACCACCACCAGGATGACGGTGGTGAGGAACCTGCGTCTGTGCTTCATTTTTCGCTCCTTTTTTGGCGGGGAAGGGTTTTCTGACGAAACCAGTATAGCCGATTCGCCGCCAAAACGCAACGTGGAATCGGCATTTACACAAAAATCAGATAAATTAACGGAGCTGTCACGGAGGTGATGTGCGAAAGGAGGAAAAAGCAAAGTGCAGGAACAGCGGCAAGCCTGTTCTGTCGAGAAAGTGCAACGTATCTTTTCCTGCTTGCAAAAGGAACCTTTGCAATGGCATTGCTATGTTACCCCATCAATTGACGGGGGGATTCGCTGGGATGAACTATGTGGGCTACAATGGCAAGGCATTGATTTCGTCCTTTTCTTATTACTGTTCGTCACAATTTGCAGTATACCACACAGGCGAGAATCCGTTTGGCAACCCTAAAATCAGGCCAAATCCGTCAAGCAGGTATCAGGCCAGAGGGCTCATCCACGCCAAATTATTTTGTGTTTTGATTCCTTTTCAAATCGTTCCGTCTTGTTTTATTTAGCGCAGGTTCGCCAGAACCTGCGCTGTTTTTGCACCCGCAATACTCCTGCACTCCCCCCATTTCAAGGAGAATCTGAGCCGTACAATCTCCATCAGCATTCCAACATAATCTTGTATTTTGAGCATGATACACACTTTCACAGGCAGTGCTTTGCTGCAGGCACATCATAACTTTACACATGTAAAAAGCGTGCTTTTTCGAGGATTCTTAATTCTTCTTAAAAATCACGGATGAAATTGACAGACGAAAGAGGATGTCATAAGATAAAAGGGAAACGCGGGTATACTATAATTGTTATGTTACTTTGCACATTTATAGATTGCTCCGAGTGAAATTTGCCGGAACTCTCCTGATTCCGACTGCTTTTGAATAACGACTTAAAAGAGAAGCAGTCAGAAAGGATCAGATGGTGCGCGTGAGGTGAAAACGGTGGAAAAGTCATCCCGTTACAGAAGAAACCCTGATTACGTCTTTCGGGAGATTGTCGGGGAAAGCGTGATTGTACCGACCGGAGCTGCAAGCAAACGGTTTGCCGGCATGGGCACCATGAACCGTACGGGCGCTTTTCTGTGGGGACTCCTGGAGCAGGAACGTTCCCTGGGAGAACTGAGCGAGTTGTTTGCCGGGGAATATGGCCTGACGGAAGAACAGAGCCTGCAGGATGTGGCGGAGTTTCTGGAGGCGGCCCAGTCCCACGATGCAGTGCTTCCATGTTAGTTCGGCTACCCATTGCCTACAGCAATTTTACATAGACTATCATTACCAGTTTGAGGAGGAAAGAAACCATGAAAAAGGGAATTCCACGACGGATTCTGACAGCGGTTCTGTCTCTGGCCATGGTCTTGACCCTCTTGCCTGCCGCGGCGCTGGCGGTCGACGATACCGGAGAGACCAGCACCAGCGGCATCGAGCTGAGCAAGACCGCCACGCTGGAAGACGACGGTACCTATACCATCGATTTGGAAGCGTATGCCACCGGTACGACCACAACGACGACCACTACCAGTAGCGTACCGCTGGACATTGTGCTGGTCATCGACCAGTCGGGGTCTATGACCGACAGCATCACCACCAGCACAAGCTATACTGCAAGGGACAGCCAAGGCTATACCTATAGTAATTTAAGCAGTAGTTGGGGTCAGTCAGCTCCCACCTATTATTATCTGGCCGAAGATGGGAATTATTATCAGGTGAAGCAGGGCAGTCAAAGTACTGGCTCTTTCTTTAGCCGCACAACCTACTATTATCTTTATTACACTGATTCCAACGGTAATAATGTCTATCTGAGCGGTACCGGCACTACCAGTACCCAGCCCACGAATGTGACGAGTGACAGCACTACCATTTGGACCGGCATCCTGTACACCGTTACGTCCACCACTACCACCAAACTGGCTGCGTTGAAGGATGCTGTCACCAGCTTCGTAAGCACCATTCAGGAGGATGCAGAGGCTAATGACGTCGACCACCGCATTGCCATTGTGGGTTTTGCGTCTGACAACAATGACGGTACAAGCGGAACTACTTCGGAGGGTTATAGCATCAGCTCCGGCAGTAGCTCAAGCTACTGGATCAATACGGGTTTGTTTATTGGCGGCTCTCTGAAAAACTATGGCTCCAGCAGTAATAACACAAACACCCAGCTGACCACCAGCGATTATCAGAGCGCTCTGGTCTCTGTTAATAGCAACGGCAGCGTGGCTACCTCTATCACCACGGCCATCGACAACTTCGCCGCTAGTGGTGGTACCCGGACTTCCTACGGTATGAAAATGGCGGAACAGGTGTTCGCCAACAATTCCGCAAGCTATACAAAGGATGACGGCACGACAGGTACCCGCAAACGCATTGTGGTCGTGTTCACCGATGGTCAGCCCGGCACAGGTTCCTCTGTTGATACCACTGAGGCGAACTCCTCCATCAGTTCGGCTTATACGCTGAAAAACACCTATGGCGCAACTGTGTATTCGGTGGGACTGTATACGACAACACAGGACACTGACGTCACGACCTTTATGAACTACATCTCCTCGAACTATCCTAACGCCACGTCGATGACCATTGGTGGGACACAGAGCGCGACCAAATATTCTATGACTGCGTCCAATGCAACTGAGCTGAACAACATCTTCCAGATCATCACAGAAGATGTCTCCCAAGACTCCACCACCGTCACCCTGGACGCCGAATCCGTGATGAAGGACATCATGGGGGATGGCTTCACGCTGCCGAATGATTTTACGGTTGAAAAGAATGTGACTATCAAGACGGTTGCGGGCAGCGTTAACGCAGACACCGGAAAAATTGAGTGGGGAAGTGAAACGGAGAATGAGGCGAGCGCCTCTGTCAACGGAAACACCGTCTCCGTCACCGGCTTTAACTATGCGGACAAGTACATTTCCAGTGGTCATGCGGGTGAGAAGATTTGTGTCACCATCACCAACGTCCTGCCCACCGAGAGCGTGACCACCGGTGATCCGGTCTACACCAACGACGCCGACTCCGGCATCTACGCCACCGCGGACGCAGAGGAAGCGACCGCGACCTTCGAGCAGCCGCAGACCATTATCACTAAGAAGCTTTACGTTCTGGACTACGCTAAGACTGCTACGCTGACCGACCTTGACCAGTCCAGCGTCACCAGTATCGTCAGCAGCTACCAGAAGGTTTCTGCCAGCGATGAGAAGACTCTGACCCTGACCTACGGCACCTCCGCTCTGGCGACCGCGCTGACCTACACCCCCACCACCATGCAGTGGAGCGGCTATGACAGCTTCTATGTGTTCGGTCGGACCACCAACAGCGAGGTCATGACCTACGCCACCAACACCGCCGCCCGTGTGGAAAACGGTGACACTACCACCGCCAACCTGTGGAGCAAGGTCAGCGTCATCCCCGCCAACAATGTGTACTATGAAGATGATTTCATCACCACCTCTACAGATGGCACAACCAGCACCGGGACTGTCGGCATCGTCTACACCGGCGAATGGCAGACGGTTGGCGAGAGCGCAGGCAACACCGAGACCGCCAATAATGACACCTACGGCTGGGAAACCACCCTTGCTAACGACATCGGCGATAGCGATGGCGCCTCCCGTGTGTCCAGCACAGACGGCGCAACCGCCAGCTTCACTTTCACCGGCACTGGTGTTGACATTTATAGCCGCACCGACCTGACCACTGGCACAGTATATGCGAAGCTGACAGGAAAGACAAGTTCCGGCACTTCTGTTACCAAGCGTCTGATCGTAGATGATCTGGCCGAATCCGCCGGAGTGGGAACCTATTACCAAATTCCTACTGTCTCCTTCGAAGTCGAGTACGGCACCTACACCGTGACCTTGACCGTCACCAACCAGGCCGATAATGGCGAGCGTTGCACCTATTATCTTGACGGTATTCGTGTCTACAATCCATTGGGTAACAGCAATGTTACCGGTGATGCCTATGACGCTTACGCAGCCGACAACGAGCTGAACGCCGTGTTCAAAGAAGTCCGAGACATCCTGATTAACGATGTTAAGGGCTACAGTGCAGACTCCACCGTAACCGGCGCAGTTTTCATCGATGAGATTAACGATGAGACGAGCATCACCACCGGCAGCCTGAGTGACTATGTGGCCTATGGACCTAAGAACGAGGTCTACCTGGATACGGATCAGGCCATCGTCTTTAAGGTGGACGCAAGTAGCGATTACACCTACTATCTGGGGCTCAAGTCTGCCGGCGGTTCCGGCACCACTGTTGAATTTACCAAAGGCAGTGGCAAGAGCGAAACGACTATTAGCCATTCCACCGATCTCTACTATGAGGTTACACCGGACAGCAATGGCTATATCATGGTGAAGAACACCGGCGAGAGCCTGCTCTCCATCACCAAACTGCGCACCACGACCACGGCTGCCTCTGCTTCTGATGGCATTTCCTCCGCCAGCCTGGACGACCTGGTCAGCTATGCCAACAGCTTTAGCTTGTTGAGTACGGTTGCTTACACCGTGGACGCCGTCACTGAGGACGAGCTGGATACCAGCATCGATGCCGAGACGGACACTGATGCAAGCGCCAAAACTGACGATGTAGTCGAGGATTTGGATGAGGCCGATATAGCCATTGACAACCCTACGGAGGATACCGTGGAGGAGACTGAGGAAAACGGTCGGCAGTCCGCCTTCAGCAGCCTGTTCGATACCATCCGGAACTGGTTCAATGGAAGGAGATGATTGATATGAAAGCAAATTATGAAAAGCCAATGATTCTGTTCGAGTCCTTCGAACTGAACCAATCTATCGCAGAGAGCTGTGGCGTGACCGGCGGTGGAAATAGTCTGGGTAAGCCGACCCATTGGAGCAAGGCCACTTGCGGCTGGAGCATCGGCGGAACCATTGTCATCTGGGTCAGCGAAGAAACCGGCTGTAACGATTTCGCTGGCGTGGACGAAGATGTCGATGGCCTGTGCTACAACAACCCATCCCCTGGTCAGTCGATTTTCAGCTCCTGATACCAAATAAACAACGGTCCCATTCCGGGCAATCACGCTGGGGCGGTCGGGCATGGCCCGGCCGCCCTTTTCTTGATAGGACAAAACCATATGAACTATGAATACCGGATGGCCGGGATCAGGGTTTTGCTTGAGCTGCCCTTTGCGATCTCCATTCAGCCATCTTCAGAATCGTTTATCAGAAAACCCGCTGATGAAAATCCAAATATGCGCTTTGTCTGCCGTCCTGTCTCAAAATTACCCACTCCGCCGGAGGGCGGACATGAGGAGAGCAACCGGTGCTATGTGGAGACGGGCACAGAACGACGGGTTTTCTTTCGTCCTTCGCCTTCGGGAGAGCCGTATGCCTGCGTCGCCTGGCGGGCAGCGGAGCCGAATCTTCTCCGTTGCGACTATTTGCAGGGGCAGGAATTCCGTCTGAACTTTTCCATGCGGCTTTGCGACATGCTGGGGCTGGAATCCCTGCTGCTCCAGTTTGGCGGACTCTTACTCCACTCCGCATTTATCCGCTGGCAGGGGCAGGGCATCCTGTTTTCCGCCGATTCCGGCGTGGGAAAGTCCACCCAAGCGGATCTATGGGTGAAATATCAGGGAGCAGAGATCTTAAACGGCGACCGGGCGGGGCTCAGAAAGGTAAACGGTGTGTGGACGGCCTACGGCCTGCCCTATGCCGGCTCCTCCCGGGTCTATCGGAATGAATCCGCTCCGGTGGCCGCCGTTTTCATGCTGGAACAGGCGAAGGTCAACGAGGTGCAGCCGCTCACTCCGGCCCAGGCCCTGCGAAAGCTCTACCCCCAGACCACCGTTCACGGCTGGGATACGGACTATGTGCAGCAGGCACTGCCCCTCATCGAGAACCTTGTGACCTCTGTGCCGGTCTATCTGCTTCGCTGCCTGCCGGACGCGGGGGCGACGGAGGCGGCAAAACGTACGCTTTTGGCTCCGCCCCGGAAAGGAACTGACGAAATATGAACAACATCAAATATGTGGAGGCGCCCATCACGGAATACCTGCACCGGAAAGCTTCCAAACTGCTGTCACCCTTGAGCGGCACCTTTGAAGTGACGCCCGTGTGCAACATGAGCTGCCGGATGTGCTATGTGCGCATGACAAAAGCGGAGCAGGAGGCCGTCCGCCCCCTGCGCACGGCGGAGGAATGGCTGCGCCTGGGCGAAACCGCAAAGGAGCGGGGGATGCTCTATCTGCTGCTCACCGGCGGAGAACCCTTTTCCCGTCCGGACTTCCGCAAAATCATGGAGGGACTGCATCGGATGGGCCTGCTCATCTCCATCAATTCCAATGCCACGCTTATCACAGAGGATACGGTGGAATGGCTGAAGGAGGTTCCGCCTGTCCGCATGAATATCACGCTGTATGGAGCCTCTGACGAGACGTATGCGCGCCTGTGCCGCAATCCGAACGGGTTTACGCAGGTCACACGCGCGATTCATCTGCTGAAGGATGCGGGCATCCCCATCAAGATCAATTGCAGCGTCACCCCATTCAACTGCGACGATCTGGAGGAGATTTTCGCCTTCTGCGAGCGGGAGGCGTTGATCGTCCAGGCCACCAGCTATATGTTTCCGCCCCTGCGCCGGGACGCCTCCATGGTGGGAAAGAATGAGCGCTTTTCTCCGGAGGATGCGGCGGCATATTCCGCCAAAATCGAATACCTGTCCAACGGGCGGGAGCGGTTTTTGCAGCACGTTGCCGACGATAAGATGAGCGGCCTTCCCGTCGACCAGGACAGCGACTGTCAGGAGATCGAGGGCGAGGGGATCCACTGCCGGGCCGGAAAGTGCAGCTTCTGGGTGACCTGGGATGGGCGGCTGCTGCCCTGCGGGATGCTGCCGGGAAAAGAAAATGCAGATGTGTTTGACATCGGCTTTGACGAGGCGTGGCGCAGGGCGACAGAGGAGGCGGCGGCCATCCGGCTCCCCGCCAAATGCACCAACTGCAAAAACAAGGAGATTTGCCGTCCCTGTGCGGCCTCAGTGCTGACCGAGACGGGAACCTACTGCAACGTGCCGGAATACCGCTGTCGGATGGCAGAGTCCTATCCACAGGCGGCAAAACGTCTGGCGGAGCAGCTGAAAAGGGAGGCGTAGGTCATGGGAAAACGTGAAAAGCGGGAGAAACAGAGCGTCCTCCCGCTGGTGATTGCAGCTGTTGTCCTTCTGGTGGTCATCGTCGCCCTGGTCCTGGCGCTCACAGGGAGCGACATCGGGGATTCGTCCAAGGAGAGCGACCTGTCCGCTACGGTAGATACCGAAGCGACGACGGAGGAGGCAACTGAAACGGAGGCCGCCGATGAAGCAGACGACGGGGTGTCGACTCAGGAGAGCGGATCGGAGGAGACGGCCTCGAGCGAAGAGGGCAGCTCCGGGGAGACAGAGGCTCAGAGTGCCATTTCCGGCGGCAATACAGGCAGTGATGCACAGGCCGACACGCCAGCGCAGAATTCGGGCAGCGCTGCCAGCGAGACCGATGCAGGCATTTCCTTTCCCTACACTGCCACGGCGGACGAGCTGAAATTGCTGGCAGTCTATGATTACAGCGGCTATTACATTGAGGACGGCACAGAGACCGCCATCGACAGCGTTGCGGTTCTGGAGATTGAGAATACCTCCAGCCAGGCGATTGAGTACGCCGTTATCTCCCTGACCGCAGACGGAGAGACCCTGACCTTTGAGGTGTCCCTGTTGCCTGCTGGGGGGACCGCCCTGGTGATGGAGGCGGACAAAAAATCCTGCAGCGAGACGGCAACCTTTACCTACGAGGGCAGTGAAATTGCAGCCCTCGACTCCTTTGACCTGTGCGAGGGCCAGGTAAGCGTTTCCACAGACGAATCCGGCGCCGTCACCGTTGCCAACATCAGCGGGGAGGATATCTCCGAACTGAGACTGTTCTACAAGAACCAATTGGATACCGGAGAATATGTGGGCGGCATCGCCTACACGGTGAAGCTGGAAGACCTGGCGGCCGGAGAGAGCCAGACAGTCTATCCTTCCCATTTTGACCCGGAGTACGGCGTGGTTATGATGGTGCGTATTTACTGACCGCTATATAAAAGAGCAGAAGAATCTGTCCTTGCTCCCCGATATTTGACGGCATTCATCTTCATTTTGTAGGCCCATGCCCGTTCGCTGGAGAGGATTGCATCTCTTTGCAGATCGGAATCGACCATCGCGATTATGGCTTCGTCACCGTTCACCTCCCAGGCAATGACGGGTATAGCTTCCAGCCCGGCCTGTTCCGCCGCATGGTAGCGCCGGTGGCCGGAAATGATTTCGTAGCCACCGCCCGGTCAAGCTGCCCCAACAGTGGAGAAATCACACCAAACTGCGAAATGCTCTCCACCGCCCGGGTCATAGCTTCATCATCAGAACGTGCATTCGCAGGCGCAGAGGAAGAGCACTCCATTCGATACACACATTGCAGATACCTGGCAGCCATCACAAGGCGGGTCAGGCTGAAATTTGCTGCCATGAGCCTGGAAAGCTGGCAAATTGGAGTTGGAATAACTCCTTTTCAGCCGATTTTATGTTTTTTGCTCTCTTTGCTATGTGAAAACCCTTCATTTACGTTGTAAAGATAGGCGTTCTTTGACAGGAAAACGCTCCCCGACCATACCACCGGTCGGGGAGCGTTGTTCCGCCGTACTCACTTGAAATATTTGCTGGTGCGGTAGCCGATGGCCTCCGCCAGATGGAGGGCGGAGATCTGCTCTGCTCCCTCCAGGTCGGCCACCGTCCGGGCCACCCGGAGGATGCGGTCATAGCTCCGGGCGGTCAGGCCCAGCCGCTCAAACGCCTGGCGGAGCAGGGTGTTTCCCGCCTCGTCCAGAACGCAGTACCGGGACAGCTCCGGCTGACCCATGTGGGCGTTACAGTCCACTCCGGTGCCCTGATAGCGCTGCCGTTGCCGCTCTCTGGCCCGCTCCACCCGCTCCTTGATCTGAGCGGAGGACTCCCCGGGCTTTCGGTGGCTCAGCTCCTCGTAGCTCAGGGCGGGGACGTCTACCTG
This sequence comes from Clostridiales bacterium, assembly GCA_021205695.1. Lineage (GTDB taxonomy): Bacteria > Bacillota > Clostridia > Oscillospirales > Oscillospiraceae > Onthomonas. The sequence goes on from JAJPXB010000070.1 coordinate 25,771, forward strand.
GAGGTCGATCCGGTCCAGCAGCGGCCCGGAGATCCGGGAGCGATACCGCTCCACGTCCCGCTGGCTGCACCGGCACCGCCCGTCGTCATAGCCGTACCAGCCGCATTTACAGGGGTTCATGGCGCAGACCAGCATGAACTGGCTGGGATAGACCACTGTCCCCGCGACCCGGGAGATCTGCACCCTTCCGTCCTCCAAGGGCTGGCGGAGCACCTCCAGGGTGTCCCGACTGAACTCGGGCAGCTCGTCCAGGAAGAGGACGCCCCACAGACGTCGTGGTAAATACAATTTCGCTATTCATATCGGCCATTGTAGTAGCGCATCACATGGGGTATCCCCGGTGTCGCACGCTCCGCACCCCGGTAATCCCCCCATTTATCCCCTTTCACCCCGTTTCTTTAAGTAGCGCACTTAGAGAGCGGCGCTCTAGTTGCTCCCTTTAAGAACGGCATATGCCGAATTTAGTCATGGATTTAGAGTAATTGTTTCACTGACATAGTTGTCGACTGCCCAGTCATCGTTGTCATATATATTGAGTTCGAATTCGATTTCATCAACCTCCGTAATTCCGTTGTCTTCTAAGTCTTCACTATACCAGTACATAGAGCTAAATGCACACGTCCCGGCTGCGACAGTATCTGCATAGTAAGGATCAACCATGTAGCCGTTTACAGAAGCATTATCCACGCTGTACATAACTTTAGAATCTGTTTTATTCACCAAGTACAGATTGACAGCATATCCCCAAACATCATCGTATTCACATCCAGTCACAATCACGGTCACATACTCATTGTCAACAAGAACGATATCTGTATCCAGATTCTCTCGCTCGAAGGTAGTGGCGTTTTCCTCACCATATGGATAAACGTGAACCGTCACATTTGCTACGTCATCCGCTGTCCAATCATCGTTATCATATACGCTGAATGTCAGTTCAATATCCGTAAACACTGTAATTCCGTTTTCTTCGAGCGTATCCGAATTATAAAAACTAATCTCTTCATTGGATTTTTTCCCCGCTGTTACTTCAGATGCAAAGTAGGGGTCACACTTGACTCCATTGATAGAAGCATCATCAACAGAGAACATATAGGTCTTATCAGAAGATTTATTTTCCAAGAGGGCAGTGAGTGTGTATCCCCATATGTTGTCAGCATCTATCCCGGTGATTGTGATGGCACATTCGTCATTATCAACCACCACTAGTTCTTCAAAACTGGTCTCAGTCTCTTCGGTATCGCTCTCAATGGATTCGTCCTCTTCGGTCTCAATTCCTTCGGCCTCTGTATCTTGGGCCTCGGTCTCATCATCTATGACATCTTCAATCAGAGCTTTATCATCATTGTTATCGGTGTTTTCAACAACGGTTTCATCTTCGTCACTATTGCTTTCCTCTTCCACTGTGCTGCTGGATTCCTCCTCAGTATTGGAAGTGGTAGTATTACCATCTCCACAAGCAGCAAGGCTCATCAGTAATAAGGACGAAAGAAACAGTGCCATTACTTTTTTCATTTTAATTTCTCCTTTCATCGATTATTCGTCGAGTACAAAGTACTTTCTAGCACATTGTATGATAATTCATCATAAGAGTCAATGATTTTGTGCAATCCCCTCCAAAGGGAAATCATTATGCTGTTTATGTACAGAATTAAACTATGCCGAAGTAATAACCCCAAGCCATTCCACCCAAAAGAAATGGAAGGAACAGCTTGGGGCATTTTACCTGTCTTAGTCAGCCTCTTGGTTGCTTAGGGAGCGGAGGCAGCTTGGACAGACTTATTCAGGCTTTTTCCACTGGGTCTTTCTCACCAGGACAATCACACCTGCCAGAGCTGCCACGCCCACGACTACATCCAGGGCGATCAGCCAGTATTCCCACAGAGGCAGCGTCTGTTCCACCGTGGCAGAGGAGGAGATACCGTTCATGGCAGCACTCCGAGAGACAGCATACAGGATGTGCTTGGAAGCAGTGCGGAGCTCAGTCATGACCGTGGCATTGCTTTCGTAGCCTTCGATCTGCCAGTTATCAGTACCAGAGTTCAGCCAGAGGTCAACGCCGCCTTCCAGGCCACCCCGGATAGCCAGAGCGGGGAACGCTTCAGGATAGGACGCCTGGTCAGTGATGAGGACACCGTCAAAACCCCATTCGTTTCGGAGCACTTCGGTCATCAGGCCATAGTGGTCACCGCTCCAGGTCAGGCCCACCCGGTTCATGCTGGCCATAACGCCCAGTGCGCCACCATCGGTGATACTGGTTTCAAAGGGCTTGAGATAGATTTCACGGATAGACTGCTCGTTGGCAAAGGTGTTGATGGTCGTCCGGTTGGTCTCCTGGTCATTCAGGGCAAAGTGCTTGATGAAGCAGATGACACCCTGAGAGGTCGCACCCCGAACTGTAGCGGCGCCCATCTGTCCAGAGAGGAAGCCGTCTTCGGAGTAATACTCAAAGTTTCGACCGGAGAAGGCGGTGCGGTGAATGTTCATGGAGGGAGCGTACCAGCCTACAAAGTTCAGTTCGCCCTGGGCCAGGCAGTCCTGTCCAATCAGGGTGCCCATAGTCTCCAGGATCTCCACATTCCAGGTGGAAGCCAGCACTACCTCAGAGCACCAGGCATAGGTGGACTCCACCACATTGACGCCGGTAGTACCTGCGTTACCCACATAGGCAGGGCCATCCACGCAAACGGTAGCAGGTGCACTGACGGAGTTGACTGCCTGAGTCTGATATCCGCCTACCCGAACCAGGTTGTACATCTCCTCTGCTGTAAGCTGATCTAACAGGTCATCCCACAGAGGATCGTCTGCATCTACGTCACGCATCATAGCCAGGGTCAGGCCGTTGTCCGCCCCGGTGGTGGGCATTTCCGCATCGGGATCATCTGTGCCCTCAGCGATCGCCAGCGCCGCAATCATCTCATCGGTGGCAACTACCTGATAGGTCTGAGGGTAAGTGCCTTCCCAATCGCTGCGAGTCAAGTAGGTAAAGCTTTCATCATAGGTCTGCATATCGGCATCGGTAAACTGGTTTGTAATGGCATAGCCGGTATCTGTGGAAACAGAATAGGTCTCAGTGGACTCCACTGCGAAGCTCACTGCGTTGGCAGCACTATATTCACCATCCAGGTCAGTATAGCCCTTAGCAGCCAAAATATTGTTTACTGCGTTATGCGCATCGGTGGCTGCGGTAAAGTAATAATCGCCAGCCTCCAGAATATAGGTGCCCTCACCATTATTGGCAGTGGAGTCGTATGCTTTCAGCTCTTCCTCCTCCACGGTGATGGCCAGGGTGGCCGTCTCACCAGGCTGGATCGTGTCGGTCTTGCCAAAGCCCACCAGCTGTACGGAGGCCTTCTCCACACCGGCTGTCTTGTCGTAGTCGGTATAGGGGGACTGGAGGTAGAGCTGAACCACGTCCTTGCCTGCAACGTCGCCGGTATTGGTGACCGCCACCTCGAAAGTGAACAGTCCATCCTCATAGGAGGAACTGACCAGCTCTTGAGTGAAGGTAGTGTAGCTCAGGCCATAGCCAAAGGGGAACTGCACCTCGTCGGCATACACCCAGGTATCGTTGCCCTCAGCTGTAACACCCACGGAGGCGTCTGCATTGCCCTGGCCCATGACCACGTCCTCATACCGAGTCTCGTAGTACTTGTAACCAACATAGATGCCCTCCTGGTAAACCACATATGTGCTGTACCATTCCGTCTCTGCATTGGTCATGACAGCGTTGCCGAAGTTCTGAACAGCGGGAGCCCCGGTGGAGTCATAGGCATAAGTGTCTACCAAGTGGCCGGACGGATTGATGTTGCCATTGAGGATCTCGCCCAGCGCATACAGACCATCCTGACCGGGATTGCCGATCCACAGACAGGCATCCACACCATAGGCCTCTTCATCCAGGAAGGACAATTCCATAGCGTTGCCGGAGTTGATGATGACGATCACCTTGTCAAACTGGCTGCTGACATAGGAAAGTAAGTCTTCTTCGTTTTTGGTCAGTTCCAGATAGCTCCGGCCAAGATCCTCCTCAGAGTCCAGCCCCTCGGAGTGGACGGTGCCATAATATCCCTCAATGTCCATCGTTTCCAGATAACTCTCATCGTAGGCCACTGGTACGTCAGAACTCTCACTTCCGGATCGAGCAAAGACGACGATAGCTGCATCGCCATACTCCGCAAAGCTGTCCGTTTCGGTGTCAGTAAGCAAATCGGTGCTGGCCTCGTGGATAACATATCGACCAGTCCCTGCAATATCTGCTACATCCATGCGAATGTCCGCTGCAGCGCCGGTTGTGTAGAAATCCCACATGACCTCATTGACTGTGAAGCCAGAGGCTTCCAGTGCGGTTTTCAATGTTGGCGCAGTGGTCGTGTCTACTGCACCGGAGCCGCCGCCGCCATACAAAATGTCTGCAGAGGCCACACCAAACAGCGTCACGCTTTCGCTGCCAGTCATAGGCAAAGCGTTGTCCTCGTTTTTCAGCAGGACAGTACCCTCGCCAGAGGCCTCAGTAGCAGCGGCAGCATCCGCTTGAAGGCGCTCATCCTCGCTGCTGAACAAGTACTCGAAGTACTCTGTGTTCTCCGTTGTGTCACCTTCCTTCACCGTGTAGCTGGTTTGTCCCAGGTAGGTGGTAATGATGGGGGCATATTTCAGTGCGTAGAAATTGCCCACGATCAATGCTATTACCAGGATGGCAATGAGTACCAAGCAAGGGATGGACTTACGTTTTGACATGGTTTTCTTCATTTTTTCCTCCTTTTCTGTGCGTCCGGCGGTGCGTTTTCCTGCGTCCTGCCTATAGCCTTGTTTCTTGCGAAACGGATGTATTCTTTATATCAGTACATCAAAACATCTTCAAGCGACCTGGCAGAATTTGCGAAAATGAGGCAGAATCTGCCTTTTGGCGTAAAAAAAGTGCCCAGAACTTTGGGCACTTTGACAGATAATTTGTTTGAACGTTCACCCCTGCACAGGCAGCATGATTTGGAGGATAAAAACTTGATCTTTGGCGCTGACATACATGGACCCGCCGTATTTTTCTGCCAGATAGCGAATGCTTTTCAGACCATAACCGTGCTGGAAGGCATCTTCCTTGGTGGTGCGGGGCAGGCCAGCGTGAAACTGCAATTCTCCCTGGAAAAAATTGTTGGTCTGGATACTGACGATGGAATGGTGCTGCCGAATCGATAAGCTGATGATCCTCTGTTCTGGGTCGGTGAGCTTACTGACACTTTCAATGGCGTTGTCAATCGCATTGCCCAGTAGGGTGTAAAGGTCAGGTAACGAGAGAAAGTCAAGCCTTGCCTGTTCCAGGGAGCAGGTAAAGCGAATGTTCTGCTTATCGCAAAGGAGGCTTTTCTCTGCCAGAATCGTGTTGAGCGCCTCATTGTCTGTATGAACCAACTGTTGATATTGGTGAATGCTCCGTTCTGTCTCTTGGATGAACTGCTGACGCTCTCCCTCATCTGCCATTTTCAGCGCCCCAAGGGTATGCTTTAAATCGTGGACACTGCGGTTGATTACCTCAATCAAGTCTCTGGAAAGGGCATAATTCCGCTCTCCAGTATGGAGCATTTGTTGAATTTCTGCCTGCTCACGACTGTAGAGGGTCATTCTTACCGAGGAGTACTGAATTGCCAATATCATGACGCAAATCAACAATCCAAGTTCTGCACTCAACATCTCAATGTCAGGGTCGAAGTGGAACAGGTATTGACAACTAAAAGTGCAAAACATAAGCGCTGTTAGGAAAATAGCATAAAAAAGAATATGGAGAGGCGTGTCCTCCAAGAGTCGTCCCCTGCACTGCCGAAGCTTGGGGGCAAATAAATGGTAAAGGACAGCGTAGAGCAGAAGACAGGTTATTGCGCTGAGTGGCGTATATAGGATCAAGTGTTCCGAAAGCTCAGGCCAAAGATGCAATGCCAGCACCTCATGGATGAGAACATAGACGATATGCTGTGTTGCATAACTTGCAATACAGATATAGAGGGCATCACAAATGGTGAGTTCAAAGCAGAAGCGCAAATAGAGCATCATGAGGAGCGTGAGACAGATATACCAACATCCGACGACAATATCAGGGATTTCAAGGTGGGTTCCCATCCAGGTTCGTAGCGGAAAGTACCCCAACGAGAGGACAGAGAAAATCAGGAAACCCAAAATCTCCCGCCACCAACTACCCTTCCGCCGAGCAAAGGGAAGTAGGAAAATCAGATTTGCACCCATAAGCTCCCACACAAATCGAAGCTCTTCAAACACTCCTTGGGCCGTCATTGTTCCACCCCTCCCAAATAACGAGTGTATTGCTCCAAAAAAGATGCTCTTTTGCTCCGGCTCATTTTCAGCCTATCCACACCCACGAGTACATCTTCTTGTTGTATGGCTGACACGTGGCGGAGGTTTACGAGATAGCTGTTGCTGCATCGGGCAAAAGATGCATCTTTCAATATTGCTTCCGCTTCGTTTAAGGTTCCTCTTACACGGTATATTCGTTCAAATGTGTGATACATCAGATAATGGAGCTCAGATTCCACATAGAGGATTTCTCTTGGCATAACACTGATGGTGCCTTCCGTTGCACGTAATAGAACCCGTTGTTCCCGGTTTCGCTCGATATAACGTGCAGCCTTGCGGAGCTTGAGTGAAAAATCCGCATATGAGATCGGCTTTAACACATAGTCTACCGCTTCCACCTCGTAGTGTTCATTTGTCAATGATGTGAGACCAGGGAAAGCGAAAGCGTTTGTTCGTTA
>JAJPXB010000057.1:0-2772 GCA_021205695.1 Clostridiales bacterium
AACGAACAAACGCTTTCGCTTTCCCTGGTCTCACATCATTGACAAATGAACATTTGCCTTTCCTGGAAGAATTTTATCTTCCTCTGCGCTTCGTGGCGATTTCCAGGCTTGTATTTTTCTAACAGACCCGCTATAATAGGCTTTGACGGACTGGCATCGTATCCGTGGTATCTGGCGGCTGTTTTGTGTCAGCGCTCTTGCCAGACTGTGCGTTGATGCCGAAGGAACGTCCGTCCGCCAGCAACTATCGGGAGGTTTTATTCGATGGGAAAGCGCACCCGTATGCCAAGTCATGAATCCAATCTGCTGCTGACCTCCGGCCTTATTTTGCTTATCTCGCTGATTTTGGCCGCCATGGCCTATTTCTGCTTCACATTGGACATTATCGATCCTCCCGGCGCCAGCGATGCCCCCGGCAGGTCCGGCTCCTCCGGCAGTGGCACCGGCGTGGCCAGCGCAGGCGGCGATAAAGAGGAGAGCAGCGACAGCGCAGACAGTGAGACAGAGCTGGAGAACATAGGCGACCTGATTTTCCCCGGCTTTGTGGATTTCAGCATCGGCGACGGACAGGACTCCATCCAGCTCACCAATGACAGCAACAATCAGGCGGTCTTTAACTTTACCATCTCTGATTCCGACGGCCAGGTGCTCTACACATCCACTGTTCAGCCGGGAGAGAGCGATGAGTGGACGGTCACCGACGTCTACGACCCGGGGACAGGAGAATACGAGATCACTGTCCGTATCGACGCTGTCAGCGCCTCCGGCGACATCACCTACAACGGTATCACCACCAGTTTTACAGTGGATATGGGATAAAAGCCAAAATGACCTTTGCAGGCTGCCGGACAACCGGCGGCCTGCTTTGATGCAGGGAGAGAGACGAGTCATGTCAATCAATGCTGAAATCTGGAAAAACGACCCGATCAGCGGGCTGACCGCATACCGGAACCTTCTGGAGCTGCCGGTGCTGTCCGCTCTGGAACGGATGTTTCGTGACATCCGGCGAGAGCGCTCCGGCTGGACGGTGCATTACTGCGCGGCTTTTTATGCGCTGACGGCAGATAGCTACGATGACCTGGGGCGGTATCTGGAGGACCATATCCGCTATGATGCGTCTCCGGTGGCCCTGTCCGCCGCCAAGGGGACGCTCAGCCCGGTCATTGCCGCCGCCGCCCAGCGGGACATAGATCTGCTGGGCGACCTGTTGGCCCTTCCATGGGAGGAGCTGTGCAAAGAGGGAGGATTGCCCCGGTGGGCGTGCTCTCCCCTGCCCCCCTTTGACGCGTTTCAGCGCTTCCATGAGGAAAACGGCTGCGGCCAGTTTGCCCGCTACCGGGCCTTCGTCTGGCAGGATGGGGCGCTCATCCCGGTGGTGCAGCCGGACTGCATCCCTGCGGAGGAAATGCTGGGCTATCAGCGTCAGCGGGATCAGGTGGCCTCCAACACCCGGGCGCTGCTCTCCGGCCGACGGGTGAACAATATGCTGCTCTACGGGGCCAGCGGCACCGGCAAGTCCGCCACCGTCAAGGCACTGCTGGGGATGGAGGGGATGGAAAATCTCCGGCTCATCGAGGTGGACAAGACCGATCTGGGAGGCATCCCTCAGCTGGTGCGGCTCCTGGGCCACCAGCCACAGAAGTTCATCCTCTTTATCGACGATCTGGCCTTTGAGAAGGACGACCACAACTACTCCGTCCTCAAGACCATTCTGGAAGGGGGCGTGGAGCCCCGCCCGGACAACGTGGCGGTCTACGCCACCACCAACCGCCGCCACCTGGTCCGGGAGACCTTCTCCGACCGGCTGGGGGACGAGGTGGACGCCAGCGAGACCATCCAGGAAAAGACCTCTCTCTCCGAGCGGTTCGGTCTCCGGGTGCTGTTCCAGGAGCTGACCAAAAACCAGTTCCTCAATCTCATCCGACAGCTGGCCGCCCTCCGGGGTATCTCCATGGAAGAAGAGCAGCTCATGACCCTGGCCGTCCGGTGGGATGTCCGCAACCCCAACCGGACCCCCCGCTCTGCGGTGCAGTTCCTGGACAGTCTGGCTACCCTGTAATACACACGAGGCAAAAGGCGCCCGGCATCCTGTTCGGATGTCCGGGCGCTTTGCACATCTCAGTTCGCTTTTTCCACGGTCCCCGTCGTTCACTCCTCCAGCTGATAGGTCAGGGAGATTACCACCATATTGTTGTCCATATTGTTATCTTCGTACAGCATGACCGTCATGTTCAGGCGGGTCTGTTCGCCGACTGCCCAATCCTCCTGATAGATACCGGAAATGCCGGACGCTTCTATCTCCTCTAAGCTCTGGGAGATACGTCCCTCCTGGCCCTCATAGGCAGACGGCTCACCGTACGCAGAGACGGCCGCCTCATAGATGGTCCGTACCAGAGCCACTGTATTTTCAGCATCGTCGCTCAGCCCAAGGCTGTACATCACCTCGACCATTCCACCCGGATCGTCGGTGTAGAAGTCATAGCGCACCGTGAACGCCCGATCTCCGATGATGCGGGGATCTGTCAAAGTCACGGAAGTATCGTTGCTGGCGGCATCCGCCTCTGTCAGCCCCAGGCTCTCCAGCAGGCCGGACGGGTTCTGCCCATACAGAGCCTCCAGGCCGGCGATCTCATCCGCAGACAGCAGACCGAAATCACTGCTCTCATCGACAGCTTCCGCCTCCCCGGGCTGATCTCCTCCGGACGTATCCTCCTCCGCCGTCTGGCTTTCCATAGCTTCCGTTTTACCCTCTTCTTCGGACGTATCCTCCTC
>JAJPXB010000057.1:2782-6237 GCA_021205695.1 Clostridiales bacterium
CCGTCTGGCTTTCCATAGCTTCCGTTTTACCCTCTTCTTCGGACGTATCCTCCTCCGCCGTCTGGCTTTCCATAGCTTCCGTTTTACCCTCTTCTTCGGACGTATCCTCCTCTGTCGTCTGACTTTCCACAGCCTCTGCGTCCTCGGCGCTGTCAGCGGCCTGTCCGCAGGCCGCACAAATCAGCACAAGAGATAAAACCAACAGCAGAGCAAATATTTTCTTCATGATGGTTCTCCTTTCCGACGCACGATATGGATTGATGTGCTCTTTTCTGAAATTGCAGCTTCCCTCTGTCGGCAGACCGGTCAACAGCGGCCCATCTGCCCTGTGCTGACCTGGCCCGATTATATCAAACCTCTGCCCGAGTCAAAAGGGCTTCCGGCAACTTGTAAGAAGTTTTTAGATGTTGTGTCTCTTCTGGGCAGTTCCCTTACACCGGCAGATAAGTCAGCAGCAGCCCTCCCAGCGCCAGGCTGGCGGCGTTGGCGGTGAGAGCGCACCCCACGGCACGGCCCAGACCCTTCTCCTTCAGCAGCACGCCGAAGGATGAAACTGCCTTCAAACCGATGTGCTACAGTTCAGTATTGCCCGAACCGGGGCGCGCCAGACCAAAAGACGGTTTTTATTTTAATTTAAAGCCGACACGGCAAAGCGCCTGCGGAGGATTTCCGCAGCTTTTCTCCATATGGCTTGTCGTTTCAACCTGTCTGCGCGGAAAATCGCACCGTATCACTCGATTTGATACCAGGACACCTCCGGGAAGGTAGCCGAATAACGGTAGGTCGGCAGAGCGCTCCCCTCCTCGTAGAAGTAGACCATGACCACCTCTGGCGTCCCCTGTTCTGTGCCATAGCGGCTGTCGTGGGCATCCATATATGCTGCCTGGAACGCCTCGTCCGTCACCAGCGCCTGCAGCTCTGACAGAAATGCCTCTGTCTCCTCCTCCGTCCAGCTGTCCCGGTAGCAGGTCACGGCCATGTTTTGGGGGAACCAGTAGGTCACGTCGATCTGGGTCAGGTTCGGGTCGGCCTCCTGCATCTCAGACTGAAACTCCGTCACCTGCTCCACGTCCAGGGGCAACGGGGACACGCCCCGGAATTCGCTGTAGCGGTACCAACCCACCGCCGCCAGCACCGCCAGCACGATCAGCAGGACGATGACGGGCGGGGAGAGCCGCCTCTGCTTCTCTGTCTCTCTCATCGGGGAAGCCTCCTTTCCGGAACTGTATGGTGTCTCAAGATACCTGGCGCTTCCGATACCGCACCTCTCCCACGATGCCCACCACAATGGAGATGACAACGACGAAGAACCAGAAGTAGAACTCATACATTGTCGTGTAAAATCCGACACCGCTGTCATAGGGGATCTCCTGATAGGTGAGTTTGCTCACCGGGATGCTCAGAATCAGGCCCAGAAAATAGCCTGTCGTCATACAGCCTGCGGCGATGTTGTAATTGAGCAGCCGGACGACGAGCACCGGCACCCAGTAGAAGAGAAAGCCCCTGTTCGCCGCCCAGTCGAATGGATAGAAGGGATTATCCGCCCCCATGGTCGCCAAAATCAGCAGGTAGAGCAGATAGAACGCCAGAAATACGAGCATATGGACAGCAGCGCCGATGAAGCGGTGCCGGCGGCCATTTTCGATCAAATCGTTCATTTTCATCCTTTGCAACTCCTTTCCAAGTGCCAAAGCAGTCAATAATCTCCCTTCTTTAGTATAACGGACACAGCCCACATATGCAAGCAGTTACGTAAAATTGTAAGAAGTTTTAAGGTATACACAGCACACGATGGAGCGCTGGATCATACAACAGGGAAACGCCGCTGCGGAGCGATACCGCAACGGCGTTTCTCTCGTATATACAGACAGTTTTGCTCAGAAATCCGCGCTGCCCACGGTGCGGGGATGGGGCAGGACGTCCCGGATGTTGGAGATGCCGGTCAGATACATGATGAGTCGCTCAAAGCCCAGGCCGAACCCGGCGTGGCGGCAGCTGCCGTAGCGCCGGAGATCCAGATACCACCAGTAGTCCTCCTGCTTCAGCCCCAGCTCGTCCATCCGGGCCTGGAGCAACTCCAGCCGCTCCTCCCGCTGGCTGCCGCCGATGATCTCCCCGATGCCGGGCACCAGACAGTCCGCCGCGGCCACCGTCTTGCCGTCTTCATTCATGCGCATATAGAATGCCTTGATCTCCTTGGGATAGTCGGTGACAAACACCGGGCGCTTGAAATACTCCTCAGTGAGATAGCGCTCGTGCTCCGTCTGGAGGTCGCAGCCCCAGGAGACGGGGTAGTCGAAGTGTCTGCCGGACTTCTGGAGGATGTCCACCGCCTCGGTGTAGCTCACCCGGCCAAACTCAGAGGAGGCCACGTGCTCCAGCCGCTGAACCAGGCCCTTGTCCACAAAGGAGTTGAAGAAGGTCATCTCCTGGGGGCACTTCTCCATGACGGTGCGAATGACGTATTTCAGCATCTCCTCCGCCAGATCCATGTCGTCGTTCAGGTCGGCAAAGGCGATCTCCGGCTCGATCATCCAAAACTCGGCGGCGTGGCGCTGGGTATTGGAGTTCTCCGCCCGGAAGGTGGGGCCGAAGGTGTAGACGTTGCCAAAGGCCATGCAGAAGCTCTCCACGTTGAGCTGACCGGAGACAGTCAGATTGGCGGGGCGGCCGAAAAAGTCCTTGCTGTAGTCTACCGTCCCGTCCGGGAGCCGGGGCGGGTCGTTCATGTCCAGGGTAGTCACCTGGAACATCTCCCCCGCGCCCTCACAGTCGGAGGCGGTGATGATGGGAGTGTTGACGTAGACAAAGCCCTTATCCTGGAAGAAACAGTGGATGGCGTGGGCGGCCACGGAGCGCACCCGGAAGGCGGCGGAGAACAGGTTCGTCCGGGGCCGCAGGTGCTGGATGGTGCGCAGGTATTCCACTGTGTGCCGCTTCTTTTGCAGGGGATAATCCGGGGCGGAGACACCCTCCACCTGGATATCGGTGGCTTTCAGCTCAAAGGGCTGCTTGGCGTCCGGGGTCAGGACAAAGACGCCCTGGATGATAAAGGAGGCGCCCACGTTCTGGTGGATGATCTCGTCGTAGTTGGCGATCTTCTCCTTTTCCGCCACCACCTGGAGGGGGGAGAAGCAGCTCCCGTCATTCAGGGAGAGAAAGGCAAAGCTTTTGAGGTTGCGGATGGTTCTGGCCCAGCCGCAGACGGTGATGGTCCTGCCCTCATAGAGAGGGCCGTCTGCATAGAGCTGGGAGATGGTGATGCGCTCCAATATAACTCACTCCTATCCGCCGAAAGGGACCTCCTGTGAAGCCTGCTTCGGCGGTCAAACTCATGGGTCAATTATATACGGGTTTGTCGGTTTTGGCAAGGGATTTAGCAAAAACCGGCAGGCCACGGTGTGTAGCTTTACAATAGATGTGAGACCAGGGCATAGAAAAAGGCGATTGAGTTT
>JAJPXB010000042.1 GCA_021205695.1 Clostridiales bacterium
CTTACGAATAAACTTTTTCCCTTTTCTCAGTCTCACATCATTGACAAATGGACACAAGGTGACAGGGCCAACACATCGTTGTCCATCGAAGCTCCGGACATCTTGCGGCGCAGACTGACTCGCTTATCCAATCCGTTTGCTTCAACAGACACAGAACCTCTTTCAGGAGGATATTCAAGTTCAGCAGCGAATTGTTCCGACGAGTACGGCAGGCATCCTGCAGAACAGAAACCAGTTTCTGCAGGTCAAGACATTCAGATACAAGTCAAAAAGTATCGCCGTCCAACAGCCTGTTCGGAAATTCGGGAATCTTTCTGAACCATTCCGGCTTTGCGCTACCGGTAACCTCCATATGCTCAAAATCCGTTCCAGTGCATGTCACGGATATCGGCCCCATAAAAACGATATCCACTAATTTATGGCAAATATTTTCCCATCGTTTTCTGGTATCCGTAAACATGCTATTACCTCATCTTTTACATTTATCTTCTCTCTCCTGTTTGCATAACTATACAATAGATTATGAGGAAAATAAATGCTGTCGCCTTGCTACCTGCCGATACCTTAGCCCCGGATAGCGATAGGTAATCCTTTGATGCTATCGCCGGATTTTCTTCGCCCACGCCACGCGTGCGAATCTCACTGCACATGGCGCTCCATCGAATTCAGTCCTCCCAGGGTTTTAAACACAAATTACACACTTCGTTATAGCATGGAATTCATAAAGGCAACGCCACACAGACAAAAAAGGATTTTTGACACGCTGGAGCCCCGGCCGGAGCCTGACGCTCCGGTCGGGGCTTCTGCTCCGTCAGGCCCGTAGGCTTGCCACCAGGGACTGCATTTCATCCCTGGAGCGGGCCTTCCGCGCCCGGGCGACCAGGGGCCTGGCGGCCCTTTGGGGGCAGAGCGAGGAAGCGATCCAGCCCCTCCGGGTCGTTGGCCAGGGCCATGGCCAGACCGGCGGGGAGCGCGTCGTGGGGAGTGGTATTGTCCATGATTCAGACCTCCTTTTGCAGTAATTTGCCCCCAAATCGGGGACGCTATCCGGTGGAGCCGGAGATGGGGGCAAAACCGGTCGAATTTTCTGACGGAGCGAAAAAACGGACTATCCGGCCAATGAGGGGTGCTCCCAGGCGGTCAAATTCGCCGTTTTGTCGGTTGGCAAACGGAGAGAAATCGTGTATAATACAAAACCAGAGAAAGATCACTTTTCTCGGAAACCCTTTGAATGACCGGCCTGAATGGGGGAATCTTTCCCCTGGGCCACCTCACTGTACAAAGGAGGAACCATTTTGTATCGTATTCTGGAACTGAATCCGCAGCTGAAGCCCTTTGAGGGCGACATCGATCTGCGCATGGCCTGCTATTACAATACCAGGAGCCGTCTGCTCCCCGACGGCGGTTCGCTGACGGAGTTCGCCAACGCGTATAACTATTTCGGCATCCACCATGTGGACGGCGGCTGGGTCTACCGGGAGTGGGCCCCCAATGCCTATCAGCTCTATCTGGCGGGAGAGTTCAACGACTGGAACATCACCCAGTATCCTATGAAGCGGCTGCAGAACGGCCAGTGGGAGCTGTTCCTGGAGGGGGACGACGCCCTGTGGGACGGCTGCAAGGTAAAGACCTTCGTAGACGCCAACCTCCAGCGCACGGGGCACATTCCCCTGTACGCCCGCCGGGCGGTCCAGAACAAGGACACCCTGGAATGGCAGGCGGAGGTGGTGGATGACCGCAAGACCTTCGAGTGGACGGATCAGGACTTCAAGCCCGCCGCTGCCGACTCCCTCTACATCTATGAGGCCCATGTGGGAATGGCCACCGAGGAGGAGCGGATCGGCACCTATCGGGAGTTCGCCCGGGACGTGCTGCCCCGTATCAAGAAGGCGGGCTATAACACAGTTCAGCTTATGGCCATCATGGAGCACCCCTATTACGGCAGCTTCGGCTACCAGGTGTCCAACTTCTACGCCGCCTCCAGCTGGTTTGGCAAGCCGGAGGACCTGAAATACCTGGTGAACCGGGCCCACAAGCTGGGGCTTCGGGTGCTGCTGGACGTGGTTCACTCCCACGCGGTCAAGAACACCACCGAGGGCATCAATATGTTCGACGGCACAGAGTGGCAGTTCTTCCACGCCGGGGCCAAGGGCGACCACCCCGCCTGGGGCACCAAGTGCTTCAACTACGGCAAGGACGAGGTCATCCACTTCCTGCTGTCCAACCTGAAATTCTGGATGACGGAGTACCACTTCGATGGCTTCCGCTTCGACGGCGTCACCTCCATGCTCTACCATGACCACGGCCTGGGGAGCAACTTTGACGATAACCACAAGTATTTCTCCCTGAATACCCATGTGGAGGCCATCACCTACCTCCAGCTGGCTAACGAGCTGGTGCGCCAGGTGAACCCCAACGCCATCACCATCGCCGAGGATATGTCCGGTATGCCCGGCATGTGCCTGCCCGTCCAGGACGGCGGCATCGGCTTTGACTATCGGCTGGGGATGGGGCTGCCCGATCTGTGGGTCCGCACGGTAAAGAAGCGGGACGAGGACTGGAACCTGGGCCAGATCTGGGGAGATATGTGTCTCCGCCGCCCGGGGGAGAACACGGTCGCCTACGCCGAGAGCCACGACCAGGCCCTGGTGGGGGACAAGACCCTGATCTTCCGGATGGCCGACGCCAATATGTACACCGACATGGACAAGGCCATCCACAATACCACCATTGACCGGGCCATCGCCCTGCACAAGATGATCCGTCTGCTGACCCTGGGCGGTGGCGGCGAGGCATATCTGAACTTCATGGGCAACGAGTTCGGTCATCCGGAATGGATCGACTTCCCCCGGGAGGGCAACAACTGGAGCTTCTACTACTGCCGCCGCCAGTGGAGCCTGCGGGACAACGGCTATCTGAAATATCAGTGGCTGGGCGACTTCGACCACGACATGATCCTCATGGCCAAGCGGAAGGGCCTGTTCCAGCAGCGGATGGCGGACATGAAATTGCTCCGGGAGGAGGATAAGCTCCTGGCCTTCTACCGGAAGGGGCTGCTCTTTGCCTTCAACTTCAACCCCAGCCAGTCCTATACCAACGTGCTGGTGCCGGTGCCCAACAACGCCGACTACACCGTGACCCTGTGCACCGACGACGAGAAGTACGGCGGTCAGAACCTGGTGGAGCATATGACCTATCCCGCCAAGGCGTTTGACGGACAGTATTTTGTGGAGCTGTACCTCCCCGCCCGGACTGCCGTGGTGCTCAAGGAAGGTCGGGTGCGCAAGGCTGCCGCAAGGAAGTAAAACCGAATCTGACAACACAAATGCCGCCGCCGGAGCTGCTTCCGGCGGCGGCATATCTCATTTTTCCGGCAGATTCGACTCGTAGTCCAACACATATCGTCCGCAGGCGTTGAGGATCTTCGTGTGTCCGTATTCCCGCCAGCGGGGGAGCTTGTAGCCGTAATTCAGGTGGACGTGACCGTGCACCATATAGCTGGGCTGATACCACTCCATCATCCGGTTAAAGGCGGTGAAGCCGGTGTGGGAAGGGGAGGAGGGGTCATCCCCAAGACCGAAGGCGGGGGAGTGGGTCAGCAGAATGTCAAAGCCCCCGTGCTGGACGATCTGGGGCAGCAGCTTGCAGCAGCGCCAGTCCATCTGCCGCTGGGTGTACTGATGCGGCCCCGGATTGTATCGGATCGAACCGCCCAGCCCCAGGATACGCACCCCGTTGTGGACGTAAATCTGGTCCTCGATGCACTCGCACCCCTCCGGGGGCACCGCCTCATAGTGGTCGTGGTTGCCGTGAATGTACAGCAGGGGACAGCGGGCCATGGTCACCAGGAAGGTGAGATATCTGGCGTCCAGATCTCCCGCCGCCAGGATCAGGTCGATATCGTCCAGCCGTCCCGGCTGGTAATAGTCCCAGAGGTATTTGTCCTCGTCGTCTGCGATTGTCAGGATTTTCATGCCTCTGCCTGCTCGCCCTCCGCTGAGGCCTGAGCCGGCGCCTCCACCGCCTCCTTGGCCACCTTTTCCACGCCTACCACGTCTACTGTGGCCTTGCCCTCGTAGCTCAGCTGGCTGTAGGAGGGGAGCGTGCCCTCCACGTTCTCCGCCAGCCAGTCCATGGAGATGATCTCCTCCGGCGTGGCGGAGTCGCTCTCGCTGCCGTGGATCACCGTCTCCTGGGAGCGGAGGAACCCGTCAAAGGGGTGCAACTGACCGGACTGAATGGCTCCGCCCACCAGGTTGGCCAGCCGCCGGACGCTCACCGGCAGCTTGTCCGAGCAGATGACCTCCACTACACCGGAGGACATCCCCCACCAGTAGTTCCGGGCCTTGTTCTTATCCCCGTCCTCCCGGAAGGTGCCGTTCAGGACGCCGCGGATGATATACTCATAGTAGGGGCCCCAGTGCCACACCGGCATGGCCAGGGACTGCCGGCGATCCTCGTCCATATAGAACAGACCAAAGGTGTTGGCGTCCCCGCTGTTGGGACGGCTCATATCCCGGCCGGAGATCAGGTGGACGTTTTTATGCAGCAGCCGCTCCACCGCCTGAGAATAGCCGTCGTTCATCCACTCCAGATGCACTCTGGCCCGGGGATTTACCAGCTGCGCCCCCAGGGCAAAGGCGTTGATGCCCGCGATGACGCCGTAGATGGGATAGTCGCAGATATACCCCACCTGTCCGTCCACCGCCAGCGCTCCGGCAATGGCTCCGGTGATGAACTTTGCCTCATACGCCCGGGCATAGTAGGTGCGGATGGCCCGGTGGGAGGTGTTCAGGGAGCAGTTCATCAGGATGACTTCCGGGTGGTCCACCGCCACCGCCAGGCTGGAATTGAGCAGCCGGGGGGTGGTGGTAAAAATCAGGTCGGCCCCGTCCTCCACCGCCTGCCGGATATGCTCCGCCGGGTCGCCCTCCAGGGCGTTGAAATAGCTCCGGGTGGTGATCTGGCCCTCAAACACCTGCTCCACATGGCGGCGGCCCAGCTCATGAAGATACGTCCAGCCGGACTCCTGGGCGGTCTTGTCGTGGACGAAGGCCACGTTCAGCACCTCTCTCCCGCCGGTGAGCGTGTCTGCCAGCTTTTTCACCCACGTCTTGTGCCCAAAGGAGGGATTCAGCACCAGCTCGATGGGCTTCTCCTCCCGGAGAAGGACGACCTCCTCCCATATCTTGGTCAGATTCTTCCGCAGCTCCTGGCCGGTCATCTCTCTGGCCTTGTCGTAGCCATAGATGTTCAGGAAAATGAGCGCAGCGTCCGCCGGAGTGGCGGGGAGCTTGTCCCCGCCCAGGGACTCGAAGCCCTGGCGGAAATGGTAATAGAACCGCTGAAAAGCGCGTTCCTCCTCCTCCGTCCAGCTCTCCTGGGGCTTTTTGCCCACCATCTGCTGGAGCTTTTTATAGCTGCCCGACCGGCTGAGCCAGATATAGTTGATGCCGCTGAGCTTGTTGAAGTCCAGATATTCGTAATAGAGCCTGTTGTCCGGCGCGTCCGTCCTGGGGGGCAGTACCCGGGTGACAATCGCCGGGATGAACACGGCGTCAAAGTATTTCAGCACACTGACCCGCTTGTTGCCCTCCTGGACGTAATAGCGGTTCATATACTCATAGACGACGACGCTGTCCCGTATCCCCTCGTTGAGATGGGCGTTGCACAGCTTCTCCCACTTCGCGCTGAACTCGGAGCTGGCCGGGAGCAGGGGCATAAAGTTCCGGGCAAAGGAGGTGGTCCGCCCTGCCGTCCGTGTGCCCACCACGTTCTCCGCCGGGATCTGGACTGCCCCCAGCTCCACCAGGTTGTACTCATTATAGCTGGGCAGAATGTCGTCCAGGACAGGCAGATAGGGGTACTCGCCCCGCTGGATACAGGCACGATATTCCTTTGTCCCCAGCTTCAGGGCGTTGGGATAAGTCAGTTCGCTCATAAAGTTCCCTTCCTTTCATCGCCGCGATCCGTCTCCTGTGCGGGACAGACCCGCGCTGCAAGAGGTCATCTTTTCAGGCATCATTATAGAGTATCCCTCATTCCCCCGTCAATTGTCAGAAAAACAAAAGTGAGCCGTGCATTCCGGCTCCCTGTTGACCTTCTTTCCTTTTTACATTTTACTTTTTAAAAAATATATCAAAAATTGTTCATTTGTCAATGATGTGAGACCAGGGAAAGCGAAAGCGTTTGTTCGTT
>JAJPXB010000068.1:0-21889 GCA_021205695.1 Clostridiales bacterium
TACTACCCCAAACTATTAAAAAAAAATCAAACCCGCAACCACCAACAAACCCCCGGCGCCCCCCCCGGGTTGTGGGGGGGGCGGGGCGCTCCGCAGTCTGTCAAAAAATGACTTCAGAAGACGAAGGGAAAGCCAAAAGCCACGGAGACCCTCCGCAGAGGCTTCGCCGCTTTAACGCCGGATAAATGCAGCACGTCTTTTTGGACGGATGCCCTGCCGATGCAAATTTATTTGACCCGGCCCCGGAAATATCGTAAAATAGAGGCAGAACAATATGAGAGGGAGAGACAGGAAACGCTATGTTGAACGAAGTGCAAGCTGCCCGCTTCTGCCAGGCCCGCAGAGCGTTCATTGCCGGGGAGTTCCGGCATCTGAACCCGGAGCAGCAGAAGGGCGTCATGGCCACCGAAGGCCCCCTCCTGCTCCTGGCCGGGGCGGGGAGCGGCAAGACCACCGTCCTTATCAACCGGGTGGCAAATCTTATCAAGTACGGCCGGGCCTCCGACCCCGGTGTGAACGACGTGCCCGACTGGGTCACTCCGGACGACCTGGACGATCTGGAGGGCTTCCTCGCTGCCCCGGTGGAGAGCGAACGCCCCCGGATGGAGCAGCTGTGCAGGCTCGACCCCGCCGCCCCCTGGACGATCCTGGCCATCACATTCACCAACAAGGCCGCCGGGGAGCTGAAGGAGCGGCTGGAGCGGAAGCTGGGGCCATCTGCCAACGACATCTGGGCCGCCACCTTCCACTCCGCCTGCGTGCGCATCCTCCGGCGGGACATCGAGCCTCTGGGCTTCTCCCGCTCCTTCACCATCTACGACACGGACGATACCAGACGGGTCATCAAGGGCATTTTGAAGGATCGGAACCTGGATGAGAAGAGCTACTCTCCCCGGACGGTGATGGGCTACATCTCCCGGGCCAAGGATCGGATGCTGCTGGCGGAGGACTGGCTCAGGGAGTGCCAGCAGGACGGCGACCTGCGGCTCATCCAGATGGCCAAAATCTATGTGGATTACGAAAAGCGGTTGAAGGACGCGGACGCGCTGGACTTTGACGACCTGATCTTCCATACCGTCCGCCTCCTGCTGACGCAGGGAGAGGTGCGCAGCTATTGGCAGAATAAGTTCCGCTACGTCCTCATCGACGAGTATCAGGACACGAACCACCTGCAATATCTTCTGGCCTCCACCCTGGCCGGGAAGTGGGAGAATATCTGCGTGGTGGGCGACGACGACCAGTCCATCTACCGGTTCCGGGGAGCCACCATTGAAAATATCCTCTCCTTCGAGGAGCAGTACAACGGCGCCCGGGTCATCCGCCTGGAGCAGAACTACCGCTCCACCCAGAATATCCTCAGCGCGGCCAACGCCGTCATCCACAACAATCAGGGCCGCAAGGGCAAGGAGTTGTGGACAGACGCCGGGGCCGGAGAGAAGCTCCGCCTCTATACCGCCTCCAGCGAGAGCGACGAGGCCCAGTATGTGGCCGCACAGATCCTCACGGGATACAGCCAGGGCATGAACTGGCGGGATTTTGCCGTCCTTTACCGGATGAACGCCCAGTCCAACGCCCTGGAGTACGCCTTCAAGCGCAACGGCATCCCATACAAGGTCTATGGGGGCATCCGCTTCTTCGACCGGGCGGAGGTGAAGGACATGCTGGCCTATCTCTGCGTCATCCACAACCCGGCGGATGATCTGCGGCTGCGCCGCATTATCAACAATCCTCCCCGGGGCATCGGAGCCAAGACGGTGGACACCGCCGCAGACATCGCCGCCAGCGAGGGCTGCTCGCTCTATGAGGCGCTGCTCAACGCCAGGAACTGGCCGGAGCTGGCCAAATCGGCGGGCAAGCTGGACAGCTTTCTCTCTATGATGGAGGGTCTGAAGGAGAAGGCGGGCACCATGGAGCTGCCGGAGTTCTATGACGAGGTGCTCTCCGCCACCGGCTATGCCGCCTCCCTGGAGGCAAAGGGCACCATCGAGAGCGAGAGCAGGCTGGAGAACGTCCGGGAGCTGCGCAGCTCGGTGCAGAACTATGTGGACAACGCCGAGGAGCCGTCCTTGGCCGGCTTCCTGGACGAGGTGGCCCTCTATACCGACCTGGACAGCGCCCAGGATTCGGACAACTGCGCTGTGATGATGACCATGCACGCCGCCAAGGGGCTGGAGTTCCCCTGGGTGTTTGTGGTGGGCATGGAGGAGGGCCTGTTTCCTGGGATGAGGGTGATCGGTGAGCCGGAGGAGATGGAGGAGGAGCGCCGCCTGTGCTATGTGGCCATGACCCGGGCGAAGGAGCGGCTCTATCTGACCTGTGCCTCCCACCGGATGCTCTACGGGCGCACCAGCAGCAACCGCCCCTCCCGTTTCACCGGAGAGATCCCCGACGAGCTGCTGGAAAAGAGCGGTCGGCACTATGACGAGGACCACCGGGAGTACGGCGGCCAGTGGGGAGACGGCGACGGACAGGCGACCGGCGAGCGGCCCGCCCGTTCTGCGGGGGGCTACGGCTACAGCCATGCCCGGCGCATCCCTGCCTACCAGCTCCGAGAGGGACGTATGGGGGGCGGCAGCTCCATCGGCCAGACCCGGGTGGGGAACAAGGTCTCCAAGTCCGACCTGATTCAGTCGGTGAATCTGCTCTCCCAGTATAAAAAGGGGGAAATGGTGGAGCACACGGCTTTTGGCCGGGGCATGATTGTCTCCATCACCCCCATGGGGGGCGACGCCATGGTAGAGATCGCCTTTGACAACGTGGGCACCAAGCGGCTGATGCTCCGATCTGCCGCTCAGCATATGAAGAAAGCGTAATTCTTCCTGTTTCGTCCCTGTTTTTCATCCGCTGCATCTGTTGCAACTTTCTATCCCTGCGGAGGCAAGCTATGAAACAACGACTGATCCGCCCCCTGGCATTTCCCTTCGGGGACTACGAGGGCGTGCGGCGTTACCTGGACACTCTGGCCCAAAAGGGCTGGGCGCTGACCCGGCGTGCAGGGCTGTTCTGCGGCCTGTTTGAGCCCACCCGGCGCACTGAGCTGACCTATGACGTGGTCCCGGCCGATCCCAGACGGACGCCTGCCGACCTGGAGAGCCAGGTCCGGCAGCGCAGGGAGGACGGCTGGGAGCCGGTGGACACACTCTGGGGCATGGACATCTATCGTTCTCTCCCCTGCGAGGGGCCGGAGGTTCGCCGCACCGAGGAGGACTACCGCAGCTGGCGGGGCGTATTTCGCAACTGGCTGCTCTGGAGCGTCGCCTTCCTGCTGGTGACGGTGCTGGCGCTGGGGCTGTTGGCCTGGTATTCCGGCCTTACCTGGTCGCAGCTCGCCCGACAGTGGTATCTCTCCGACAGTCGGACCATGCTGTGTCTGTTCCTGCCCCTGGCGGGGCTGCTGGCTCTGGCCTGGCTGGGGTGGCTGCTCTGGTGTATGCTCCGGCGGTGCCGCCCCCACGCCCCTTCGGGCGGCCCGGCCATGGGATTTCGGTGCTTTTTGCAGATCTTCGCCGTCCTGCTGGTGGCGGCGCTGCTCATCGTCCTGTGGGTGAGTCAGATCCCACGGCTGTGGGTGCGGGTGATGCTGACAGTTTGTTTTTTCGCCATGCCGGTCCTCTCCGCCCTGATCGGCCGGGAGGACAGACAGCGGCGGCTGCTCATCCTGGGGAGCGGAGTCCTCATCTGCTTCCTGGCGGCGATGGTGCTGGGCTGGGTGGTGCCGGAAGTCACCCTGGATACTGTCTCCGACGGCAGCGCCTGGAGAGGCGACAGCGCATACGCCTGTCTTCTCCGGGAGGAGGTGGAGGAGGTGCCCGACGGCGCGGAGGTCACCGCCTACTATGACCAGACCGCCTCCCTGCTGGTGCGGCAGGAGAGCTATTCCGAGTCCTGGTCGGACGGCGTCGTCATCGAGGTCACGGTGTATACCTGCGCCCCGGGCCTGGCCGGGGTCGTGCTGGACGATCTGCTCCCCGTCACCCTCTCCGGGACAGAGGGGACGCTGTCCCTGGACACCGGCAGCTGGCATCAGCGATGGGTCAGGGCCGGGAATCGGGTGGTCTGCCTGGACGGGACGCTGGACTGGACGGATGAAAGCGTGTGGGAGAGCGTCTGCGACGCTCTGGAGCTGGAATAGACGCAAAAAGCCGCCTCGCTCTCATAGGAGCGGGGCGGCTTTGCTGTGCAGATGATTCGGTTCAGGTCTTTTTCTGGAACACGTTTCCGCAGTTGCGGCAGGTGATGGAGATCTTCTTCTTCCCCTTGGGCACCCGGAGCACTTGGCCGCAGCTGGGGCACTTGAAGTAGACGTGATCCTTGTCCCGCATCTGGGCGCGCTTGCGTTGGAAGCCCTGGACGAGAGGATTCACCCTGGCCATGAACCAGTCGTTCTCCGCCCGCCGCTTGGTGTAGTTCCGGGAGCACATCCGAAAGATGGCGTAAATCAGCCCGGCATAGCTGATGATCCACAGGATGGTGGAAACTGCCGTCACCTGGACAAAGCAGCTGATGAGCCACACCACCAGGCTGGCGATCACCAGCACCAGGTTCAGCTGATCCGAACCGTAACGCCCATACATGAGCCGGCTGAAAAAATTGCCGACCCGGTCAAAAAAATTACGAATCAAAGGAAAGACTCCTCACAGGCCCGAAAACGGGCAGATTTTCTGTGTATATGATACCGCACCCCGGGGAAAAGGTCAACGCTTCAAGTCGTAAAATAATTGTGAATACACTTGCTCCGAAGGAGAAAATCCCTTATACTGTTTCCGTAGGCGGGGGCGTTTTCCCGTCCGGTCTGAACAGCTGCGGCCAGCGCCCGGAAATTGGGAGCATCTGCCGTCATTGGGAGGGATTTCCATGGCAATACGCCGGGTGGATAAGGAAAATTACTATCTGAATATCGCCGAGACGGTGCTGGAACGCTCCACCTGCCTCCGGCGAAATTACGGGGCCATTATCGTCCAGGCGGACGAGGTGATCGCCACCGGCTACAACGGCGCGCCCCGGGGCCGCAAGAACTGCATCGACCTGGGCCGCTGCACCCGGGAGGAGCTGCAAATCCCCTCCGGACAGCGGTACGAGCTGTGCCGCAGCGTCCACGCCGAGGCCAACGCCATTATCTCCGCAGCCCGGAGCGAGACGCTGGGAGCGACGCTCTACCTGGTGGGCCGAGACGCCCAGACCGGTCGGCTGCTCCAGGACACGACCTGCTGCTCCATGTGTCGCCGCCTGGTCATCAATGCGGGTATCCGCAAGGTGGTCGTCCGAAACACAGCGACCGATTACACGGTGATCCCGGTGCAGAGCTGGGTGGATCAGGACGACACCATCCCGGAGGAGGCCGGGTGCGGAGAATAGGGCCCTGCCGGTCCGCCCCATGCCGTTTTATGGGGCTGTTTTACAATATTTTTCCATGTCCATGGCGCGTCAAGGGCTCCTGATGCGCCGTGGTTTTTTCTGCCTGCCGTATGCTTCCCCCGAAATCAGGCCAAAATAGGCGTATCCTGATGCGGCTTTCCGCCAAAAACGACAGATCGTCTGGGCGGAGGGCCAAAGAAAAAAGAGAGATGGCTTCAACGCACAGACCGGCAGGAGAAGCCGGCGCACAATATCTGCCAGATGCCGCGGATGCATTTGTGCGATGATGCCGGAAAGGAAAGCGTCTATGAAAGCGATCCTGTTGGCCGGGGGCGAGGGGACCCGGCTGCGGCCCGTCACTGCCGGGCTGCCCAAACCCATGGTCCCGCTGTTTGGCAAGCCGGTGCTGGAGCATTTGCTGTTGCTCCTCCGCCGCCACAACATCACCAGGGCCGCCGTGGCCCTGGGCTATCTGCCCCAGGCGATCCGGGACTACTTCGGGGACGGCAGCCGGTGGGGGATGGAGCTGACCTATTTCACGGAAAACCTTCCCCGGGGCACCGCCGGAGCCGTTCGGGCCTGTGAGACATTTCTGGAGGGGGAGGACTGCATCGTTCTCTCCGGCGACTGCGTATGCGACTTTGACCTGACCGGCTGCATCCGCCGCCACCGGGACCGCCAGGCAGACGTCACCCTCCTCCTCCAGCGGAGAGAGGATCCCCTGGCCTTCGGCCTGGTGCAGACGGACGACACCGGCCGCATTCTCCGGTTTCTGGAAAAGCCCGGCTGGAGCCAGGTGTTCACCGACCAGGTGAACACCGGCATCTATCTGCTCAGCCACCGGGCGCTGGAGCGCATCCCGCCCCGGGCCTCCTGCGACTTCAGCCGGGATCTCTTTCCCCGTCTGTTGGAGGAGGGTTTTCGGCTGTACGGAGATCTCCCAGAGGGTTATTGGCAGGACATGGGCACCTGCGAGACTTATTTGCAGACTGTCCGGGACGCGCTGGAGGGGCATGTCCGGCTGGAGCTGGGGCTTCCCCAGCAGAGCCCCTGCCTCTATGCCGACCGACCGATACCGCCGGACGTCACCGTCCTGCCGCCCTGCTGGATCGGGCCGGAGGTCCGACTGGGCAGGCATTGTCTCATCGGCCCCGACACCGTTTTGGAATCCGGCTCTCAGGTGGGGGAGGGTTCCGCGGTCCGCGGCTCAGTGTTGCTGGACAGCCGGGTGGGCGACCACTGCACCATAAGTCGGGCCATCCTCTGCAAGGGAGCGCAGACCGGGGCGGAGGCCACCCTCGACCCCCTCTCCGTCCTGGGGGCGGAGGCGACGTTGGGCGACGGAGCCCTGGTGGAAGAGGGGGTCAGAGTTTGGCCCCGGCTGGTCGTTCCCGCCGGCAGCCGTCTCCGGACATCCCTCACCGCGCCCAGATCAGAGCGCTCGCTTGCTTTTGAATCCGACGGGCAGCTCTCCGGCATCCCCGGACGGGAGCTGACGCCGGAGCTGCTCCTCCGGCTGGGAGGACTGCTGGGGACGGAGGGCAGGTGCGGCCTGGGCTGGGAGACGGACGGCAGCCTCCGGCCCCTGGCTCTGGCGGCCCAGGCGGGGATGCTCTCCTGCGGTGGGGAGGTCTCAGTGCTGGAGGCCCCGCTCCCCGCTCCGGCGGCCTGGATGGCGGGGGAGCTGGGCCTTGCGGCGGCTCTGTTCCTCCGGAAACAGGGGGAACGGGTGGCGCTGTCCCTGTTTGGCGCCTCCGGACTGCCCCTCTCGCCCGCCCAGCGGCGCAGACTGGAGACTGAGCTGCCCGGTCGGGAGCCACTGTCGCCCGCCAGAGAGGGTGCAGGGCAGCTCCGGCGCTCCGGAGTCGGCCTGGCCGACTATGTGCGGGCTGTCATCTCCTGGGCAGGACCGCCTATCTCCCGCCTCACCGTGTCCGTGGCCCGGCATGACGACCCGTCCGGCCTGCTGACCGAGTGCCTGGAGCAGCTGGGGGCGGAGGTGACCCGGGAGCGCGGACCCGATGAGATTTCCCTCCGCCTCTCCGGGGACGGCCGGAGACTGACCCTGCGGACAGAGGAGGGGCGGCTGCTCGACCCGGAGCAGACGCTGCTGCTGAGCTGTCTGGTGCTGCTGGAGCAGGGGGAGCGGACGCTGGCCCTCTCTCCGGCGGAAACCTCTGCTGCGGACCGCATGGCGGAGTCGTTCGGGGGCGAGGTGCTCTGCCTGGGCAGAGACGGGGAGCCGGCGGAACGGCAGGCCCGGCGGCTGCTCCCCCTTCGAGACGGCTGCGCGGCCGCCTGCCTCGTGCTGGGTCACCTGGCCCGGACAGGCCAGAGCCTGACCCGCCTGACCGCCCGGCTGCCCCGGCTTGCCCTTCGCACCAGGGAGATCCCCCTGGAGACGGGCCGGGGCAGGGCCATGGACGCTCTGGCCCGGGACTTTCCCCGCGCCCGGAGCACCGGAGAGGGCGTTCGCATCCCGGTGGGGGAGGGGAGCGTCTGGCTGGCTCCGGTCTCCGGCCGCTCCGCCCTGTCCCTCCGGGCAGAAGGGCCGAGCGAGGAGTTTGCCACTGAATTGTGTGATATTATCACCGAAAAGGTAAAACAACAGAAGCATTTGTGAAAACTGGCGCATATACTTTTTGCGGACAGTATGCTATACTGAATACAGCGAAAAGGCGTTGTGACATTCCGGGAGCGTTTCCGGATGCCAGGCAATGCAGGTAAGGACAGGACACAGACCGCAAGACAGAGGCGGCGGGTACAGGGCCGTCTCTGTCCTGCGGCAGACCGTTCCCAGGAGACCTTCCCGGTCTCCCTTACATTCCCCTTAAAAACTTGTTCCATACAACACGACTAAATTAGACGAAAGGAATTTTTATGGCAGAAAAACTGAAAATCATTCCCCTGGGCGGGCTTAACGAGATTGGCAAGAATATGACCGTGGTGGAGTACAAGGACGACATTATCGTGATCGACTGCGGCATGGGCTTTCCCAGCGACGATATGTACGGTATAGACGTGGTCATTCCCGACTACAGCTACCTCATTCAGAACCAGTCCAAGATCCGGGGCATCTTCCTGACCCACGGACATGAGGATCACATCGGCTCCCTCCCCTATGTCCTCCGGGACATCGACGCCCCCATCTACGCCACCCGGATGACCGCCGGGCTGGTAGAGCTGAAGCTGGCGGAACACAATCTGCTCTCCACCACCGACATCATCACCTGTGAGGCCGGGAGCGTGGTCAAGGCCGGCGTCTTCCAGGTGGAGTTCATCCACATCAACCATTCCATCGCCGACGCCGTGGCCTTCGCCATCAGGACCCCCGTTGGCACCGTCCTGTTCACCGGCGACTGGAAGATCGACCCCACCCCGGTCTCCGGCGGCATGATCGACCTGACCCGGCTGGGCGAACTGGGAAAGGAGGGGGTGCTGTGCCTCCTGTGCGATTCCACCAACGTGGAGCGCCCCGGCTTCACCAAGAGCGAGGCCGCCGTGGGCGCCAGCTTCGACGCCCTGTTCAAGGGCTGTGACGAGCGGATCATCGTCACCACCTTCGCCTCCAACGTGGACCGCATTCAGCAGATTATCAACGTGGCCAATCGCTATGGCCGCAAGGTGGCGGTCTCCGGCCGGAGCATGGAGAACGCCATGAAGGTATCCACCCGCCTGGGGTATATGAACATCCCGGAGGGGGTGCTGGTGGACCTGAATCAGATCAAGGGCCTGCCCAAGGACAAGGTCTGCATTATCACCACCGGCAGCCAGGGAGAGACTATGTCCGCCCTGACCCGTATCGCCTTCTCCACCCACCGGCAGATCGAGATCCAGCCGGGCGATCACATCATCCTCTCCGCCTCCGCCATCCCCGGCAACGAGCACGCCATCGGCAATGTCATCAACGAGTTGTACCGCAAGGGGGCTGTGGTCATCAACGAGCGCAGCCGGGACCTCCATGTCTCCGGCCACGCCTGTCAGCAGGAGCTGAAGATCCTTCACGCCCTGGTGAAACCCAAATTTTTCATCCCCGTCCACGGGGAGCAGCGGCATCTCCGCCTCCACGCCCAGCTGGCCCAGGACATGGGAATGCGCCCCGACCACATTGTCATCACCGATATCGGCCATGTGGTGGAACTGACCCCCAACTCCATCCGGCAGAATGGCACCGTCACCGCCGGACGCATCCTGGTGGACGGCTACGGCGTAGGCGACGTGGGCAGCGTTGTCCTGCGGGATCGGAAACGTCTGGCGGAGGACGGCATGATCGTTGTGGTCGTCACCATGTCCAGCGTTGACAACTCCGTCATCTCCGGTCCGGAGATCATCACCCGGGGCTTCGTCTATGTGAAGGAGTCCGAGGAGCTGATGGAGGAGGTGCGGCAGCTGGCCGCCCAGGTTCTGGCCGAAGTGCAGCCCGGAGACGACTGGGCCACCATCAAGGGAGATATCAAACGGGAGCTGTCCAGCTACCTGTTCCGCAAGGCCAAGCGCAGTCCCATGATTCTGCCGGTCATCATGGAGGTATAAGTGCTCACCCCTCTAACCGCTCCAGCGTACAGGATTGGGTGGTACAGCTGCGGAGAACGGCACGGAGAGGCAGAACGCTGGCAGGGGGCACGCTGAGCTCGTCGATGCCCATGGCCAGGAAGGTGGGCAGGAGGGACGGATCTGCGCCCAGGTCGCCGCAGATGGCGACAGGGATGCCCGCCCCGTGGGCGGCGTCCGCCGCCAGTTTCACTGCACGGAGAACGGCGGGATGGCGTGGATCGTAAAATCGGCCCAGGCTGTTGCCGTGCCGGTCGCAGGCCAGGGTGTACTGGGCCAGGTCATTGGTGCCCACGGAGAAGAAATCCACCAGCTTTGCCAGGTTCGGAGCCATGAAAATAGAGGCGGGCGTCTCCAGCATGATGCCGATCTCCATATGCGGGTCAAAGGGACGTCCCTCTGCCGTCAGCTCCGCCATGACGCTTTCGCAGAGCCGTCTACACTCCCTGACCTCCCAGACGGAGGCGATCATGGGAAACAGAATGGACACGCTGCCATAGGCAGAGGCCCGGTAGATGGCCCGGAGCTGGGTGCGAAACAGCTCGGGGCGAGCCAGACAGAGGCGGATGCCCCGGAGTCCCAGGGCGGGGTTCTCCTCCTGCGGCAGATGCAGGCAGTCCGCCTGCTTGTCTGCGCCTGCGTCCAGGGTGCGGATGACGACCCGCTTGCCGTTCATGGCTGCCGCCACGGAGCGGTATGCCTGAAACTGCTCCTCCTCTGTGGGGCAGTGATCGGCGGCCAGATACAGGAATTCCGAGCGAAACAGGCCGATGCCCTGACCGTCGCCGGAGCGGACGGCGCTGACCTCCTCCGGCGCGTTGATGTTGCAGCAGAGGCAGAGCCGCTGCCCGTCCAGAGTGACGTCCTCCTGCCCTCTCATAGCTTCCGTCAGCGATTTTTTCTGATGCTCCTGAGCCTGTCTGTCCCGGAAGGATTGCAGGGCCGGGGCGTCTGGCTCCAGACAGAGAGCGCCCCTCTCGCCGTCCAGGAGAACCGTCTGACCCTCGTATTCCCGCCTCAGTGCGGCCCCCAGGCTGCAGACGGCGGGAATTTCCATTGTCCGGGCCAGAATGGCGGTGTGGCTGCTGCCGGAGCCGCCCTGCATGACAAGGCCGAGCAGATTTGTCCTGTCCAGCCGGAGCAGCTCCGAGGGAGCCAGATCGTCGGCGGCGAGGATCGCCGGAGCGTCCAGAGCAAAGCCACTCTCTGAGACGCCTGTGAGAGCGTTCAGAAGTCGCCGGGTCATGTCCTGGATATCCGCGGCCCGGGCCTGCATATACGGGTCGTCCATGTGGGCGAACCGGGCGGAGAACTGCGCTCCGGCCTGTTGAACGGCGTATTCCGCGCTGCACTGCTCCCTGTCCAGAATGGCCAGGATACGCCCGCAATAGTCCTCATCCCTGACGAGCAGGGCGTAGGTATCCAGAAGGGCGGCGGCCTCGTCTCTGCCCTCCGCGCAGCACTGCTTTGCCAGTATTTCCAGCTGCTCCGCGGCCTGGGACTGGGCCTGCGTCAGACGGGCCCGCTCCTCCTCCGGGCCGGAGCCGCTGCGCCGGATGGCCTGACCGGAGACGCGGCGGAAAAAGCGCAGCGGGCCGCTGACCACGCCCGGGGATATGCCCTCTCCCTGCAACAATATCATGATACGACCTCCCATCTGCGGATGGACGACAAGGCGGACGCATGCACTCCATGCGCCCGCCTTTTGTCTGTTTAAATATGTCCCCGAGAGAAAGCGAACTGAGCCTGCGGCCGGGCGACAGAGCTCCCGTCTTTCGGGTGGGGCGGCTACTGGCCCAGCACCTTCAGCGCGGCCCGGGCGGCGGCCTGCTCGGCGTCCTTTTTGCTCCGGCCCTTTCCGGCGCCCACCGGCTTGCCGTTCAGACGGACCTCCATCTCAAAGGTCTTGGCGTGGTCCGGCCCGGACTGGCTGAGCAGATGATAGGTCAGCGCCTGGCCGCTTCTGCGCTGAACCAGCTCCTGAAGTGCGGTCTTGAAGTCCTGGACCGCAGGGTCTGTCTGGGACATATGATCCAGAATGAACCGCTGTACGAGCTTCCTGGCCTGGACGATTCCACCGTCCAGATAGACCGCCGCCAACACCGCCTCCACGGCGTCCGCCCGGATGGAGGGCCGTTCCCGGCCCCCGCAGCTCTCCTCTCCCTTGCCCAGACGGAGGTAGGCCCCCAGATCCCACAGGGCGGCCACGTTGACCAGATTGCCCTCGCAGACCAGGCTGGCCCGCATCCGGGTCAGGTCCCCCTCCGGCAGGGCGGGAAAGTTGCGATAGAGATAATCCGCTACCACCATGCCCAGCACGGAGTCGCCCAAAAGCTCCAGACGTTCATTGCTCTGGACGTGGGCGGCGTGGTGCTCGTTGGCATAGGAGCTGTGAGTCAGGGCGTTTTCCAGCAGGGAGCGATCCTGAAATTGATAGCCCAGCTTTTCCTCCAGCGTTTTCATAGGCGGTCACATCTCCTCTGTGGAGAGCTGGAAGCTGTCCACATGCTCTGCAATGGCGTCCACGAATCCGGCGCTGACGAAATCTGTGGCCTTGCCGATGGCGTGACAGATGGCGTAGGCGTCGGAGGAGCCATGAGCCTTGAACACCGGCTTGCGCAGACCCAGCATGGCGGTGCCGCCGGTCTCTCTGCTGTCGGCCATCTTCTTAAAGTCGCCCATGTTCCCCTGGATCATCAGATAGCCCAGCTTGGTTTTCAGGTTGGTGGTGAACACGTCCCTGAGCCCATTGACCAGGAAATTGGCGGTGCCCTCCATAGCCTTGAGAAGGATGTTGCCCACAAAGCCGTCGGCCACGATGACGTCCACCGCGTCCGTGCTGGCCAGAGAGGTGGGCTCGACGTTGCCCACAAAATTGAGCTTGCCCGCCTCACCGGCGCGGGTGAGCATCTGATGGACCTGCTTGTACAGCTCGCTGCCCTTGCTCGGCTCCGAACCAATGTTCAGCAGGCCCACCTTGGGATTCTCCCGGCCCAGCACCATCTCCGCATAGAAGGAGCCCATCAGGGCGAACTGACACATATACTCCGGCGTACACTCGCTGTTGGCGCCGGCGTCGATGAGGACGGAGTGCCCTGCCGCAGTGGGGACGATGGGGGCCACAGCGGCCCGGCGGATACCGGGGATGCGCTTGACGATCAGCGTCCCGGCAGAGAGCAGGGCGCCGGTGCTTCCGGCGGAGATAAAAGCGTCTCCCTGGCCGTCCCTGAGCATTTTCATCCCCACCGTCATGGAGGAATCCTTCTTATCGTGCCAGGCGGTGGAGGGATTGTCGCAGATCTCGATGACCTGGGTGGCGTTGACGATGTCAATGCCGGGGGGGAGCTGGCCGATACCGTCCTGCTCCAGGACCTTCCGGATGGCCGCCTCCTGGCCCACCAGGGTGATGTCACAGCCGAACTCGTTCCGGGCCATAATGGCCCCCCGGACCGGCTCTCTCGGGGCGAGGTCGCCCCCCATTGCGTCGAGGATGATTCTCATGTTGCTTGCCTCCTGAAATATGATACATATTTTTCGGTAGGGCAGCCATATCCTCCGGCCAGAGGTGGCCGGAAGGTATCGCTGCCTTACAGTGTAAGGACAGGGATAAATCAGAGGTCCAGGGCCTCCAGAGCCGTCAGGCTCCGCTGGGCCAGGGCGGCGTTTTTGTTCCGCTTGCCCTTCACCCGGTAGCCCAGAGGCGGGATAATGCCGAAGTTGATGTTCATGGGCTGGAAGTCGGTGACACTGGTATCGCTGACGTAGTAACCCAGCGCGCCCAGGGCGGTCTCCCGGGGAAAATCAATGGGCGGCTCTCCCAGCACCCGCCGGGCCAGCTCCGCCCCGGCCAGAAGCCCTGAGGCGGCGGACTCCACATAGCCCTCCACGCCGGTGATCTGCCCGGCAAAGGTCAGCCGGGGGTGATCGATGACCTGGTAATAGCGGTTGAGCAGTCCGGGGGAGTGGAGGTAGGTGTTCCGGTGCATGACGCCGTAGCGGAGGAACTCCGCCTGCTCCAGGCCGGGGATCATGGAGAATACCCGCCGCTGCTCCGGCCAGGTCAGATGGGTCTGGAACCCCACCATGTTGTACACGGTTCCCAGAGCGTTGTCCTTCCGGAGCTGAACGACGGCATAGGGGCGGCAGTCCGGACGGCGGGGGTCGGTGAGGCCCACCGGTTTCAGAGGGCCAAAGCAGAGGGTGTCGTGTCCCCGCCGGGCCATGACCTCTACGGGCATACAGCCCTCAAAGACGCCCCCGTCGTCAAAATCGTGGAGAGGGGCCTCCTTCGCGCAGCGCAGATTTTCCCAGAAAGTGTCATATTCCTCCCGGGTCATGGGGCAGTTGATATAGTCTGCCGTCCCCTTGTCGTATCGGGAGCCGAACCAGGACTTATCCATGTCGATGCTCTCAAAACTGACCAGCGGGGCCACGGCGTCAAAAAAGTGGAGGTCGTTCCGCCCCGGAAACCGGCGGGAGATGTCCTCCGCCAGAGCGTCCGAGGCCAGCGGGCCGGAGGCGATGAGCACCTGCCCCTCGTCGGGGATGGCGGCCACCTCCCCCTCCTGCACAGTGATGAGCGGATGAGAGCGGATGGCCTGGGTGACTGCGCCGGAGAAGCCGTAGCGATCCACCGCCAGCGCGCCTCCGGCGGGCACCTGGTGCGCGTCGGCGCAGCGGAGGATGAGAGAATCGCACCGGCGCATCTCCTCCTTCAGCAGTCCCACGGCATTTTCCACGTTCCCCGCCCGGAGAGAGTTGGAGCAGACCAGCTCCGCAAAATCGCCGCTCTGATGGGCGGGGGAGCGTTTTTCCGGCTTCATCTCCCGGAGCAGGACGGGAACGCCCCGCCGGGCCAGTTGCCAGGCGGCCTCGCACCCGGCGAGACCGGCTCCGATCACGGTGACCAGTTCCATCTCTCAGCCCTCCGTCTTGGCCCGGCGGGCGGCCTCCCGGTTGGCCTGAGCCTTTGCCCGGCCACGGGCCAGGGCCTCCCTCTGGGCCTCGGTCATCTGCCGCTTGGGGCGGGGGGCCGTCGCCACCGCCTTTTTGGCGGTGGTGCGCTTACTGCCGACGGCCTTTTTAGAGGGAGCGCTCTTTTTGCCGGCCTTTGTACCGGCTCTGGCGGCTGCCTTCCCGGCGGATGCAGCCGCCTCGCCCTCCGCCTTTTCCTTTGGCTTGCGATAGCCGGGACGCTGCTCCGGGGGGAGGAAGCTGGGGCACTTCTCGTTGATGCAGAAGGGCTTTTTTGCTCCCCGGCCGGAGGCCTTGAACATGGTCTTGCCGCAGACGGGGCAGTTGTCCTTGACGGGTACGTCCCAGGTCATAAAGTCACAGGGGTCGCCGGATACTACCCGGTTGCGCTCACAGCCGTAATAGGTGTGACCGTTCCGGCTGGTTTTTTTCAGGATACGGCTGCCGCACCGGGGGCATTTCCCCGGCATCTCGATGACCAGCGGCTTGGTGAAGGTGCACTCCGGAAAGCCGGAGCAGCCCAGAAAACGGCCGAACCGGCCCATCTTGACCACCATCTTCTTGCCGCACACGTCGCAGACCTCGTCGCTCTCCTCGTCCGGCACCTTGATGCGGGTGTCGCCCAGCTCCTCGGTGGCCTGCTTCAGCTCCGCCTCAAAGCCGGTGTAGAACCGGGAGAGGACGTTTTTCCAGTATTCCTCTCCTGCCTCTACCCGGTCCAGGCTCTGCTCCATTTTGGCGGTGAAGTCCGGGTCTACAATGTCGGTGAATTTGTCCATCATCACCCCGTTGACCACCTCGCCCAGGGGGGTGGGGCGGAGGGCCTTGCCCTCCTTGAGCACATAATTCCGGTCCAGAATGGTGGAGACGGTGGGGGCGTAGGTGGAGGGACGGCCGACTCCCTTCTCCTCCAGCAGCTTGATGAGAGAGGCCTCGGTGAACCGGGGTGGAGGCTGGGTGAAGTGCTGCCCCTTGTCGGTGTCGGACAGGCGAACGATCTCCCCTTCCTGGAGGTCGGGCAGGGGAGAACCCATGGCCTCCTCTCCTTCGTCCTTGCCCTCCACATAGACGGCAGTGAAGCCGGAAAATTTCAGGCTCTGGTGGCTGGCCCGGAACAGATGGGTGCCGGAGAGAACGTCGATGGAGACGGTATCAAAGACGGCGTTGGACATCTGGCAGGCCAGAAAACGGCTCCAGATCAGCCGGTAGAGGCGAAGCTGCTCGCCGGTCAGACTGCCCCGGATGGCCTCTGGGGTCAGCGTCACGTCGGTGGGGCGAATGGCCTCGTGGGCGTCCTGCGCCCCGGCCCTGGCCTTGTAGAAACGGGCTCTGGGGGGAATATATTCCTCGCCATAGCGGGCGGAGAGAAAGCGCCTGGCGGCGCTCACCGCCTCGTCAGAGAGCCGGAGAGAGTCGGTGCGCATATAGGTGATAAGGCCTACGGTGCCGCTGCCCTCGATATCCACGCCCTCATAGAGCTGCTGGGCCACGGCCATGGTGCGCCGGGGCGTCATGTTCAGCTTGCGGCTGGCCTCCTGCTGGAGGGTGGAGGTGGTGAAGGGGGGCGCCGGCTGGCGCTGCTTCTCCCTGCGGACAACGGAAGCCACCTGGAAGGGGGTGGTCTGGATATCCGACAGGATGGCGTTGACCGCATCCTCGCTGGTCAGCTCCGCCTTCTTTTTCCCCTCCCCGTGATAGTGGGCCTGAAAGCGGCCGGTCTGAGGGGCGATGCGGTCCAGGGTCACGTCCAGAGACCAGTACTCCTGGGGGACGAAGGCCCGGATCTCATTTTCCCGATCCACCACCAGCCGGGTGGCTACGGACTGGACCCGTCCGGCGGACAGCCCATAGCGGATGTGCTTCCACAGGAGTGGGGAGAGCTGATAGCCTACGATGCGATCCAGAATACGCCGGGCCTGCTGCGCGTCCACCAGATCCTGGTCGATGGCCCGGGGGTGTTGGATGGCGTCGTTCACCACGCCCCTGGTGATCTCGTTGAAGGTGACCCGGTAGGTCTTGTCGTCCGGGATATGAAGCAGCTCCTTCAGGTGCCAGGAGATGGCCTCCCCCTCGCGGTCGGGGTCGGTGGCGAGGTAGACCCGGCCACTTTTGGCGGCGGCTTTGGTCAGGTCTGCGATGATGTCCTCCTTGCCCTTGATGGGCTGATAGTTGGGGACGAAGCCGGCGGCGATATCCACGCCGGGCACCTCCGCTCCCGCCTGACTCTTGGGCAGGTCACGGACGTGGCCCATGGAGGCCTTGACCTGATAGCCTGGGCCGAGATATTTGCCAATGGTCTTGGCCTTCGCCGGGGATTCTACGATAACCAAATCGGTTTTTGCCATATTAGGGTTTGCCTCCGAATGATAATAACAACTGCGTCAGCCCTGCCCGTGCAGCCGGAAGCGACCGCCGGAGCACTCCTCCACGACGCCCTTTACTGCCAGCAGCGTCAGGGTGGCGGATGCCTGAGAGGAGGGAAGGCCGGTCTGGTCGATCAGGGACTCCATGGTTGCGGGGCCGCCTGTCAGGGCCTGGAGCAGAACACGTTCCGTCTCCGTCCATTGGGCAGAGGCATCTGATAAATCAATATAGCCGCTGTTTGGAGCGGTGTCAACCTTTTTTTCAGCAGAAACCGGTTCCGGCGGAGCGGGAGGCGCCGCCTTGGGCGGCTCCGGGCGTGCCGTCTCCTCCGACGGCTGAGCGTTGGCGGAGACCCGTACCACCTGCCAGCGGGTGAAGTCCGGTTGCTCCTCCCGGCGGGGGAGGTAATAGGGGTAGTGGGACAGGATATCCGCCCCGGAGAGAACGGGCAGCGCCAGCCCCTGACGGAGCAGGTCGTTGGTTCCGGCGGACATGGGCGCGCCCAGGTTGGCGGGGACGGCAAAGATGTCCCGCCCCTGTTCTGCGGCGATGGTGGCCACGCCCAGGGTGCCGCTGCGGAGACCTGCCTCCACGCAGAGCAGGCCCACCGAGACGCCGCAGAGAATGGCGTTTCGGCGGTGGAACAGGTTCCCTCTGTGCGGTGTTCCCGGCGGCGACTCGCTCAGGAGCATACCCACCGAAGCCATGTCGGAGAGCAGATCCCGGCTGGAGGCGGAGTCGTAATAGGGCACGTCCACCCCGCCTGCCAGAACGCCTACCACAGGGCCGCCCGCCCGCAGGGCGCCGGTGGCGGCGCTCTCATCGCAGCCTGTCACGGTGCCGGTGGCCACAATGCCGCCGCCCCGGGTGACATCCCGGGCAAAATCTCTGGCGATACCGGTGCCATAGGGCGTGGCCCTCCGCGTCCCGGCGAAGGCGATGACCGCCCGCTCGTCCAGCCGCAGCAGCTTTCCCCGGAGGTAGAGCACCAGGGGCGGCGTCTCGATGTTGCGCAGACGCTCCGGGTAGTCTGTGTCGGTGAAGGTGAGAATGCGGATGTCGCCCCGGTCACACCGCTCCAGCAACTGCTCCGCCTGGTCGGTGGATTTGTCCGAGAGGAGACGGCGCTGCTCCGGAGCCAGCGCCTGGATACAGTCGTACTCAGCGGGGTCGGCAAAATAGGCCTGCTCCGGGCTGCCAAAGTGACAGTATACCTGCCAGGCGGCGACGGGCGGCAGCAGACTGGTCAGCCACAGCCAGTATTTTACTGAGGTCAGCATGGTTTGTCTCCTCTCCTTTTATGTATGTTCTATCTTCGGTACAGCTCCCACAGCACCACTGCGGCAGCGGCGGCGGCGTTAAGGGACTCGCATTTGGGCTCCATGGGGATTTTCAGGGTTTGACGACACAGGGCCAGCACCGACGGGGAGACGCCCTGACCCTCGCTGCCGATGACCACGGCAGCCCGTCCGATCTCCAGCTGGCGGATGTCCACCGTGTCCGGGCGGAGGGCGGTGCCGTAGAGGGGGAGGCCGGACCCCTTCAGAAGGGAGGCCAGCGCTTCCGGCTCTACCTCCCACACCGGCAGGCGAAAGGCCGCTCCCATGGTGGCGCGGACCGTTTTCCAATGCCAGGGGTCGGCGCAGTGATGGGTCAGCAGCAGGCCGTCCGCGCCGAAGGCGTCGGCGGTACGCCAGATGGTGCCCACATTCCCCGGGTCCTGGAGACCGTCCAGCACCAGATAGCGATTCCCGTCCAGCGCCTCCGGCGGAACAGACTCCGGCATTTGGCAGAGAAACAGCAGGCCCTGGGGCGTTTTGGCAGGGGAGATCGCCTCCATGACCCCCTCCGGCACCCGGACATACCGAACGCCGGGGGAGAGGGTGTCCGGCTGCTGACCAGGGGTGAACAGGACGGTGTCCACCGGGGCGTTCCAGCGGACGGCTTCGGCGTAGAGCTTCCTCCCGTCGCAGAGATACAGGCCCGTCTCCCGCCGAAAGCTGCGATCCCGCTCCAGGCGGCGGATACGGGCGATGAGGGGGTTGGAGCGGCTGGTGATGGATTCAATGGTGGGACGCAAGCGTAATCCCTCCCGGAATGGTTCGACGATAGGGCCCGCCGAAGGGCAGGCATTCAAAGGTAAATTTGTTGCCCATAGTATAGCGCAGGACTTCCTGCACTGTCAAATGGTTTTCCAAGGAGGAGCGGTGAGAAAAAGCAGAGCAGAGCGCGGAAATCGCCTCTGCCACGCATATGAATGACAGGGCCGAAATCCCCATGTGGAAGGGGACGGGCGCCACGCCGCTTCTATGCATTGAAATGAACAGACGATGCCGGAATATACGAAAAGCAGCCCTTTTGAGCTGCTTTTTGCCCTGCCGCAGACTTTATTGTATTTGCCTCCCCCCAATCAGGCAAAAGACCTCCGCTGGAGAGCCTGTGGAGAAGCTTGCCTTATTTGTTGTAAAATATCATTGTATCACCTGCAGCTCTGATTTGCGGTGACGGCATAATTTGTTGCAAATACAGTGAAAATGTGGTATCGTATTTGCAGAAACCGTAATTGCCCCTCAGATACAAGGAGGAACCCCATGCAAACAATTTTGAAACGATACGCAGCGCTGGCCTTGGCGGTTTGCCTGATTCTGGCCACGCTGGCGCAGCCTGCCCTGGCGGTAGAGATTGATGACGGCATCATGACTGCCGATGAGACGGGGGAGATCGACCTCACGGAGAGTGACACGGCTGCAACGGCCGATCTGACAGAGAATGATGAGGAGACTGCGCCGGTGACCCAGGCTGTCTCCGGAGAAGCGACTGTGGACGATGATTCCGACAGCAGCGAATATGCCTATGCCACCCCCAACATTACTGCCATCGGCACTACAATAGAGAGTGGAAGCTCCTATGTCTACATCACCTGGGAGGTGGTCGACGAAGCCGACTACCTGGTCTACCGCAGTGAGGACGGCGGAGAGTACGAGTACATTGGCGACGCTGCCTGCCCCGGAGAGGACGACGATGGAGTCGCCTATACAGAGGTCACTTATCAGGATACCACTGCGAGCCTGTACCATACCTATGCGTATAAGGTTTGCTGCACCGACGACGGGGAGACGGCAGCCAGCGGATACGGCGTCTCAGCTTCGCATTATTTCCCATCCGGCAGCTGCGGAGACAACGTCACCTGGACGCTCTCTTCCAGCGGGGTGCTGACCATCAGCGGCTCCGGGGATATGGTGGATGCGTGGGATGCGGGGTATGCCGCCTGGTACCCCATTCGGACTGAGGTGAAGTCGGTCCAGATCGGGGAGGACATCACTTCGTTGGCCCCCTATGTCTTCCAGGAGTGTACTGCGCTGACGTCCGTCTCCATCCCGGACGCCGTCACAAGGATCGGCGACTGCGCCTTTTTCGGCTGCACCGGCCTGACCTCCGTCACCATCCCTGAGGGGGTCACCGAGATCCCTTACCGCACCTTCTACCTGTGTACCGCGCTGACCGACGTTTCCCTCCCCTCGACGGTGACCACCATCGGGGACGGGGCCTTCGGCAGCTGCACCAGCCTGACCGGCCTGACCCTCCCCAGCGGCCTGACCGAGCTGGGCAATTCTGCTTTCTACAAATGCACCAGCCTAACTAGTCTGGTCATTCCGGACGGGGTGACGGTGCTGCCTATGAACGTACTCTATGGCTGCACCGGCCTGACCAGCCTGACTCTCCCGGATGGGCTTACCGAGCTGGGCATCCGGGCTCTGTTCAACTGCACCAGCCTGACAAGCCTGGAGCTGCCGGATACCCTGACTACCATAGGAAGCGGAGCACTCCAAAGATGCAGTGGCCTGACCGAGCTGACTATTCCCGCTTCTGTGACTTCTATCGGCGCCGATGCCTTTTATGCCTGCACCGGGCTGGAGACGGTCTATTTCCTGGGCGCCCCCCCGGAGACTCTGTGCGACTGGTTTGGGGATACCGCCTGTACGGCAATCGTCACGGAGGAATATTACGATGCATGGTTTGCTCTCGACCTGACCGCAGCAGGCAGTGAGGTCACCTGGCGCTGTGAAGACAGCCTGATAGAGTACCTGGATGCGCCGACCGTGAGTGTGGCCAATGCGTCTACAGGAGTGACGGTTACATGGAACGCCGTTGAAAACGCAGAGGGCTATTATGTCTATCGCAAGACCGGCGGCGGTTGGACAGAGTTGGGAAGCACGACATCTGCCAGTTATACCGATACAACCGCCAGCAGCGGGACTACCTATTCCTATACCGTCTGCGCCTATGCAGGAGAGGTCGTCAGCGACTATGGAACCGGTTGCTCCATCCTGTATCTGGCCCAGCCTGATTTCACGCTGGAAAATGCTTCCTCTGGCGTTAAAGTGACCTGGAGCACAGTGTCCGGGGCAGCCAAATACTGGGTCTGCCGCAAGACTGCCGGGGGCAGCTGGTCTACACTGTGTGAAACAACATCCACCAGCTATACAGATACCACTGCCAGCGGTGGAGTTGTCTATTACTATACCGTCCGGGCAATCAATGGGAGCGCACGCAGCAGCTATGACAGCAGTACCACCATTGTGCGCTTGACCCAGCCGGAAATCACCCTGTCCAATGCTATCAATGGAATCAAGGTGACATGGGG
>JAJPXB010000068.1:21920-22280 GCA_021205695.1 Clostridiales bacterium
TACCGCAAGACGAGCAGCAGCTCCTGGCAGCGGATTGCCACCGTCTCCGGCAGCACTCTGACCTACACGGACACGGCGGTAGCGGACAACAGCGGCACGACCTACTATTACACCGTCCGAGCGGTAAGCGACAATGATATCAGCAGCTATGTGACCAACAAATCCATCATACGGCTGAGCCAGCCGGAGATTACCCTGGCCAACACAGCTACAGGGGTGAAGATTTCATGGAGCAAGGTGACAGGCGCGACGAGTTACCGCGTCTATCGCAAAACTGTTGGCGGATCCTGGCAGAACCTGGCTTCCGTCTCCAGCAACACCCTGAGTTATACAGACACGGCGGTAGCGGAGGATAGCGGC
>JAJPXB010000068.1:22290-30940 GCA_021205695.1 Clostridiales bacterium
CGGTAGCGGAGGATAGCGGCGTCACCTATTATTACACGGTTCGGGCGGTCAAAGGGAGCGTACTCAGTAGCTATGTGACCGACACATCTGTTGTGCGCCTGTCCCAGCCAGAGATTACCCTGACTAACGTCGCCACGGGGGTGAAGATTTCCTGGAGCAAGGTGACAGGTGCGACGAGTTACCGCGTTTATCGCAAGACCGTCGGCGGGTCCTGGCAGAACCTGGCTTCTGTCTCCAGCAGCATATTGAGTTATACGGACACAGCGGTGGCGGATGACAGCGGTACGACCTATTACTATACGGTTCGTGCAGTCAGCGGCAGTACCCTCGGAAGCTATGACAGCAGCAAGTTCATTCTGTATCTGTCTCAACCTACCGTCACCCTGACCAATGCTGCCACTGGCGTAACAGTGACATGGAATAAGGTGACAGGAGCGACAAGCTATCGAGTCTATCGCAAGGTCAGCGGGGGCTCATGGAAGACCTTGACTACCGTCTCTGGCAGCACCCTGAGCTATATGGACACAGCGGTGGCAGATGACAGCGGCACGACCTATTATTACACGGTTCGGGCGATCAGCGGGAGCACCCTGAGCAGTTATGACAGCAGCTGTTCTATTGCCCGGTAACCGGTTCCGTGAGGAGGAAACATTTTTATGCATCTGTTTTTGACCAGCAGCCCCTGTACCCGGGGCGCGCCGGAGGGGGTGGATCTCCCCTGCATTCTGGAGGAGGCCAACGGCTTTGTGGAGCTGCTGGCCCAGCGCTGGCCGGAGAAGGCACGGTGCCTGATCGTTTGCGCTGACCCGGAAGCCTTTGTGGGCAATGATGAGATGATGGACACCTTTTTCAGGGCCTTTCGCTACCATGGCCTGCGCCTGACGGATATGGCTGTCTGTGATGGGCGGAACGAGGGAGATGCGGAGGCTCTGGTTCACGGGAGCAATGTCATCCTTCTCTCCGGCGGTCATGTCCCCACGGAAAATGCCTTTTTCAGCCGTATTCGTCTGCGAGAGCTGCTGGAGGGTTTTGACGGGATCCTTGTGGGGATCAGCGCAGGGACGATGAACTGTGCCGAAACGGTATACGCCCAGCCGGAGCTGGAGGGAGAGTCTGTTGATCCGGACTATCGGCGGTTTATACCCGGTTTGGGGCTGACCGATATCAACGTGCTTCCCCATTACCAGATGGTTCGGGACAGCGTCCTGGATGGGCAGCGGCTGTTTGAGGACATTACCTATGCAGACAGCTACGGGAACCGCTTCTTTGCTTTGCCGGACGGCAGCTTTTTCCTTGCCGAGGAGGGGGAGACTTGGCTCTTTGGCGAGGGCTACCAGATCAGCGACGGAGAAATCGAGCAGATCTGCGCAGACGGGGAGGAGCTGCGGATCGAGTAGCGAGAATGGGACGGACTTTAACGAAGGACAGAGCAGGAGCAGCCGGCGGATAAGCCCGCCGACTGCTCCTGTTGTTTCCACGGCGACTCAGTAGAACACCGCCTCCAGCATCAGCCCATGGGGCGGGAGCGCCCCTGCTGCGGCGCTTCGATCTTTGGCCGACAGCACCGCCGTCATGGCGTCCGGTTCCCGCAGCCCCAGACCGACCTCTACCAGCGTTCCGGCGAGGATGCGCGCCATGCGGTTGAGGAACCCGTCGCCCTGAAAGCGCAGCTCCACCACCGGACCGGACTTCGTCACAGAGATGCTGCTCACTGTTCGAACGGTGGATTTTTTGTATCGGGTCAGGCCACAGAAGGAGCGAAAATCGTGTGTCCCCTCCAGCAGCCGTGCAGCGGCCTCCATCCGCCCCAGGTCAAGGGACTGTGGGAGGGTATACCGATATTTCCGGCCGAAAACGTCCGGCTCCGGGGTGTTCCAGATACGGTAGACGTATACCTTGCTCCGGGCGGAGAGCCGGGCATGGAACCGGGGCTCGGCCCAGGTCAGAGACAAAACGCCGATATCCTCGGGCAGATAGCGGTTGAGCGCATCCAGCAGGACGTCGCATTCGACCTTGCGCTCCAGACGAAAGGAGGCGACCTGACCGGCGGCGTGGACGCCGGCATCTGTGCGCCCGGAGGCATTGACCGCCACAATCTGACCGGTCAGGCGGGAGAGAACGGCCTCCACCCTGGCCTGGATGGTATTTTGCGTATTCCCCTGGCTCTGCCAGCCCTGGTAGCGGCTGCCGTCATAGGCCAGGATCATGCGGTAATTCTGCATGAAAAAACCTCCTGCGCGCTGAAAAGGAACCCGCCCGGTATGGACGGATACCTTTGCAGCCACATCATAACACGACCAAAGAAAAAAGTCATCGGGATGCCGGAGAAAAGGGGGACGATTGGCGCAAATTTTCCCATTTTGTTCTTCCATTTTGCAAAGAGTGTGGTATAATATGCCCAGTAAACGGCACCGAAATGGCGCCGGGACGGAGAGGAAGTGCCCCCATGAAATGCCCCTACTGCGGAAAGGTTGACAGCAAGGTGGTGGATTCCCGCCCTGCCGACGACGGGGAGAGCATCCGCCGGAGGCGGGAGTGTCTGGCCTGTGGCAAGCGGTTCACGACCTATGAGACGGTGGAGACTCTGCCGCTGATTGTGGTCAAGAGGGACGGAAGCCGACAGAGCTTTGAGCGGGACAAGGTGCTCAGAGGAATTATCCACGCCTGCGCCCAGCGGCCGGTCCCCATGGAGACTATGGAGCGGATTGCCAGTGAGGTGGAGCAGGAGCTGCAAAACTCCATGAACCGAGAGGTCACTGCCGTCCGCATCGGCGAGCTGGTGATGGAAAAGCTCAAGGTAGTGGACGAGGTATCCTATGTCCGTTTCGCATCGGTGTATCGACAGTTTAAGGACATCGACTCCTTTATGGAGGAGCTGAATAAGCTGCTGGCGGAGCGGTGAGCAGCCTTAAAAGACCGGGTGGGAGCCCGGTCTTTTGCTGCAAATGAGCTATTTCACCTTCCCTTTCCGGAGATACAGTCCGAATATCCCCCCGCAGGTGCCGCCAATGATGTGGGTCAGCTGAGAGATGTTGTCCGACTGGAGCAGACCGTCGGCGACCTCCCCGCCGATATAAATCACATACACCAGAATCAGGGTCAGGGGAATACGCCCCTTGCTGCCTCCGGAGACGGAGGAGAGGATGATGAGCATAAAGACGATGCCGCTGGCGCCCAGAAGGGCGGTGCCGGGGAAGCAGATAAACTGGACCAGGCCGGAGATGAGGGCGGTGGCCACCATACACTCCAGCAGGGTCCTGCTGCCGTATCGCTCCTCCAGGGGCGGGCCGATGACCAGCAGCAGGGTCATATTGCTGATGTAATGGCTGTAGCTGGCGTGGCCCAGGACGTGGCCAAAGAAGCGGATATAGGTGAAGGGGTCGGTGAGGGAGGAGCGGTACACCGAAA
Source organism: Clostridiales bacterium (assembly GCA_021205695.1). Taxonomy (GTDB): domain Bacteria; phylum Bacillota; class Clostridia; order Oscillospirales; family Oscillospiraceae; genus Onthomonas. The sequence continues at coordinate 25,699 of JAJPXB010000068.1, forward strand.
AACAGAGATAGGTGGACGAACCGCCGGTGACGCCATCCAGGATCAGCACCGCCAGAGAGACAAGGGCAAAGGTCAGGATGACCGGAGAGTTGTATTGGATTCTTCGCAAGAGCTTCATAAACGCCTCCTATCGCTGCATGACCACAAAGGCCACGACCAGCACGAGCACTACATAGACCGCCACAGGGACAAGATTGACGGAGATGATGCGGCCCTCCTCCCCGGCGGCCCCGGTGGTGGCGGAGACCGAGACCACGTTATTGATGCAGATCATATTGCCCAGCGCACCCCCGGCGCACTGGAGGGCGCAGGTGTAGAGGGGGTCGATCCCGATGAGCAGGGCGGTGTTGAACTGGAGCGAGGCGAACATGACGCAGGAGACGGTGCAGGAGCCGGAGATGAAGGCCCCCAGCACGCCGATCAGAGGGGAGATAACGGGGAAGGCGGCGCCGGTCAGATCGGCCAGAGCCTGGGCTGCCACCATGAGCATGGAGTCCATGCCGCTGGCGTTGACGCCGGAATTGAGCATGATCTGCACCATGGCCACGCCAAAGACCAGGGCGGAGAACACCTTGAGCAGCTGGGAGAAGGAGCCGAGGCATACCCGTCCCACATCCTTCATGCCGATGCCGCTGGCAAGCCCCAGGATCACGGCGAACACCCCGAAGGGAAGCAGGCCGGGATTCCAGAAGGGCTGGAAGGAGTAGGAGCAGGAGTCCACGCCAAACAGCCCTGACCACCCCACTGTCACCGACTGGAGCAGACGTTTCAGACCAAAAGCGTCCACCCGGCTGATGAACAGGAACAGCCCCACACAGGCGTAGGGCAGCCAGCCCCTCCAGGCGGGCATGGCCCGTGCCACATCAATGTTCCGTACCGGGTCTTCCGGCGCATCGTCGGGAAAACGCCAGACGTGCCGGGGCACCAGGAAGCCCCTGGCAGCGGCAGGCACAGAGAGGGCCAGCCCGATCACCGCTCCCAGGATGGAGGGAAATTCGTGGCCGCCGACAACGGAAACAAGATAATAGGGCACGGAGAAGGCGGCTCCGGTGAACAGACCGAAGGGAAGAACCTCCACAAAGTCCCGGAGGCGGCGGCCCTTCTCTCCATAGAGGAACAGAAATACGCCGATGAGCATCAGGGGAACCAGGATGCCGCCGATGCCGAGGAGCAGGGTGGTCAGCTGGGTGGCGGCGGAGAGAAATTCGTCATAGCTCAGCCCGTATTGGGCCACATACTGGGGGTTGGAGGCGATCTCGTCCGCAATGGAGGTGACCATGGCGGTGATGGGAGCGCCGGCGGCGGCGAAGGGAACGGGGGTGGAGTTGGCGATCAGGCAGACGATGCAGGCGGCCACCGGAGGAAAGCCCAGGGCGACCAGCAACGGCGCAGCCAGAGCTGCCGGAGTGCCGTAGCCCGCCGTCCCCTCGATGAACGCACCGAACAGCCAGGCGATGAGGATCGCCTGTACCCGACGGTCGGGACTGACACGGGAGAAGCTCCGCTGGATGGCCTCCATATGGCCGCACCGCCGGAGCATATTCAAAAAAAGAATGGCGCCGAAGATGATGAGAAAGACCTCCAGCGCCTTGCATACGCCCAGTATCCCAAAAGCGGCCAGGGCGGCAGGCTCCATCTGCCAGACAAACAGAGCCAGCGCCGCCGTCAGCAGAAGGGAGAGCAGCAGCGCCCTGGATGCGGAGAGACGGATGCGCCGGATGACCATGGCCGCCAGCGCCAGGAGGATGGGGGAGAGTGCGAGAAAAGCATACAGCATGGCAGACTCCTTCAAAACGGACAGGAATTGTTCGAATCGGGACGATTTTCTCCATTATAGCCTGTTTTTTCCCCTTGTCAAGGGAACCAAAGGACCGCATTTTCACAAAACGCTTGCAATTCCCGGAAGATTGAGTATGATGTAAGAGGATCGTTATCACTTGCTCCGGGAAAGGAACCATGAACATGAAAAGACAGACCAGAACCAAAATCCTCGCCGCCCTCTGCGCCCTCTGTTTTCTGCTGACCGCGTGCAGCACAGCGGAGGAGGAAGAGGTCTATACCGGCGCCAACGGCTATTGGGAACGGGCGCTCCTGGGGGAGGAGTACGCCGTCTATCAGTACGTCTGCGATGAGATGCACATCGACGACGGAACCAATATGACCAGCAGCTCCGACTATGACTTCTACTACATTTTCCCTGTCTACCCTTCTGATTTTGACTACAGCAATAACGAATGGGCGGAACTGCGCCTCAACTGCGTCTATGACTATATTGGGGAGGACTATACCCAGGAGGAATATTTCGACGCGTTGGAGGAGAGCTATGCCGAGGAGTGTGAAAACTTCGAGCGACTGGAGAACGAGGAGTACGGGGGAGAGACCTTCTTCGTCTATGAGTATGACGGCACGGCCACCAGCGGCGACGCCTATCACGCTTACGGCCATGTGACATACAATCACGGGTTCGTGGTCTCCTATACCGCATTTGAATTTGTGGACTGGGAGTACCACATCACATACTCCGACGTGGAGGGTATTTTGGAGGCGGCCTATGCGGTGGACTTCCGAGAACTGGACACGGATGAGTAAAGGCATCACCGCACGAATGAAATCTGCCGCCGCACGGCGGGAGCCGGAGAAGGCTTCTGCCGTGCGGCTTTTCCTTTGCAGGGCAAGCCCTTGAAATCTGATTAGTTCTTAATTTATCCGAAATGCTCTGCCCCTGCGGGGGAAAATCTGGTATAATGCGCTGGGATACAGATTATGGAAAACAGGCGGCGCATACAGAGACCTGCGCCGCCGTGCCGGAAAGGGGGCGGTCGCTCATGGATACGAGACAGGGAGCCAACGGCGGCGTCATTCTTGTGGCAGACGTTGAGCCGGAGATCCGGCAGCTTCTCCACATCCTGCTGCGAAATAAGGGTTATCAGGTGATCGAGGCGGCCAACGGCCGGGATGCAGTGGATATGGTGGATAAACATCCGGAGCTGGATCTGATCCTGCTGGACATTATGATGCCGGAGATCTCCGGGCTGGAGGCCTGTCGCCGGATCCGGGAGCGGACGAAAGCTCCCATTCTGTTCCTCACCGCGCGGAATACCGAGCGGGACAAGGGAGCGGCCTATGACATGGGAGGAGACGACTATCTGGCCAAACCCTTCTCTCAGGGAGAGCTGCTCATGAAGGTGACGTCCCTCATTCGCCGCTACCGGGTCTATGGCGGCGCCGGAGAGGACGAGAGCGGAGACAGCGCAGGCCAGTGGAATGGCGCGGCGGATGCTCTGACGGTGGACGCCAAGGCCCGCCGGGTCAAAAAGCATGGCCGGGAGGTCAAGCTGACGGACAAGGAGCTGGATCTGCTCCTGTACCTGCTCCAGCATCGGGGAGAAATACTGGACATCAAGAGCATTTATGAGGCGGTGTGGCAGAGCAAATATATGCCCTCCTCGGACAACAACGTGATGGTCTACATCCAGCGGCTCCGGAAAAAGCTGGAGGATGACCCGGTCAATCCCACTCTGATCCGGACGGTCTATGGAAGGGGCTATCAGGTTGACTGAAAATCAAAAACCGAAAAAACGGCGGTATCTCTCATTACAGGCCAAGTTCCTGCTGGTGCTGTTGTTGGGCCTGGCCCTGGGCATGGGACTGGGCAGCCTGACCATGGTGGTAGGGGAGGCGCTGATCGACCACGTCTATCTCAGCGAGGAGGCGATGGAGGAGCGGTGCCGGAACATTCTGGACGAATTTGAAGCCTTTGTGCAGGAGCAGAACCTGAAGGCAGCCCAGGCCAGGGACATCACCGTGTGGGCCAAGCAGCAGAATCGAATTTATCTGATGGTATATGACGTGGTGCCTCTGGAGGACGGCGTGGAAATGCGGGCCATCGTGGACTCCGGCTGGTGGGATGAGGAAAGCTATTACCCCGGCGAAGGAGTGGCCGAGGACGAGAGCTTCTATGCCGACACCATCACCACCTATGACGAGGACGTGGAGAGAGCTCTGACAGAGACGACGGCAGAGACTTACGGCTATGGCTATGGCCAGCGGATGGTGGAATTCGCCGATGGGACCTATCTGGTCCAGGTGACCGAGTACTCGGAGGAACCGCTGTATGAGTTCGTCACCATCCTCTCCTATGCGGTCATCCTCGCGACCTTTTTGCTTGTGGTGCTGTTTTATCACCAGAGGACCATCGGCTATATCATCAAGCTCTCCCAGGAGGTGGAGGTGATCGCCCACGGCAAGCTGGACGGAGCGATCACAGTCAGAAGCCGGGACGAGACAGGCATTCTGGCAGCGCATGTGGACACCATGCGCACCTCCATCATCCAGGAGATGCGCGCGGAGCAGGAAGCGTGGAATGCCAACAGCGACCTGATTACCCGGATGAGCCATGACATCCGCACGCCTCTGACTGTTCTGCTGGGCTTTCTGGAGCTGCTGGACGAGGGCGATTACAGCGAGGATGAAAACTACCGGAATTACCTCAGTATCTGCAAAAAGAATGCCTACCAGCTCAAGGAGCTTGCGGACAAGCTGTTCCAGTATTTCCTGGTTTTTGGACATGGTAGCCATGAGATGAAGCTGGAGACGACGGATGCGGGTGTCCTGTTGGCCCAGCTGATCGGGGAGCATGAAATGCTGCTGGTTGAGCACGGCTGGGAAATCGACTGCAAATATATTGAAGGGGTGTACTTTATTCAGGCAGATGCAGTCTTTTTGAAGCGCCTGTTTGACAATCTGTTCTCCAATATTGAGAAATATGCCGATCCCACCTGTCCAGTGGTCATCCGGCAGGAGGCAGAGGAAAATTGTATCCGTATCACCCTGACAAACCAGATTCGGCCCGATCCCAATCCTGTAGAGAGCACCAACATCGGACTAAAGACCTGCGAGCGGATTGTACAGGAGATGGGGGGCGCCTTCTCTGCCGAGCGGAAGGGGGAGCTGTTTGCCGTCGAACTAACGCTTCCGCTCATCAACCAGAAGCCAGAGACGGCGGGGAGAGGGAACGGAAAACGCGGAAAGGAACTTGACAAATTTACAGAGATAAAGTAACTTTCAAAAACCACAGAGCAAAGAATACTGGTTGGCGGAAATACTGCTTCTGTTTTTCCCCAAAAAAACCGAAAAAAACCAAAGGGAAAGGGGTTGACAAGGAGGGGAGGAGCGGATATAATAATCAAGCTGTCCACGAGAGTGTGCAGCGGGCGTGTATCTTGTAAATTAAACAACGTGA
>JAJPXB010000074.1 GCA_021205695.1 Clostridiales bacterium
CCGCTATGACCTGCGGCCCCTCCCCCTGGCGACCCTGGCGCTGGCCACCAGCCTGGACGCCCTGGCCGCCGGCGTCTCCCTGGCCTATCTGGGGCAGGAGCTGCTCCGCTCCGCCCTGGTCATCGGCGCCGTGGCCTTTCTGCTCTCCGCCGCAGGGGGCCTTCTGGGGCAGAGCGTGGGCAGCCGCCTCCACCGTTGGGCCGACCTGGCGGGCGGGGCGGTGCTCATCGGCCTGGGCGTTCGGGTGCTGTTGACATAATTATTGCATTATGACAACTTGGCCAGGAAGGAGATCCACCCGCCGGAGGCCCTCCGCTCCAGGATGGAGAAGCCGTTTTCCCGCAGCGCCTCCGCCACGTCCCGCTCCCGGTGGTCGATGATGCCGGAGGTGAGAAAGACGCCGCCCTCCGCCAGGTAGTCCGGGACGCAGGGGATCAGGGGGATGATGACGTCGGCGATGATGTTCGCCATGACCAGCCGGTATTTGCCGGAGAGCCGCTGCCGCAGGCCCGCATCCTGCGTCAGGTCGCCGGTCTCCACCCGGAAGAATTGCTCCACCCCGTTGCAGGCGGCGTTTTCCAGCGCCACCCGGGCGGCCTTGGGGTCGATGTCGCACCCCACCGCCTGGGCCGCCCCCAGCCGCAGGGCGGCGATGGAGAGGATGCCGCTGCCCGTGCCCAGATCCAGCACCCGGTCGCCGGGGGCCACCTGCCGCTCCACCGCCTCCAGGCAGAGACGGGTGGTGTCGTGGGAGCCGGTGCCAAAGATCAGGCCGGGATTCAGGTACAGGGGGATGCGGCCCCGGGGCGTCTCCGTCTCCCGCATCCACTCCGGGACGATGTAGAGCCGCTGGCCCACGGGGAAGGGCTGGTAGTATTTCCGCCAGCCCGTTGACCAGTCCTCCTCCCGGAGGGAGCGGGTGGACACCGCCAGGGTGCCGGCCTCCATCCCCACCCGGCTGCGGAAGCCCTCCAGCCCGGCGGTCACCTCCGCCAGACGGGCGTGTCCGTCCTCGTCGTCGGTGACGTAGAACTTCACCCGGGAGACCCCCCGGTAGGCGGCCTTGAGGGACGCGCTGACGTCCGACCAGCAGGCCTCGTTCTCGTCCTCGAACCGCTCCAGATCCGCCTCGTCCTCCAGCACCAGGCCCACGATGCCCCGGCCGGTGAGATAGGCCGCCAGCTCCTCCAGACAGGGGGAGACGGTGTCGATGCTGACCTCCAGCCAAATCTGTTCCATATGCGTTCTCCTCCCGCATCAAATTTTTTCCACATCAAAGCATACCCGAAAACCGCATGAATTGCAACCGTCGGGACAAAATATCCGGGAGGCGAAAACCGGACTCGCTTCCATACCAATCAGAGGAGGACGATTCCATGGAATTTTCCAACGAGTGCGCGCTGCTCCAGGAGGTCTACCAGGGCGCCGCCATGGGGACGGAGGCCATCCGGCTGCTGCTGCCCAAGGTCAAAAACGCCCGCTTTCGGTCTGACCTTAAGACCCAGTGCCAGCAGTATCAGGACGCCGAAACGCAGGCGGAGCAGGCGCTGGGCAGGCTGGGCCAGTGCCCCAGGGAGCTGACGGGAGAGCAGCAGGCCATGCTGTGGCTCTGTCTCCAGGGCAAGACCCTGATGAACCGGGAGACGTCGTATCTGGCGAAGCTGATGATCCAGGGGAGCAATATGGGTATCCTCACCCTCACCGGCGTGCTCAACAGCTACGGGGACAGCCGGGACGACCCCGCCCAGAGCCAGACCGAGGCCCAGCTCACCCAGCAGGCCCAAAATCCCGCCGCCGACCTGGCCCGGCAGACCATCCGGCAGGAGCGGGACAACATCGACCGCCTGAAGGTCTACCTCCGGTAACCGTCCCGCCCGCCTCTCCCTGTCTGGGAGAGGCGGGCGCTTTTTCCCCGGGGCGTCGAAATTTAAGAAAAGTTTCCGCATTTGACCGGTCGGTTTCCGGCGTTCTGTGCTATAATAGGTACAGTTACGGTGCAGCTTTTGAATTGCCCCCCGGGTGACGGTGTGATATAATGGCTTCACCGAATCAAACGATTTCAAACCGAGAGGGGTGGCCTGCCTGTGAACCGGAAAAAATACCGCTATCTCATCCTCGCCGCCGCGATCGTCTTTTTTGTGGGCCTGGCCGTGATCTTCTGGGAGCCCATCCTCTCCTTCGTCTCCGACCCGGAGAGCCTGCGCGTGTACATCCAGGAGAACGGCCCCCTGGGGGTGCTGGTGTTCTGCCTGCTGAATATCATCCAGGTCATCTTTGCCGTCATCCCCGGCGGGCCCTTCGAGCTGGCCGCGGGCTATGTCTTCGGCGTACTGCCGGGCACCATCATCTGCGACATCAGCATGACCATAGCCAGCGTCCTGGTGTTCCTGCTGGTGCGCAGGTTCGGGATGCAGTTCGTGGAGCTGTTCATCGACCCGGAGGAGATCAGCAAGGTACATTTTCTCGACAACAACCAGAGGGTCCAGTCCGTCCTCTTTATCGTCTTTCTCATCCCCGGCACCCCAAAGGATGTCATCACCTACCTGGCGGGCCTGACCAAGCTCTCCGTCTGGTCGTGGATCTTCATCTGTTTTGTGGGCCGGTTCCCCGCCATCCTGCTCACCGCCCTCAGCGGCAGCGCCCTGGGAGACCGGCGGTACGGGATCGTGGCCGTTGTGGTCGTGGTCTTTCTGGTGTGCTATCTGGTGGGGATGAAAATTTACCGGAAATGCAATACCCCGAAGGAACCGTAATTTCCGCCGACAGCATCCACCCATCCAAAACAGAAAGGGAGAGGTCAGCCATGACGCCAGTCATCATCGGTATCGCCGGGGGAACCGGCTCCGGAAAGTCCACCTTCACCAACCGTATTCACGCCGCCTTCCCCGACGATGTGACCATCCTCTACCACGACAACTACTACAAGGCCCAGGACGACGTCCCCTTTGAGGAGCGGAAGAAGAAGAACTACGACCATCCGGACGCGCTGGAGACGTCTCTGCTGGTGGAGCACCTTCAGGCGCTGAAGCGGGGGGAGACGGTCCAGTGCCCCACCTATGACTACAGCCGCCACACCCGCTCCAAAAACACCGTCACGGTGCGGCCCCATCCGGTCATTCTGCTGGAGGGCATCCTGGTGCTCAGCGACGAGGCGCTCCGGAACCAGATGGACATCAAGATCTTCGTGGAGGCGGACGCCGACGAGCGCATCCTCCGCCGGATCACCCGGGACGTGGTGGAGCGGGGCCGGTCGCTGACGGATATCATGGATCAGTACCTGACCACCGTTAAGCCCATGCACTACGCCTATGTAGAGCCCACGAAGGCCCTGGCGGACGTGGTCATCAACAGTGGCATGAACGACACCGCCTTTGAGCTGATCTCCGGAAAGATACGGGAGATTTTGAACGAGAGGGAATGACCGTCGGCGCGCCTGCTCCGCCCCCGGAAAGACCTGCGCCCCATGTGCGTTTTACGGCACATGGGGCGCAGATTTTGTTTGGTGCGGTTATCCCAGGGCGTGCAGGGACTCCTCCAGCTGGGCGATCTCCCGCCCGGTCTTGTCCAGGTTGTCCCGCTGCTGCTGAATGACGTTGGCCGGGGCCCTGGAGACGAACTTCTCGTTGCCCAGCTTCGCCTGGATGCCTGCCAGGTACTTCCGCTTCTTCTCCAGCTCTTTGGAAATGCGCTTGCGCTCGCCCTCCAGGTCCACCAGCTCCGCCAGGGGGATATACAGCTTGGCGTCGGCGGTGACCAGGCTCACCAGCCCCTCCAGGGAGGCGGGGGCCTGCTCCTGCACCGTCACGGTGGTGGCGGCGGCCAGCCGCTGGAAGAAGGGCTCTCCCGCCCGGAACACCTGGGGCAGCGCGGTCACGACGGTCAGCTCCGCCTTGCGGCTGGGGGCCACGTTCATCTCCGCCCGGCGGGCGCGGACGGCCTTGATGGCGTCCATGACCTTCTCCATGGTGGCCTCGTCCTCCGGGAAGGACAGCGCGTCGCTGTCCTCCGGCCAGGACTGGAGCATGAGGAAGTCCCCCTCGTGGGGCAGGGCCTGCCAGATCTCCTCGGTGATAAAGGGCATGAAGGGGTGGAGCAGCTTGAGGATGTCGGTGAGGACGTAGCACAGCACCTGCTGGGCCTGGACCTTGGCCCCCTCGTCGTCGCCGGTGAGCCGGGCCTTGGTCAGCTCGATATACCAGTCGCAGTAGCTGTCCCACACGAAGTCGTAGATCTTCTGGGCGGCCACGCCCAGCTCGAACTTCTCCAGGTTGGCGGTGACCTCCCGGATGACGGTGTTCAGCTTGGAGAGGATCCACTTGTCCTCCAGGGCCAGGGTCTCCGGCAGCTCGTTTTTCCCGATGGTCAGGTTCATCAGCAGGAACCGGCTGGCGTTCCACAGCTTGTTGGCGAAGTTGCGCATGGCCTTCACCTTTTCCTCGCTGTAGCGCATATCGTTGCCGGGGGTGCTGCCCATGACCAGCATCAGCCGCAGGGCGTCCGCCCCGTACTGTTCGATGACCTCCAGGGGGTCGATGCCGTTGCCCAGGCTCTTGGACATCTTCCGGCCCTGGCTGTCCCGGACGATGCCGTGGACAAAGACGGTGTGGAAGGGGGCCCTGTCCGTATAGGCCAGGCCGGAGAAGATCATCCGGGACACCCAGAAGCCGATGATGTCGTAGCCCGTGACCAGGGTGTCGGTGGGGTAGAAGTAGTTATAGTCCGCGCTGTCCTCGTCCGGCCAGCCCAGGGTGGAGAAGGGCCACAGGGCGGAGGAGAACCAGGTGTCCAGGGTGTCCGGGTCCTGGGTCAGATGGGTGCAGCCGCACTTGGGACAGACGGCCGGGGCCTGCTTGGCCACCACCGTCTCGCCGCAGCTGTCGCAGTACCAGGCGGGGATCTGGTGGCCCCACCAGAGCTGACGGGAGATGCACCAGTCCCGGGTGTTGCTCATCCAGTTGAGATAGTTCCGGGTGAACCGCTCCGGGACGAATTTGATCTCCCCGTTCTCCACCGCCTTCACCGCAGGCTCCGCCAGGGACTGCATCCGGACGAACCACTGCTTGGACACCACGGGCTCGATGTTGGTGTGGCACCGGTAGCAGGTGCCCACGTCGTGCTTCAGGGGCTCCACGAATTTCAGGGCGCCGCAGGCCTCCAGGTCGGTCAGGATGGCCTTCCGGGCCTCCATGGTGGTCATGCCGGCGTATTTGCCGCAGTCCAGCACCTCCGGCTCGTCGGCGGGGGCGTGGCCGGAGGCGATCAGAGCCCGGTAGGCCGCCACGTCCTCCGGGCCGGTCATGCGCCCGTCATAGGTGAACACCCGCACGAAGGGCAGGCTGTGCCGCTTGCCCACCTCGAAGTCGTTGGGGTCGTGGGCGGGGGTGATCTTCACCACACCGGTGCCCTTGGTCATGTCCGCGTGCTCGTCGCAGACGATGGGGATCTCCTTGTTCAGCAGCGGCAGGATGGCGTGGCAGCCGTGGAGATGGGCGTACCGGGGGTCGTCCGCGTTGATGGCCACGGCGGTGTCGCCCAGCATGGTCTCCGGACGGGTGGTGGCCAGCTCCAGGTACTCCCCCGTCTCCTTCACCTGGTAGAGCAGGTGCCAGAAGTGGCCGTCCTGCTCCTCGTACTCCACCTCCGCGTCGGAGATGGAGGTGTCGCAGCGGGGGCACCAGTTGACCATCCGGTTGCCCTGGTAAATTTTGCCCTCGTTGTACAGGCGGACAAAGACCTCCTTCACCGCGTCGGAGCAGCCCTCGTCCATGGTGAACCGCTCCCGCTCCCAGTCACAGGAGGAGCCCAGGGTGCGCAGCTGCTTGACGATGCGGCCGCCGTACTTGTCCTTCCAGGCCCAGGCCCGCTCCAGGAACTTCTCCCGGCCCAGGTCGTCCTTGGTCAGCCCGTCCTTCTTCATATCCTCCACCACCTTGGCCTCGGTGGCGATGGAGGCGTGGTCGGTGCCGGGGACCC
>JAJPXB010000010.1 GCA_021205695.1 Clostridiales bacterium
GGAGGCCACAGCGGAGGTGGCAGAAGCGGCGGAGGCGGCTTTGGCGGCAGCAGCAGTCGGGGCGGCGGCTTCGGGGGAAGCTCCCGAGGCGGCGGTTTCGGCGGCGGCGGAGGCCGTGGAGGCGGCTTTGGCGGCGGTCGGCGTTGATCATCCTCCCCTGTTTACTGACAAAAAGACACCCTGCGGAGCAAAATTCCGCAGGGTGTCTCAGCTTCCGTGGCCCGTGATTTAGCGGGCGTCTTCCTCCAGCACAATATGTGCCTTCAGCAGGTTGGTATAGCCGCTGGCCCCCAGGGGAACGCCGGCGGTGATGATAATGCGATCTCCCGGCTGTACCAGATGCTCCTTAACGGCTGTCTCTGCGCAAAGAGAGAAAATGCGGTCTGTGGAGCTGACCTCTCCTGTCAGGCATGGCACGACGCCCCAGAACAGGTTCATCTGGCGGCGGGTCTTTTCCCTGAGGGTGATAGCCACCACGCCGCAGGCAGGGCGGAATCGGGAAATCAGGCGGGCGGTGTGGCCGGAGGCAGTTGCGGTGACGATGGCCCTGGCATCCAAATCCATGGCGGTCAGGCAGCAAGTGTGGGTGATGGCGTCGCTGATGGCGTTTTGCGTCCCGATGCCGCTGACCTTGCCATAGCGGCTCTGGAACCGATGCCAGTAGTCGATGGACGCCTCCGCCTGGGCGACGATAGAGGTCATGGTCTGTACCGCCTCCACCGGGAATTTGCCACTGGCCGTCTCGCCGGAGAGCATGACGCAGTCCGCCCCGTCAAAGACAGCGTTGGCCACATCGGATACCTCCGCCCGGGTGGGCCGGGGATTGCGGATCATGGAATCCAGCATTTGCGTGGCAATAATGACCAGCTTGCCCTGCTGGACCGCCGCCTTGATCATCCGCTTCTGCTGCACCGGAACCTGGGCGGCGGGAATCTCCACTCCCAAATCGCCCCTGGCCACCATAATGCCGTCGGACTCGGCCAGGATTTCCTCCAGGTTGTCCACGCCCTCCTGGTTCTCGATCTTGGAGACGATCTTCACGTTGTCCCCGCCGTACTTGTGCAGCACCGCGCGGATAGCCCGGACGTCCTCTGCCTTGCGGACAAAGGAAGCGGCGATGTAGTCGAAATCCTGCTCCACGCCGAAGCGGATGTCCTCCTCGTCCTTTTCAGTCAGGGCGGGGAGATGGATGGAAACCCCCGGGATATTGATGCTCTTGTGGTTGGACAGGGGGCCGCCGTTGATTACGGTACAGTGTATGTCCTGCCCCTGAATGTCCCGTACCTCCAGCCCGATGAGCCCGTCGTCGATCAGAATCCTGGTTCCCGGGGCGACTTCCTCGTTGAGCCTGTCGTAGGTCACAGAGGCAATGTGCTCGTCCCCCTGTACGTCGCGGGTCGTCAGGGTAAATTCGGCCCCGTTTTCCAGGGTCGCACTCCCCTGGGCAAAGGTACGGATACGAATTTCCGGGCCCTTGGTGTCCAGAATGGTGGCGACCGGTGCGCCCATGGAGTCCCGCACCGTCCTCAGACGGTTCAGCGTCTCCAGATGACTTTCGTGGCTCCCATGGGAAAAGTTGAAGCGTGCGCCGTTCATGCCGGCCAGGATCAGCTGCCTGATTTGCTCCACGCTGTCCACAGCCGGGCCCAGTGTGCAGATCACCTTGGTTTTTCTGATTTCCATATCAGTTCCTCCCGATTGAAACGGTCTGATTTCTGCATCTCCTTGCACGATTCTATTTTACCCGATGCGTCTTGGAATTGCAAGCAGTTACAATTCTGGAGAATATACAGTTATTGGATGGAAATATGTCAATTTTTCGGTATTTTGACTCTGATTTCCGATTTTTCCAAAAGAAGGCGGTTTCCGGTTGCAATTCGGCGGCAATCGGTGTAAAATGGTAGAACCTGATTTTGAACGACAAAGAGGAGGCTCCCATGAACTTCACCATCGAGCAATACAATGAGAGCGCGGACTATCTCCGCAGCCGTCTGGGAGGCTTTCAGCCCCGTATTTTAATGATCCTCGGCTCCGGTCTGGGCTTTTTGGGAGATCAGCTGGAAAATCCTGTCGCTGCCTCCTATGCCGACATCCCCCACTTCCGTACCTCCACCGCTCCCGGCCACAGGGGACAGTTCCTGTTTGGCTCCCTGGAGGGCAAGCCGGTGGCCGTCATGCAGGGCCGGATGCACTATTATGAGGGCTATTCTCTTCAGGAGGTCACATATGCTGTACGGGTCATCCGTCTTCTGGGTGCGGAGGATATGATCGTCACCAATGCCGCAGGCTGCGTCAACGAGAGCTGGCCTTCCGGAACGCTGATGCTCATCACCGACCATATCAAGCTCGCGCTGGAGTCCCCTCTCCGCGGCCCCAATTTGCCGGAGTTCGGTCCCCGGTTCCCGGACACCACCACCCTGTACACCCCGGAGTATCAGTCTCTGGCGAAACGGGCCGCCGCCGAGCTGGACATTTCCCTCCAAGAGGGCGTCTATATGTACTTCCCCGGCCCCCAGTACGAGTCGCCTGCCGAGGTGCGGGCCGCCCGGATATTGGGCGCCGACGCCGTGGGAATGTCCACCGTCCCGGAGGCCCTGGTGGCACGGCACTGCGGCATGAAGGTGCTGGGCTTCTCCCTGCTGACCAATATGGCTGCCGGTATCCTGAACCAGCCTCTCAGCGAGGAGGAGGTCCTTGCGTCTGCCGCAGCGGCCAGCGACCGGTTCTCCCGGCTGGTACGGCGGTGCGTGGCGGAGCTTTAAGCCGCAAGTCGTGCCAGACTATTCTTTTTTCCCGGGCAGACGGATAGAATCTCATCAGTGAAAAAGGTATTCGTCGGCCGGGCAAGGAGCGTTTTTATGTCAAACAAGCAGAAGCAGAACACCTTCTTCGGGGGCGCGGCCATCCTGGCCGTCGGCATCGTCCTGGTCAAGATCATCAGCGCCGTCTACAAGATGCCGCTCATCAACATTCTGGGTAGCGGCTATACCGACTTCTCCAACGCCTTTAACGTCTTCAACATTCTGCTCATGATCTCCACGGCGGGCATCCCTGTGGCCATGTCCAAGATGATCTCCGAGGCCAACGCCCAGGGGCGGCAGAACCAGGTACACAAGATCTTCCGTGTCTCCCTGCTGTTCTTCCTGGGATTCGGGGCGATTTGTTCTCTGGCTATGTTCATCTGGGCAGACACCTTCGCGGAGCTGCTGGGCAATCCCAAATCCGCTCTGTGTATGCGGGTGCTGGCCCCCTCTGTGTTCCTGGTTTCCGGCATTGCCGCCTTCCGGGGGTACGCCCAGGGCCACTCTCACATGACCCCTTCCTCCGTCTCCCAGATCATCGAGGCGCTGTTCAAGCTCATTGTGGGTCTTTCCCTGGCCATGTTCCTCATCAGCAGCGGCAGCGATGAGTCCACCGCCGCCGCCGGGGCCATCGTGGGCGTCACCGTCTCGGAGCTGGTCGCCCTGTGCTACATGGCGGTGGAGTATTTCCACACCCGCCGTTTGGAGCCTGCCGTGTCCAATGACACCCCCTGGGACAGCGGGCGCATCCTGAAAACCTGTCTCACCCTGGCCATCCCCATCACTCTGACCAGCTCCGCCACCTCCATCTTCACCACCATTGACACCTCTCTCATTCAGAACCAGCTGCAAAACGCAGTGGGTCTGACCCTGGACGAGACTCGGAGCCTGTACAGCCAGTACAGCGGCGTTCTCACCGTCTACCAGATCCCATCCGCCCTGATGGCGGCGTTGACCGCCTCGGCAGTCCCCGCCATTACGGTATACCTCGGGCAGAAAAACCGCAAAGGTGTCTCCCGGGTGGTGGGTTCCTCCCTGAAAACGGCCGCTATGGTGGCCTTCCCCTGCGGCGTGGGCATGATCGTTCTGGGAACGCCTATCGTCAAGCTGCTCTTCCCCTCCCTGACAGCGGACATCGCCGGCCCCATCCTCTCCATTTTGGGGGTGGCCAGCATTGCAGTCTGTCTCATGCTTGTGTGTAACGCCATCCTGCAAGCCCACGACATTCTGTATGTTCCCATCGTCACTATGGTGATCGGCGGGGCCATTATGGTGCTGTTTGACTACTTTGTTGTGGCAATCCCGGAGATCAATATCTTTGGCTCGCCCATCGGCTCCTGCATCGGCTATGGCATCACCTGCCTGTTGGATCTGCTCGTCCTCTCCCGTGTCGTCCCCCATTGCCCCAACTTCCTGGGGCTGTTCGCCAAGCCTCTGATCGCCTCTGTGGTCATGGGGGCGGGAGCCTGGGCCTGCTATGGGCTGCTGTACCGGCTCACCAGCAGCAACACCATCGCCCTGGTGCTGGCTATCGCAGTGGCGGTGGTGATCTACGCCGCCCTGCTGCTGCTGCTCAAAACCATCACAAAAGATGATCTGGCACTGATGCCCAAGGGTGAAACCATTGGCCGTCTGCTGCGTATCAAATGAGACGGGGAGGTACACAATAGCTATGGTTTCCTTTCCACAGAAGGAACATTATGACCTGAACGACTTCCGCGCTGTCATCGCCATCCTCCGTCACCCCGGCGGCTGTCCCTGGGATCAGGCCCAGGATCATCACTCCATCCGCCGCAACTTCATCGAGGAGGTGTATGAGGCCTGCGAGGGCATCGACAACGACGACCCTGTTCTGCTCCGGGAGGAGCTGGGAGATGTGCTGATGCAGGTACTGTTCCACGCCTCCATCGAGGAGGATGCGGGGCGGTTCGACATCGACGACGTGGCGGATCAGGCGGTGAAAAAGCTGATTTTCCGCCATCCGCACGTCTTTGGCACAACTGCCGTCTCCGGCACAGAGGAGGTGCTGACCAACTGGGATCAGCTCAAACGGCAGGAGAAGCATCAGCAGACCTATACCGACACGCTGGACGCCGTGGCCCGCACCCTTCCCGCTCTGTGGCGGGCGGAGAAGGTGCAGAAAAAGGCCGCCAAGGCCGGGTTCGACTGGCAGGGGGTAGACGGCCCTCTGGACAAGATCCGCGAGGAGACCGACGAGCTCCGGGCCGCCGCCCAGGGTTGGGGAGACTCCGCGGAGGAGCTGGGCGATCTGCTCTTTGCGGTGGTCAACGCCGCCCGCAAGCTGGAGATCGATCCGGAGGACGCCCTGAACGCTGCCACAGAAAAGTTCATCGCCCGCTTTCGGCGGGTAGAAGAGCTTGCACCATCTGACATGACTACCTTGCCGCTGCCCGCGCTGGAAGCGCTGTGGCAGCAGGCCAAATCACAGGAGGAACCCCATGAACAAGACTGAACTGATCCAACAGACCGCCGGCCAGACCGGCCTCTCCCGCAAAGACACTGAGGCGGCGCTCAACGCCGCCATCAGCCTGATGACCGACGCTCTCTCCCAGGGAGAAAAGGTGCAGCTGGTCGGCTTTGGCACATTCGAGACCAGAGAGCGCCCGCCTCATACCGCCCGCAACCCCAAGACCATGGAGCAGGTGGAGGTGGGAGCCACCCGCACCGTCACATTCCGCCCCGGAAAGACCCTGAAAGGGTCTGTGGCCCTGTAAAAGGATGGGCCGACCATGCGTCTGGATAAATATCTGAAGGTCTCCCGGCTCATCAAGCGGCGCACCGTGGCCAACGAGGCCTGCGACGCCGGACGGGTCGCCGTCAACGGCCGTCCCGCCCGGGCCAGCTATGATGTCAGGCCCGGCGACGAGCTGGAAATCCAGTTCGGTCAGCGTGCCCTCAGGGTCCGGGTGCTGACCGTGGCCGACAACGTGGGCAAGGCCGACGCCTCCGCCATGTATGAGGAGATCTGACCCATTTCAAATCGCCTGCGGAAAACAGCCGCAGGCGATTTTTGTTGTACGGTCTGCCTTTCCGCCGGGAGGCCCGGCCTCGTTGTCTTCTCGCCGCCGTGAAAAAATGACCTCCTTCATTCCTTCAAATGTTCATTTGTCAATGATGTGAGACCAGGGAAAGCGAAAGCGTTTGTTCGT
>JAJPXB010000021.1 GCA_021205695.1 Clostridiales bacterium
AACGAACAAACGCTTTCGCTTTCCCTGGTCTCACATCATTGACAAATGAACAAATTTCACCGCCGCCCCCCGATTTTTTGCAGGTCAACCGGTCACATGTCACGCCCCGGGAGGAAGGAGGGGCGCGCCGGCTCCCTCCGGCCGCCCCCGGCTGTTACGGCGCGCTGTGCTCCCGCTCCCCGCGGACGAGGCTCGTCTGAAACCGCTCCGGCAGGAGGGTGCAGAGGAACGCCGCGATATCGGCGGTATTGTTCCGCCCCGCCGTCTCGATGTATCTGGCCCGGAAGTCCTCCAGGGCGGCCAGGTCATAGCCCCCCAGAGCTGCCGCCTCCAGCAGCTGATCCGCCCGGCGGAAGCAGGCCAGGGGCAGCTCCTGCTCCGGGTCGATGTTCAGCCCCTGCGTCTCCACATACCGCTCCTTGTCAAACAGGTAAAAGTACACCGGCTTATGGAGCAGGCTGGCCTCCAGAGAGGCGGCGGAGTAGTCGGTGACCACCACGTCGCACACCTTCATCAGATCATAGGTAGACCAGCCCCTGGCCGTCCGGTTCTCCTCCGGCAGCTCGAACCGGGAGAGCGGGTGGGGCTTGACCAGCAGGGCCACCTCCGGCCGACCGGACGCCGCCTCCACCATGGCCCGGACGCCCTCGTCCACCCCCTCCCGGAAGGTGGGGAGATACAGGGCTATGGTCCTGCCCCGCAGCCGGGGCCGCTGGGCCAGATACCGCTCCCGAATGTCCGGGTCAGGGCGCTGGATGTAGTCGATGCGGGGCATACCCAGGGGCAGGATGCGCTCCTCCGGGGTATCGAAGGCCCGGGCGTAAATGTGCCGTGTGGCCTCGCTGGGGCAGAGGATGTAGTCATAGTTCCGGTGCATGGCCATCTGCTCTGCCATGGCGGAGGAGTGTCCGCCCGGCCGGTCCAGGCACTGATAGGAAAACTGCTTCACCGCCCCTACTGCGTGCCAGATCTGGACGATCTTCAGCTCCGGCTTGTGACGGAGGACGCACAGGGGGATGGAATAGGTGTCCGTCACCGCCACGGAGGCGGTGGCGATATGGTAGAGGTTGCGGACGAGGAAGAGACAGTAGGTGATGGGATTCGTCCGGCGGGTCTGCTTCCGGCAGAGCATGACTACCTCCGTCTCCGGCGCGATGCGGGCCAGCTCCTCCTGCAGGAGGACGAAGTCGATGGGGGGCGTGTCCGACTCCCGGGAGAGCATGACCACCTTGTTTCTCACCTGCAGGGGCCGGAACAGCAGGTACAGCAGACGCATCCCCGCCTTCGCAATGGCAAGCAGCAGCTGTTTCATGAATCCTGTCCCTCCCTTCTCCGGCTGTGTACCGTCTGATTGTAACCTATCTTATCCGTCCCCGCCGCTGTTGTCAACCGGAAAGCTGCGCCATTTCCCCTGCAATTCTGAACCCTTTTTGAATTTTCCATCCTGAATTTGACGATAGCGCTGTTCTGTGTTATTATGATAGACACCTTCTGATTTGGATTTTGCGGGTATTTCTGCCCATTGGAAAGGAAGTGCTGCTATGCCTGCCGGAACCTCAACCTCTCCCAAGCGCCGGACCGGCTCCTGGGTGCTTGTGCTGCTCTCTGTCATTCTGGGTCTGCTGCTCATCGTCGCAGGCATTTACGCCGGTATTGCCAAACGGTATGAGGAGATGTTCCTCCCCGGCTCCACCATCAACGGCATCGACGTCTCCGGCATGACCGTTTCCCAGGCGGAGCGGGCGCTGGAGGACAGCCAGGACTCCTACTCCCTGACGCTCATCGAGCGGGACAGCGTCACCGAGACTATCACCGGCGAGGAGATCGACCTGTCCCTGAATCTGGGCAGCGAGGTGGAGGATCTGCTGGCCGGGCAGAACGCCTGGACCTGGCCCCTGGCCCTGCTGGGCTATCGGACCAGTACCATGACAGTGGACGAGATCTTCTCCTACGACACCGCCAAGCTCACCGAGGCCATCACCAGTCTCCGGTGCATGGACAGCTCCTCCTCCACCGCCCCCAAGGACGCCTACATCTCCAATTATGACGCCGAGCTGGGGGGCGTGACCATTGTGGAGGAGGTGGAGGGCAACCTGGTGGACCAGGACATCCTCCTCCCCGCCATTCTGGAGGCGGTGGCCTCCATGCAGACCGAGCTGGATCTGGAGGAGCTGGGCTGCTATGTGGCGCCCGCCGTCACCTCTGACGACCCGGACCTGATCGCCGAGGCCCAGTCCCTCAACGAGTATCTGGGCATCGTCATCACCTATGAGATGGGGGACGACACCCTGACCATCGACGGCTCCACCCTCCAGAACTGGCTCACCTTCAACGACGACGGCACCGTCACTCTGGACGAGAGCCAGGTGACCACCTGGGTGTCCAACCTGCGGTACAACTACGCCACCATCTTCTCCAACCGGGAATTCGTCACCTCCTACGGTGAAACGATCACCGTGGAGGGAGGCGACTACGGCTGGTGGATGGACGACGACGCCACCGTCGAGGCCCTGATCGAGGCCATTGAGAACAAGCAGAGCGGCTCCATGGAGCCGGTGTGGTATCAGGAGGCCGCCGTCCTGGGCGAGGGTGCCAGCGGAGACTTCGGAAACGCCTATGTGGAGATCAACCTGACCGCCCAGCACCTCTATTTCTACAAGGACGGGGAGCTGATCATCGAGTCGGACGTGGTCACCGGCAAAAACGACGCCACCCCCACCGGTACATATAGCCTGACCTACAAGGAGCGGTATGGCACCCTGGTGGGCGAGAACTACTCCTCCCCTGTCAGCTACTGGATGCCCTTCAGCGGCAACGTGGGGCTCCACGACGCCTCCTGGCGTACCTCCTTCGGCGGCACCATCTATAAGACCAACGGCTCCCACGGCTGCGTCAACCTGCCCATCGCGACTGCCAAGACGATCTACGAAAACATCACCGACACCTGCGCCATCATCCTCTATGAGCTGGACGGCACGGAGAGCAGCACCACCACCAGCCAGAGCTATGAGGACATCGCCGCCGCCGTGGTGGACGCCATCGACGAGATCGAGGCCGCAGGAGACATTACCTCCAGCAACTACAACGTCATGTCCAAGCGCATCGAGTGGGCCCAGGCGGCCTACAGCAGCCTGAGCAGCTCTGCCCGGGCGCTGGTCACCAACTACAGCAAGCTGACCGCAGCGGTCTCCGCTCTGGCCGCCTACGAGGCAAGCCACTGAGCGGCCCCATCGGCACAGCCCGACAACACGGCGACCACCCCCATTTCCGGCGTCACAGGGGAAATGGGGGTGGCGCGTATCACTTTTAACAGGCGCAGCGGCGTCTGCCTCCCGGTTTTCCAGGGGCAGGCGCCGCTTCCGTTATGCGCCGGTCTCCTTCTTCACATAATACTGGGCCTGGGCGTTCCACAGCCGGAAATAGGGGCCGTTCTCGTCCGCCAGCAGCTCCTCATGGGCGCCCGTCTGCACCACCGCCCCGTCCTGGAACACGGCGATCTGGTCGCAGAATTTGCAGGAGGACAGCCGATGGCTGATGTAGACGGCGGTCTTGTCCCCGGCGATGTCGTTGAATTTGCTGTAAATTTCCGCCTCGGCCATGGGGTCCAGGGCCGCTGTCGGCTCGTCCAGGACGATAAAGGGGGCGTCCTTGTACAGCGCCCGGGCGATGGCGATCTTCTGGGCCTCCCCGCCGGAGATCTCCACCCCGTCCCTGTCCAGGTCTTTATAGAGGCAGGTGTCCAGCCCCTGGGGCATGGTCTCCAGCCGCCGGTCAAATCCGGCGTCCTCCAGGGCGCGCTGCGCCCGCGCCCGGTCGTAGTCCGCCGCCCCGGCCACATTCTGGCCCAGGGGCAGGGCAAAGAGCTGGAAGTCCTGAAACACCACGGAGAACAGGGCGATGTAGTCCTCATAGCGATATTTGCGGATGTCGATGCCGTTGAGCAGAATCTCCCCCTCGGTGGGGTCGTACAGGCGGCAGAGCAGCTTGATGAAGGTGGTCTTGCCGCTGCCATTCTGTCCCACCACCGCCAGGCGGCGGCCCACCCGGAAGGTCATATTCACATGGCGCAGGGCGTACCGCTCCGTGCCGGGATACCGGAAGGACACGTCCCGGAACTCCACCTGATACTGCCGGTCGGCCCGCTTTTCCGTGGTCAGGCTGCCCCGGTACATCTCGTGGGGCAGGTCCAGGAACCGGAACTCCTGCCCCAAAAACGAGTCTCCTGCGTTGATGCGCAGCTCCCCCAGCCCCTCCAGCAGCTCGGAGAGCCCCAGAAACAGGTTGGTGATAGCGCCCACATACTGGACGATGGAGCCTACGCCAAAGGCGCCCGCCCAGGACTTCAGGCAGACAAAGCCGTATGCCAGGCCGGTGAGCACGGCGGAGACGCTCTTTGAGGCGGCGAAGCAGGCTCCCATAGGCCCTCTGGCCCATTTCGCAATCAGAGAGTCAGGGCCGAATTCACTGGTCTGCCCCATGAGGGGTTCAGAGACCTGCTCCCGCTGGCGGTACATCCGGGCGTCCTCCGCCCGTCCCCGCTGGGTGGAGACGGTGTAGCCGTAAAAGCTAAGCATCCGGTTGGCGTACAGAACAGACTCGGCGTATTTGATCCAGTAGGCGTCGCCCCGGTTGTACAGGGCGGGGGCGGTCACCGCTCCCAGCAGCAGCATCGCCAACACCCCCAGAATACACAGAGGATGGTTCAGCCAGGTCATGCCGCTCTCCTCCGGAACGGCGGACAGGAACAGGGTGACGGACAGGCCCACGCCGCCCAGAATCCGCACCAGCGCGGTCATCAGCTTTTCCCAGGATATCAGCGTCTCCAGCAGCCCTTTGCCTGACCAGTTGACGTTCTGCCGGATCTGGGAGTACAGGTCGGCGGTCTCCTGCCGGTCCATGGTGACAAAGTCCATGTCCAGCATCTTGTCCTGCAGGAGCCGGACGTAGGCCAGCCGGGATATCTGATTCTGGTAATCCCGCCACCGCTTGGTGGCGCCTACGGCCAGGGAGAGCAGCGCACCGGACAGCAGCGCGCCCAGGGCCAGCAGGCCCAGGGTCTCCGGGTCCCGCGCCCCGGACAGCTCCCCGATGAGCCGGGCGGAGAACCACACCGCCACATAGGGGGCCAGGGCGTTCAGAGCGTCGTACAGTCCCGTCGCCCAGAACCAGTGGGGGCAGATGCGCCGCCAGATGCCCATGGCCCTCCGGATGCGCCGGAACGCCTCACCCCAGGACAGGCTCGTTTCCTTCTCCTTCGCCATTTTCGACCCCTCCTTTCCGATAGTACCGGCTCTGCACCTCGAACAGCGCCGCGTAGCCGCCCCCCAGCGCCAGAAGGGACTGGTGGGTGCCCTCCTCCGCCAGCTTCCCGTCCGCCAGGAACAGGATCCGGTCGCAGAACCGGGTGGAGGCCAGCCGGTGGGAGATGAACAGGGCGGTGCGCCCCTGGGTCATCTCACTGTATTTCAGATAGATGTCATTTTCCGCAATGGGGTCTAGGGCCGCCGTGGGCTCGTCCAGGGCCAGGATGGGGGCGTCCTTGTACAGCGCCCGCGCCAGCATCAGCCGCTGGGTCTGCCCGCCGGACAGCTCCACCCCGTCCTCGTAGACCAGCCGTCCCAGCTTGGTGTCCAGCCCCTGGGGGAGTTTGGCCACCGTCTCGGTCAGCCCCGCCTGGTCGATACAGCGGCGCACCCGCTCCCCGTCGATGCCCTCCAGCCGCTGGGCCACGTTCACCTGAACACTGGCCTCCAGGACAGAGAAGTCCTGAAACACGGTGGCGAACAGGGCGTAGTAATCCCGCCGGTCATACTGACGGATGTCCTCCCCGTTGAGCAGCACCCGCCCGTCAGACGGGTCGAGAAAGCCGCACAGCAGCCGTACCAGGGTGGTCTTGCCCGCCCCGTTCAGGCCCACGATGGCCAGCTTCTCGCCGGGGTGGATGGTCAGGCTGAAGTGAGAGATGGTGTCCGATTCCGCACCGGGATAGCGATAGCTCACGTCGTCCAGCCGCAGCTCATAGGGGCGGCCGGTGTCTTTGGGCAGGGGCTTGCCCCCCTCAAACCGGAACGGCTCCGGCCAGTTCAGATATTCCATCACACAGGAGATGTCCAGGCATTGCCGGTGCAGCTCCAGCAGACCGGAGGTGATGCCCGTCACCCAGGCGGTGAAGCCGCTGACCGCCGTAAAGTAGAGCAGAAACTCCGACGCGGACAGCCCCTCCTCCAGGGTCAGCCAGAGCAGATAGGCGTAGGCCGCCCCGTTCCGGGTCAGGGTCAGCAGGAAGTCCACCAGATTGGCCCACAGATAGTGCCGCTGCTCCCGGGTCTTGAAGGCGTGGATCAGGTCGGTGGCGCTCCCCCGCACATCCTGTAGCCAGCCCTGGAGACCGAAGATGCGGATGTCCTTGGCGGGGGTGCGGTCCACGGCCTTTTGTCGGATATAATTTACCTGCTTGGTGTAACCGTCCTGCTCCTCCCGGTGCTCGTAGCCCCAGGCCTGAATACGGCGGTCAAACAGGCAGCCCGCCACCGTCACCGCCACCACCAGGCACAGCAGCCCCGGATGCAGCCCGGACATGAGCAGCAGATACACCGCAAACCCCATCAGATTGGTCAGCAGGTCGGTCAGCGTTGTCCACACCGCCTCGGTGGAATCTGCGTTGCTGCTGGAGACATCCCAGCACTTGTCCTGGAGGGCCAGAAACGCCGTGTCCAGCAGATTGGGGAAGGAGGTCTGGTCTGCCTTTCGGGCGATCCCCTGGGACAGCTCCAGGCGGACGGCAATGCGCCCGAACTGGACATAGTTGTCCAGATACCCCTTCAGGGCAGACAGCACCACCAACACGGCGGCAAAGCCTCCCACGGCGGCGAACAGCGACCCCAGACCGGCCCCGGACTCCACCTGCGCCAGCAGCGTCGGGGCGATGAGCAGCTCGGCCACCGACTGTCCCGCCGTCACCGCCGCCACCGCCACGCACAGGAGGATGACGCTCCGGTTCCCCCGCCAGGCGGTAGAGAGCATAAAGCCCACCGACCGGTACATGGGGTAGGCCCGTTTTTTCTGTGATTTCATGTTCTCACCTCACGCCGCTATCCTATCACAAAAATTCGCCCCCGGCGCAGTTCGGGGACGAATCGCAAAAACCGGGGGACGAATCGTAATACCGTTATACCTGGGGGATCAGGATCTCCGTGGTAAACGCCCCGTCCTCGCTGTTGCGGCTGAGGTAGCCGTCCAGCCGCTCGATGATGGCGTCGATGCGCACCAGCCCGAAGCCGTGGCCCTCCCCCTTGGTGGTGCGGAAGCGGCCCCCGGATTTGGCCCGCTTTTTGTCCGCCGTAAAGTTGGTGAAGGAGATGTAGAGCTGGGTACCCTTCATGTCCATATACACCCGGATGAGCCGCTCCTCCTCCGGCAGAGGGAGACTGGCCTCGATGGCGTTGTCGAAGAGGTTGCCGATGATGCAGCACAGGTCGAGCTCGGACATCCGCAGCTTCACCGGGATGTGGGCGTCGCAGCGGACGGGGATGCCCTTGGACCGGGCCAGGGAGATTTTGCTGTTCAGGATGGCGTCCGCCATGGGGTTGCCCGTTTTCACCACCGTATCCACCGTGTTCAGGTCGGTGTCCAGCTCGTCCAGATAGGCGCGGATGCCCTCCATGTCGCCGTTGACCGCCAGCACCTTCATGGCCTGGATGTGGTTGCGGTAGTCGTGCCGCCAGCCCCGCACCTGGCGGTACATATTCTCCACCTCCTGATAGTGCGTCTCCACCAGCTCCCGCTGGTAGGCGGCCAGGCGGCGGTCGATGCGCCGGTCCATCCAGCTTGTCAGAAACATATCCTCACCTCCCGTCAATAATGGCCCGGTTCAGGGGTTCATAGGCTCCTCTGGGCAGGGGCAGCACCTCGCCGCCGGAGAGATGCACCTCCGTTTTCGTCACCCGTCGGATATAGGAGAGGTTCAAAATCATCCCCCGGCCCACCCGGACGAAGTCCTCTCCCAGCTCGTCTGCAAAGTCGCTGAGGGAGCGTTTGACGGTGTAATCCCGGTCGGCGTGGACCGTGACATAGTTGCGCTGGACATCCAGATAGCGGATGCGGTGGCAGGGGATGCGCAGCAGCTCGCCGTAACAGTTCAGGTTCAGGCAGCGGCTGTTCCGGCGCAGCTTGTCCGCCGCCCGGTCCAGCACCTGAAACAGCTTATCCCGGCTGACCGGCTTGAGCAGATAGTGCAGCGCCTCCACCTCGTAGCCCTCGGCGATATAGTCGGAGTAGCCGGTGATGAATACGATCTGCACCAGCTCGCTGTCCCGGCGCACCTGCCTGGCCAGCTCTACCCCGTCCATCTCCCCCATCTCCACATCCAGCAGGAGCAGGTCGAAGCGCTGTTGCTCTGCCCAGCGAAAGAGAAAGCTCTCCGCCGAAGGGAAAAATTCCGTCTGTACGGTGTGGCCCCGCTCCTCCGCCCACGTATTCAGCAGACGGTCGAGCAGCTGCCGGTCGGCTCCGCAGTCGTCACAGACTGCAATGCGATATGTCATGGCGCGCCCTCCCTTCGCCGTTGATCCGCGTCCATTATAGCATGCAGACAGAGAAAAATCTACAGCGTACTGTATGCGGCACACAGGGCCAAAAAAATCCGTCAAAGCCCTTGACAAGCGGGGGAAAATGAATATAATGGTAAAAGTCGTCAGGCAACGGCAGGACAATATAGCGGGATTGTGTAAGGGTAGCACAGCAGACTCTGACTCTGTATGTGAGGGTTCGAATCCTTCTCCCGCTGCCAGAGAAAACCCGCTCGAAGGTTGGAAAATACTTTCGAGCGGGTTCTTTTTTGCGGTTTTGAGGCTGAAATTGTTTTCTCTTTTCCGGCAGCTGGTTTTTGTTTCCCTTATGTTTTCCCTTACCGGGTGGCGGTTTGGATGTATTGCTCCATGCGCTGGGCGCTGTCGTCCTTCATGCGCTGGGAGACGTGGCCGTAAATGTCCAGGGTGAAAGCCGCGGTTGCGTGGCCCAGGTTCCCTTGTACGGTCTTTACATCGTCCCCGTTCTGGAGGGAGAGGACGGCGAAAGTATGACGGAGATCGTGGACCCGGCTCTCCGGCGCGCCGATTTTGGCTGCCAGCTTCTTGTAATGGTTGTAGACCGTCTGTGGGCTCAGGTGGTCCCCGGCGGCGGTGGTGAATACCAGGGCGGCGGCCCGCTCGTCCTCCGTTTTCCAGCCCTCCCACAGCTCGCCCGCCTGGAGCCGCTGGGCGGCCTGTTCCCTCTGGCGGCGCTCCAGCAGGGTCATGACGCTGGCGGCGGGCTTGATGGTGCGTGCCTTGTCGTTCTTCAGCGGGGCGAAGGTAAACCCACCGTCCCGGAGGGGCCGCTTCTGGAGCTGCTTGTTGATTTTCAGCTGTCCGGCGGCAAAGTCCACACAATCCCAGGTCAGGCCCAGGGCCTCCATCTCCCGAAGGCCGGTGAACAGGATGACTTTCAACAGAATTTCGTATTCGTCCCCCTGGGAGACGCGGAGAAAGGCGGCGATCTGTTCGTCCGTCAGGGGGTTGATCTCCCGCCGCTGCACCTTTGGCAGCGTCACCCGCTGGGCAGGATTGTCCCGGAGGTAGCCCACCTGAACCGCCGTATTCAGGCATTTGGTCAGGATACCGTGGACGTTGCGCACTGTCTTCGCCGCCAGGCCGTCCCGCTGGAGGCCGTTGTAAAACCCCTGTATCTGGGGAACGGTCAGGGCGGACAGCTTCACGGCGCCCAGGGCGGGTAGGATGTGGGTCTTACACGCCGATTGATAGTGCTTCACGGTCAGATATTTCTTGTCTCCCATGTACTCAGCAAGTCATATCTCCACCCACCGGGCCAGAGTGATCTTTGAGGGCTGGAGGTAGTCCCCCCGGCTGATCTCCACAGAGACGGCCTGGAGCTTCTCCCGGACCTCCTTCTGGGTCTTGCCCGTGATGCTGCGCTGAATCTGCTTGCCGGTTCCGGGGTCTGTGCCCGCTGTGTAACGGGCCTCCCAGAACTGGTATTGCTTCCCGTTGCGGGTGACGGTCTTCTTCCGGATGGTGCCGGAGCCGGAGGCGGCTTTTCTTGTGGACATGATTTTTCCCCTTTCTGCTTGCACCTGCCCGCCCGATCTGGTACAATAGAAGGGCGCAAGGGTGCCTTGATTTTGCTTGCCGTTCCCGGCGTGGGAGCGGCGGTGATGCATACGGTAGGATCATTGGTTATTTGCGCTCTGGCCCTGTCCTGCTGGTAACAGGCGGGCCGCTTTCCTCTCCCGGTGCCGGTAACACTGGGAGGGGATTTTTTATTTATCGCCGGGCTGCCGGAGCGGAGTTTTCAGGTTGGCGGGATTCATGAGCAGATCGCCGGAGTAGTCTACCAGCTTTTGTAAGGCGTTGGCGTTGAGCTGCCGGGCGTTGTGGTTCAGTTCGTCCAGCTGGGGGTCCGTGTCGGTGATGGTGAGGTGCATATCGCCGCCCGTTTCCCAGTCTATCAATTCAATGGGGGAAATTTGAAGAACTTCGGCCAATTTAGCCAATTTGTCCCGCTTCATGTTTGAAATATAACCTGATTCCCATTTTTTCACGGTGCTTTTGCTGACACCGACATACTCTCCAACTTGTTCCAAGGTCAGGCCCAGCTCTGCCCGCCTGTTCCTGATTCGGTCCCTAACATCCATAGATTTGCGCCTCCTTTTTCTATACTATATCACAACGGTTTCCTATTTGCAACGTTTTTTCCGAAAAAGCCTGAAAAGTTTCCTTTAGGGGTTGACACCAAAACAAGGTAGGCGTATAATCATAGTGTCGCAAAGGAAACGAAAGGAGGGTAGAAGTTATGAACTCCAATATGCTACGGTACTACATAGCAGAACGGGGCCAGACACTGGCGGCCTATAATCAGGCGTTAGGAATCAGCAAAACAGCCCTTTACCGCAAGATGAAAGGCTCATCTGAGTTTACAAGAGAAGAAATTGAAAAAACGATTCGTTTTCTCAGACTTAACGAAGATGAGACGATGACCGTTTTTTTCGGCCCACAGGTTTCCTAATGGAAACAATTTGTACAAAGGAGGCCCTACCCCATGAGACTGACCAACCAGGAACGCGAGACCATTTTCTGCTACAACGAGGCGGAGCAGACCGCCAACGTCTACACCCACAGCCCGGCGCTGCGCCGGAGGCTGGAAGCGCTGGCCCAGGAGCGCCCGTCTGAGTGCCGGCTGGAGCGTACCGGCCACGACGACCAGGCGGCGGAGTACATCATCCCCAAAGCATGGATCAGGGTCAGGCCGCCCCGTGTGGCAAGTGAAGCGCAGAAAGCCGCCGCTCGTGCAGCACTGGCAAAAGCGCGTAACTTCGATTCTGAACCGTAGAAACGCCCCGCACCGGGGCAACCGAGCGGCAAACCCCACCGGGGAGGGGCAGGAATACCACCCGGCCCAAAATCCCCACAGAACGCCCGTAAATGGGTGATAAGGAGGTGAAGAACATGGAGAAACCGACGTTGAACGTGAGCGAGCTGGCCCAGGCGCTGGACATCAGCGAGACCAACGCCTATCGGCTGGTCAAGCGGCAGGACTTCCCCGCTTTTCGGCTGGGGGCAAAATGGGTGATTCCCAGAGCCGCCCTGCTGGAATGGCTGGACGAACAGGCCAAAGAGAAAGCCCCTCTGTGCTGACCACCACCAGGCACACAGAGAGGCAGGCATCAACCAAGGGGCTGATTTGTGATTATTTTACCGCAGATCGCCCCGCACGTCAAGAATGGAGCGTAAAAAAATGACATACAACAATGAAATGCTGCGCCGCCTGGCTGCGGCGTGTACCGATGAAAACGCCCGCTATGCGGACGGCCTCAACTTCTGTGAGCTGTACCGGCGCACAGAGGACACGGCGAAGGCCGACGCCGCTTTCAACGCCGCCCTGGCCGCTGCGGGGCTGCCCGTTGAGGCGCGGGACAAGATCGACAGCGCCAACGGCGCCGCCCTGGGCGTTTATGAGGAACAGGGATTCATGAACGGCTTTCGGCTGGGCGGGATGCTGGTAAAGGAGGCGAGGAGATGAGCAACATAAACCTGGACGACCTGGCCGTCCATATTCGGGCAGGTATCAACGCCGTGGAAGCGATCCAGAACACTATCGCCTACGGCCCCACAGAGGGCGAGGCCTGGGCGGAGGGGCTGTGGTTCGTGTGCGACACCCTGCGCCTGTACAGTGAGGCCCTGGACGCTTATGTGGAGGACCAGGCAAGAGGCGGGGTGGTTGAATGACCCAATTTGACCCGGCGGAAAACCCCGTCGGTTACCTGATGGATATCGGATTCACGGCGGAACAGATCCAGCAAAAGCTCGGTCAGGACATTCCCGCCGCGGAGCTGGCCCAGGCAGTCAGCGGCATTATTGCAAGAGGGGAGGACCCGCTGGAGGGGCTGGAGAGAATGGACGAGCAACCGGACATTTCCCCGCAGTCGGCACCGGCAGACCCGAAGCCCCGGCTGACCCTGGCCGCCGATGTTCCCTATGAACCGCCCCGGTGGCTGCTGGCCCCCTATTTCCAGCGGGGCAAGGGGACGCTGATCCAGGGCGACAACGGCAGCGGCAAAACGGCGTTTATGTGCGCCATCGCCGCCCACGTCTCCACCGGTGAGCCGCTGCTGGGCCTGGCTGTGGAGACCCCCGGAAACGTGCTGATGATCTCTGTGGAGGATGATCTGCCCGTCCTGCGGGGCAGGATAGAGGCCTGCGGCGGGGACCTGGCCCACTGCTATTTCCTGAGCAATGCGGCAGGGCTGACCTTCAACAGTCCGGAGATAGAGGCCGCCGTCCGGGAGATCGCCGCCCGGCTGATCATCTTCGACCCCATACAGGCGTTCATGGGGGCGGGGATCGATATGTTCCGCTCCAATGAGACCCGCCCGGCCCTGGCAAAGCTGTTCGAGATGTGCGACCGGAACGACTGCGCCTGTGCCATCGTGGCCCACACGAGCAAGAGCAGCGGGGACAAGTCCCCCGTGAACCGCTCCCTGGGCAGCGTGGACATTCCCGCCGCCATGCGCTCCATTCTCCAGCTGATCCGCAACCCGGACAACGAGGACGAGTGTGTAATGGTTCACATCAAGTGCAGCAACGCCCCCAAGGGCCGGAGCCTGGCCTACGGTATCGGGGACCGGGGCGGCGTCCAGTGGCACGGCTACAGCCCCATGACAGCGGACGATCTGACCACCATCGTCAAGCGGAAAGAGAAGGGCGTGCCCTACGAAAACGAGCCGCTGGTGCAGGTGTTCAATCAGCTTGTCACAGACAGACCGGGCGGCGGCTTCTGGAGCTATGCAGACCTGAAAGAACAGGGGGCCAAGATTCTGGGCTTCCCGCCTTTCCGTGATCTAAACGACCTGCGGACAAAGCTGGACAACGGCCTGGCAAGAGAGCTGCAAGAAAAGGATGGTTTAATCGTCACTCACAGCGCAAAAGGCCATGGTAACGTGCGCGGCGTGAAGATTGAACGGTATGTAATTCCACAGGGCTACCAGCAAAAGCTCCAAAATGAGGCGGGTTAACTTTTCTCACGTACAATATTTTATATATATATGTTAACCCAAGTTAACCATTTAAGCGAGAAGTTAACCATACTTCACCCAAGTTAACAAAGTTAACCCAAGTTCAAGAAGTTAACCCAAGTTCACAAAGTTAACTTACCCACTAAAGCGCTGTGGTTAATTTGGGTTAACAAGTTTAACCTCATATCGTGCAAGGGGAAAGTTAACCCTCTGTGGGCCAAAATCAGAAATCACCACATTATGACGCAGAAAAAAAGCAGAAAGAGCGCCGCCCCACAGGACAGCGCCCCCTCCAAAGGATGACAGCGGAACAATTATGCCTCCCTGATTTTAACACAGGCGGGAGGGCGGTTGCAAGTGACAAATGCGGAGTGGGGGCAGCTGTGCCGGGGGGCGGACCTGCTGCCCCTGTGGGAACAGGTGGAGCGGTTCGTGCGGATGAAGGCCCAGAGACAGGCGGAGCGGCTCAACGGCTATGGCGGCGTCACCTGGGAGGACTTATACCAGGCGGGCTTTCTGGCCGTGGCAGCTGCGGCGGAGACCTACGACCCGGAGGGCGGCAAGAGCTTTCCCGGCTGGCTGGTCTACTATCTGAGCAATGCCTTCGCGGAGGCGGCGGGCTACCACTCACAGAAACGGGACCCCCTCCAGCGGGCGGACAGCCTGGACCGGCCCCTGGACGGAGACGACCCGGAGGGGGACAGCCTGGGGGCCATGATCGCCTCCCCGGTGGATGAGATCGCCGCCCTGGAGGACGCGGCGGAGGCGGACTGGCAGCGGGAGACGTTGGCCCGTGAGGTGGCGAGGCTGCCGGAGAAGTGGAGAAAGGCCCTCCGGCTGCGCTACTGGAACGGCCAGACGCTGGAGCAGGTGGCGGCGGCCTTCGGCGTTCACCATGGGACGATATGGAAATGGGAGCGGAAAGCGTTTCGCGCCCTGCGCCGCTCGAAGGACATCCAGGCCATGCGGCGGTATGTAGATCAGCGGACGGACTACTACCGGGGCGGCCCTTCCCCTGTGGAGAATAATGTGCTCTGGCGGGAGGAGCTGGCCGAACGGTGGACGGAGACACACAACAGGACGACAGAAAGGACGGAGGAACAATGATCACAGACGAATTTGGAGCGGTTGCTGAGAAGATCAGCCGTGCGTTGTCGGAACGGGAGACGGAGATCTCCGAACTGGAGCAGCGGCTGGAGGCGGCCCGGAGTGAGGCGGCAGAGGCGAAAAGCCGGATGGAGGCAGCGGAGGGCAGCATGGACGGGGCGGCCTACACTGCGGCAGAGGGGGACAGAGCCGCCGCACTGAAAACGGCGGAGCTGCTCACGGCGAAGATCTCCAGCGTGGGGGACATCCCCACAAAGCACGAGCTGGCCCGCGAGGTGAAGGAAACGGCGGACCGGCTGCGGGCGGACAAGGTGAAACAGGCCGGGCCGGTTCTGGAGCAGCTGGAGGCGGTGAGTCAGGAATATGACGCGGTCACAGCCGCAGGGAACGCCCTGCTGCGAAGTCTGGGCCTGGAGGGGCAATATATTAACCCCTGGTTCCGTGACCTGTGCAAGTCCGCTGTGGGCAAATATCGGAGGTATGCCAATGACTGAGGCGGAGAAGCTAAAGGCCCTGTGTGAACAGTGGCGGCGGGAACAGCAGGAACAGCAGGAACAGCAGCAGACCGCCCCGGACCCCTTCCTGGAGGGGCTGACCGGCGAGGACAGGCCACAGCAGGAAAAGCCGGCCGTTGTGGGTGAGGACGCCTTCCTCCAGGGCTTCACCGGGAAGCGGTGAGCGAAGCCGGAACGGCAATGCCCGATTTGTAATGTCCTAAAAGGCAAATGGCACAAAAAGTCACACAGAAAAAAGGGCAATCCGCAGATTTTGCAGCCCCTAAAAAAGAGTGATCCGGAGATTTCGGAGGCCCTAAAAAAGAGCGATCCGCAGATTTTGCAGTCCCTAAAAAGGGCAACCCGCCCTTGCCAAGTCAAAAAGAATCAGCTAAAATAGAAACGGTCACTTGAGGTGGTAGATTTCGTCCCAACCACACGCCGCTGGTACTGACAGGGGAAACCCGAGAGATGCAGGAGAACGGGACGCCTGCCAAGTGACCAAACTGCAAGGGGCCGTGGTATCTGTCCACAGCCCCCTTGTGGGTGTCTGGGCCTCTTGTGTGCCTGCTTCCCGGCGGCCACACAAGGGGTTTTCCTTTACGAACGTGCGCCGATGTGATATAATAGGGTTATACAGATAGACAGGATCCATTTTTAGCCGGAACACGGGAGGAGGGACAGATCATGCCTGAAATTTCGCTTTTCTATGGGATTCGGATCACCATGTATTACAGCGACCATAACCCGCCCCACTTTCACGCAGAGTACGCAGGGCACAAGGCGCTGATCGACGTTCTGAGCGGGTGCGTTATTCGTGGCTCTCTGCCCGCTCGACAGTTAAAATTGGTGCTGGCCTGGAATGAGCTGCACCGGGATGAGCTGATGCAGAATTGGGAGCTGGCAAGGGACGAAAAGCCCCTGAACCGGGTTTCCCCGCTCTAGGAGGTGCTGAGATGGAGAACAGCTATTTCCCCGCCGTTGTCCAGGCGATTCCCGGCCCTGGCCGGACGGTGTACGCCTATTTCACGGATGGGAGTATCCGGCAATATGATATGCAGCCCCACATTGACCGGGGCGGGGTGTTCGCGCCCCTGGCAGATGAGACGTTTTTCACCGAGCGGCTCACCGTCCTGAATGATACCGTTGCCTGGGACTTGTCCGGGCGCTATGACCCGGCAAACTGTATCGACATTGACCCCTTCACCGTCTACCAGGGGGCGGCCGTGTCTGACCCGCTGGAGGCCGTGTCGTGACCCCTAGCATTTTCCAATTCCTGGAAATTTGTTTTCCCTTATTGTTTCCCTTAAACAGAAAACGCCCGTTGGCGGCGGATGATGAAAAATAGAGAAAAGAGTGCTGTTTCCCCGGTATTTTGTGGTAATTGTTGCTTTTTTGCGGCAAACAAAAGGGAAGCGTACAATTCGAATCCTTCTCCCGCTGCCAGAGAAAACCCGCTCGAAGGTTGGAAAATACTTTCGAGCGGGTTCTTTTTTGCGGGTTTGAGGCTGAATGCTCTGTTGTAATTTGTCCTGATTTCAGGGGAGCGGGGATGCCCGATGCGCACATCCGAAGTATTTTCGCTTTGCCCCCGGATATCGGGCCGGTCTTACCGGTAGAGAGAAGCAACCGTCCCGTCACCGGATAAAGTTCGTCCCCCGCTTCGCCTCGTACACCGGGGCGGGGACGCCCGCCGCACGGCCCGCCTGGATGCTCTTCAGCAGCCAGGCCATATTGGCCGCCAGGGTGCGCATGGTCTGGAGCCCCTCCTCGTCCTGACGCACCTCCTCCGGGGTGTTGCCGTGTACCTGGTTCCAGTATTGGGAACCCACCACCGTCATGTTGCTGATGAGGAAGTACTTGTTCAGCTGGTCAAAGGCGGCGCTGGCACCGCCCCGACGGCAGGAGACTACGCTGGCCCCCAGCTTGCCTGCCATCCGCTTTCCGTTGACATAAAACAGTCGGTCCAGGAAGGACGTGATCTGTCCGGAGGCGGAGGCATAGTACACAGGGGAGCCCACCACGATACCGTCGATGCCGTCCAGCTCGTCGGTGATCTGATGTATGCCGCCGTCAAAGACACACTGACCGGTAGCGGCGCACTTGCCGCAGGCGATGCACCCCGGCACGGGCCGATTCCCCACCCAGAACAGCTCCGTCTCCACGCCCTCCCGTTCCAGGGCGGCGGCCACCTCAGCCAGGGCGGTATAGGTGCAGCCCTTTTCATGGGGGCTTCCGTTGATAAGCAATACCTTCATAACGCTTCGCTCCTTACAGAAAGATAAGATTTCCGCCAGATTTGGCGGCGGCTTCTATATGGGATATGATAGCACGGGGCAGGTAATTAGTCATGGCTAATCTTTGGGGCGCCAAATTTCTCCCTCCGGCCCCCGAAAATCAGATTTCACTAACTATTTTCTCTCCAGTGGGCAGATTTTCCCACAGTGTCCCATTTTTGCAACTTTTTTCAAAAAGTAAGCAGTAGCTAACTCCAAATAATGAAAAAAATAACATAAAATCGGCTATTTCATGGTTTACAAACGGTCAAATTGCTGATATGATTATGGAGTAAAAGCATTGGCTTTGGAATCGAATGACCGAGATGATCTGTCACCCCGCCGGGCACGGCCCTTTCTGTGCGTCCGTTTCGGGTCGCTTTGGTGCGGGCTGCGCTCGCCGGAGGTGCGGAAAACACAGTCTTCGTCATGAAGGAGGAGTCCAAAATCATGGTTGTCAGAAAACAAAAATCCATGGATGCGAACAACGCCGCCGCATGGGTGTCCTATGCGTTTACCGAGGTTGCCGGCATCTACCCCATCACCCCGTCCAGCCCCATGGCTGACTATGTGGATCAGTGGGCAGCTCAAGGCCAGAAGAACATCTTCGGCAATACCGTCAAGGTGATCGAGATGCAGTCCGAGGCCGGCGCTGCCGGTACCGTCCACGGCTCTCTGGCCGCAGGCGCGCTGACCACCACCTACACCGCCTCTCAGGGCCTGCTGCTGATGATCCCCAACATGTACAAGATCGCAGGCGAGCTGCTCCCCGGCGTGTTCCATGTGGCCGCCCGTGCCCTCACCACCCACGCTCTGAACATCTTCGGCGATCATGAGGACGTCATGGCCTGCCGTCAGACCGGCTTTGCCATGCTCTCCGAGGCCAACCCCCAGGAGGTCATGGATCTGGCCCCTGTGGCCCATCTGGCTGCCATCGAGAGCCGGGTGCCCTTCCTGAACTTCTTCGACGGCTTCCGCACCTCCCATGAGATCCAGAAGCTCTCCGTCTGGGATTACAAGGATCTGGCGGAGATGGTGGACATGGACGCTGTCCAGGCCTTCCGGGAGCACGCCCTGAACCCCAACCACGGCATCGTCCGCGGCTCCCACGAAAACGACGACACCTTCTTCCAGCACCGCGAGGCCTGCAACAAGTTCTATGACGCAGTCCCCGACGTGGTGGAGAAGTACATGGACATGATCAACGAGAAGATCGGCACCGACTACAAGCCGTTCAACTACTACGGCGCAGCCGACGCTGACCGGGTCATCATCGCCATGGGCTCCATCAACGACGTGACCTCCGAGGTAGTGGACTACCTCAACGCCCACGGCGAGAAGGTTGGCATGATCAACGTCCATCTGTATCGGCCCTTCTCCGCCGCGCGTCTGCTGGCCGCCCTCCCCGAGAGCGCCAAGAAGGTCGCCGTGCTGGATCGCACCAAGGAGCCGGGCGCTCTGGGCGAGCCTCTGTATCTGGACGTCGTCACCGCTCTGGCCAAGGCCGGACGCAACGACGTGGCCGTCTCCGGCGGCCGCTACGGTCTTGGCTCCAAGGACACGCCTCCCTCCTCCATCTTCGCTGTGTATGAGGAGCTGTCCAAGGACGAGCCCAAGGAGCACTTCACCATCGGTATCACCGACGACGTGACCTACCTCTCCCTGGAGGAGAAGCCCGCCCCCAACACCGCTGCTGAGGGCACCATGGAGGTCAAGTTCTGGGGTCTCGGCGGCGACGGCACCGTGGGCGCCAACAAGAACTCCATCAAGATCATCGGCGACCACACCGACAAGTACGTCCAGGCCTACTTCCAGTATGACTCCAAGAAGACCGGCGGCGTCACCGTCTCCCACCTGCGCTTCGGCGACAAGCCCATCCGCAGCCCCTACTACATCAACAAGGCGGACTTTGTGGCCTGCCACAACCCCTCCTATATCACCAAGCACTTCAAGATCGTCAACGACATCAAGGACGGCGGCACCTTCCTGGTCAACTGCCAGTGGAGCTTCGAGGAGCTGGAGCAGCACCTCTCCGCCGAGAGCAAGAAGTACATGTATGATCACAAGATCAACCTGTACACCATCAACGCCATCGACCTGGCCCAGAAGGTGGGCATGGGCAAGCGCACCAACACCGTCCTCCAGTCCGCCTTCTTCGCCCTGGCCAAGGTGCTGCCTCCTGAGGACGCCATCCAGTACATGAAGGACGCCGCCGAGCACTCCTACCTGAAGAAGGGCCGTGACGTGGTCCAGAAGAACTGGGACGCCATCGACGCCGGCGCCACCGCCTTCGTCAAGCACGAGATTCCCGCGTCCTGGGCCAACCCGGAGCCGGACGCTCCCGCCGCTGCGCTCACCGGCCGCGCCGACACCGTCAAGCTGGTGAAGGAGGTCATGGAGCCCATCAACGCCATGAACGGCTACAGCCTCCCCGTCTCCGCCTTCGAGCCCATGGTGGACGGCACCTTCCCCTCCGGCGCCTCCGCCTATGAGAAGCGCGGCGTGGCCGTCAACGTGGTGGAGTGGGACCCGACCAAGTGCGTCGCCTGCAACCAGTGCGCCTTTGTCTGCCCCCATGCCACCCTGCGGGCCTATGCCCTGGACGCCGATGAGCAGGCCGCCGCGCCCGCACAGACCAAGATGGCCGACTTCAAGGTGGGCCCGGGCAAGGGCAAGTACAAATTCGCCCTGGCCATCTCCCCCCTGGACTGCATGGGCTGCGGCGTCTGCGCCGGTGTCTGCCCCACCAAGAGCCTGACCATGGTTCCCCAGGAGAGCCAGCTGGATCAGCAGCCCGTATTCGACTACTGTGTCGCCAACGTCTCCGTCAAGGACGAGCTGGTGGACAACTCCGTCAAGGGCTCCCAGTTCAAGACCCCCCTGCTGGAGTTCTCCGGCTCCTGCGCCGGCTGCGCCGAGAGCACCTATGCCCGCATCATCACCCAGCTGTTCGGCGACCGGATGTTCATCTCCAACGCCACCGGCTGCTCCTCCATCTGGGGCGGCACCGCTGCCACCTCCCCCTACACCGTCAACAAGGAGGGCAAGGGCCCGGCCTGGGCAAACTCCCTGTTTGAGGACAACGCCGAGCATGGTTTCGGTCTGTACCAGGGCCAGAAGGCCATCCGCGATTCCCTGAAGGCCAAGGTCGAGGCTCTGGCGGAGAACGCCGGAGACGAGGTCAAGGCCGCTGCCGCTGCCTGGCTGGAGACTTATAACTCCTCCGCCGACAACCAGAAGCCTACCAAGGCGCTCATCGCCGCCCTGGAGGCCTGCGGCTGCGACGCCGCCCAGGAGATCCTGAAGCAGAAGGATTACCTGAACAAGAAGTCCTGCTGGATCTTCGGCGGCGACGGCTGGGCCTACGATATCGGCTACGGCGGCGTGGACCACGTCCTGGCCTCCGGCGAGGATGTGAACATCTTCGTCTTCGACACCGAGATCTATTCCAACACCGGCGGACAGGCCTCCAAGTCCACCAACATCGGCGCTGTGGCCCAGTTTGCCGCCGCCGGTAAGGAGGTCGCCAAGAAGAGCCTGTCTGAGATCCAGATGCAGTACGGCTACGTCTATGTGGCCCAGGTGGCCATGGGCGCCAACCCCGCTCAGTGCATCAAGGCCATGGTGGAGGCCGAAGCCTATCCCGGCCCCTCCCTCATCATCGGCTACAGCCCCTGCGAGCTGCACTCCATCAAGGGCGGCATGACCAACTGCCAGGCCGAGATGAAGAAGGCCGTCAACTGCGGCTACTGGAACCTGTTCCGGTACAACCCGGCGCTCAAGGCCGAGGGCAAGAACCCGTTCACTCTGGACTCCAAGGAGCCCAAGCCCGGCTATCGTGACTTCATGATGGGCGAGGCCCGGTTCTCCGCACTGACCCGTTCCTTCCCGGAGCGCGCCGAGAAGCTGTTCCAGAAGTCCGAGGACACCGCTATGGCCCGGTACGAGCATCTGAAGAAGCTGGGCGACCTGTACGGCTGAGCCACAGGCACCGTCTCAGCACAGCTGATCCCATAAACGATTTAAACCGGCTTCCGCCTCGGCGGGGGCCGGTTTTGCGTCAGAGGGACGGTCGCCGGAAAAGCCCCTGACGCGCCTCATTCTGTCAGAAAACGGGAGGGCCCGCAGCGACTTCTGTTCTGCAGGTCCTCCCGTTTCTCGCAAGCTCTGTTTACTTTCTCGACTCGTTCAGCCGCTTCGCCGCGCCGATGAACTCCCGGAACAGGGGGTGGGCGTGGTTGGGGCGGCTCTTAAACTCCGGGTGGAACTGGACGCCCACGAACCAGGGGTGCTCCGGCAGCTCCACGATCTCCACCAGGCGGTTGTTGGGGGACAGGCCCGCCAACACCAGGCCCTTCTCCGTGAGCAGATCCCGGTAGGCGTTGTTGAACTCGTAGCGGTGGCGGTGGCGCTCGTAGATCACCGGCTCGCCATAGGCCTGGAAGGTCTTGCTGTCCGTACCTGTCACCCGACAGGGATAGGCGCCCAGGCGCATAGTGCCGCCCTTGGCGGAGATGTCCCGCTGCTCCGGCATCAGGTCGATGACGGGGTGGGGCGTCTCCGGGTCCAGCTCGCTGGAGTGGGCGCCCTCCAGGCCGGCCACATGGCGGGCAAATTCCACCACCGCCATCTGCATCCCCAGACAGATGCCGAACATGGGCACATCGTTCTCTCTGGCCCACCGGATAGCGGAGATCTTCCCCTCGATGCCCCGGTCGCCGAAGCCTCCGGGCACCAGGACGCCGTCCACCCCCGTCAGCACCGCGGCGGCGTTGCCGTCGTCCAGCTCCTCGGAGTTCACCCAGCGCACCTTGACCTTCACATCGTTCTCAATGCCCCCGTGGGTCAGGGCCTCTACCACCGACAGATAGGCGTCGTGCAGGGCCACGTACTTGCCCACCAGGGCGATCTCCACCGTCTTGGTGGCCGCCTTGGCCCGAACCACCATGTTTTCCCACTCGGAGAGGTCAGGCTCCGGCACATCCAGATTTAGCCGCTTGCAGACCACCCTGGCCAGGCCCTCCTTCTCCAGCATGAGGGGCACCTCGTACAGGATGGGGGCGGTCAGGTTGGAGATGGCATTTTCCGGAGGGATATTGCAGAACAGGGCAATCTTCCGGCGGATGTCGTCCGTCAGGGGCTGGTCTGCGCGGCAGACGATCACGTCCGGCTGGATGCCCACGCTGAGCAGCTCCTTGCAGGAGTGCTGGGTGGGCTTGCTCTTCAGCTCTCCGGTGCCGGGGATGGAGACCACCAGGGAGACATGGATGAACATACAGTCCTCTCTGGGCAGCTCCCGACTGATCTGGCGGATGGCCTCCAGGAACGCCTGGGACTCCATATCGCCCACGGTGCCGCCGATCTCGGTGATGATCGCGTCCTTGGGGGCGCCCTTCTCCATGCGGTAGATGCGCTCCTTGATCTCGTTGGTGATATGGGGGATGATCTGGACGGTGCCGCCCAGGTAGTCCCCGTCCCGCTCCTTATTCAGCACCGACCAGTAGACCTTGCCGGAGGTGACGGAGGAGTTGACGTTCAGGTTCTCGTCCACGAAGCGCTCATAGTGGCCCAGATCCAGGTCCGTCTCCGCTCCGTCGTCGGTGACGAACACCTCGCCGTGCTGATAGGGACTCATGGTGCCGGGGTCTACGTTTAAGTAAGGGTCCAGCTTCTGAAGCGCCACCCGCAGGCCCCGCTGCTTGAGCAGGCGGCCCAGAGACGCCCCGGTGATCCCCTTGCCCAGACCGGAGACCACGCCTCCGGTGATGAAAATATGCTTGACAGCCATGGAACATCCTCCCATACAGTTAAAAGTCAAGAGTCGGTCAGACCGCTCTTGCCCCGCTGCAATGCCTTTATATACTTCTCCGTTCATTTTACCGGGTTCTGTCCCATTCGTCAAGCGGCAACCGGCCTGTTTTCGCCCTTTTCTGCGCCCCGCCCGACTTTTTCTCACCGGTTTAGTGCGGTTTCCTGCTCATCTGAAAGTGCAGGCAGAAAAGCCGCTATTTCG
The DNA here is from genome assembly GCA_021205695.1 of Clostridiales bacterium. Taxonomy (GTDB): domain Bacteria; phylum Bacillota; class Clostridia; order Oscillospirales; family Oscillospiraceae; genus Onthomonas. Next base: position 23,458 of record JAJPXB010000021.1, read on the forward strand.
TCCACATCCTTCAGCGGGGGAGGCGGGGTCTGTCCCCCGCCGATCTGCTTTTCGTACCAGAGAACGTCCAGCCATTGCCCGTCCTTGTAGCCTGTGCGGTGAAAGGCTCCGCAGTAACGGAAGCCCAGCCGCTCATGGAGGGCGACGCTGGCCGGGTTGGGGCTGGTGATGCAGCCGTAGACCGCCTGCACCCCCTGTCGGCGGAGCAGCTCCAGCAGGACACTGTAGAGCCGCGTCCCCAGTCCCCGGCCCCGGGCGGCGCGGTCCAGATAGACAGACAGCTCCGCGTCCCAGGCAAAGGCCGCCCGTTCCCGCAGACGGTGGGCATAGGCGTAGCCCACCACCGAGCCCCCCTCCTCCAGCACCAGATAGGGGTAGCGGGCGGAGATCTCCCGGATACGGCCCCGGAACGCCTCCAGAGAGGGGAGCTCATATTCAAAGGTGACAGGGGTGTGGATGGACTGGGCATAGATGGCCAGCAGCGCCGGGGCGTCGGAGGGGCGGACAAGACGGATCATGGGAGGTGGGCTCCTTTCCTTTCGTTCTGCTTCAATTGTAGCACAGATCGGCCCAGCGGGGAAGCCGGGGTGATTGCCCTTTTCTGTGATTTCTCATTTACGCCGGGCGGATTTTGTTGTAAAATAGGAGGGAGCGGACAGGCCCTTGCGGCCTTTTCCCACTGACGACAGGAGGCTCTCCCTATGGCGGTGCAGCGTATCCAACTGAATCAATCCGCTGTGGCCATCGACGGCAGCACGGCCGACCGGCTGATCCGGCTGGGCAGCGGCGATGCAGCCCTGTTATACCTCTATCTGGCCCGGAACCTGGGGGAATACGACCCCAATCGGGCGGGCTCCGCCCTCCACTGGAGTCGCAGCCAGCTGGACACCGCCATGGCCCAGCTCCAGGAGGTGGGGCTGGTCAACGGGGTCGCCCTGCCCCAGGCGGAGGAGCCGACGCCCCGGCCGGAGCAGGCCCCGGATTACTCCGCCGCCGACATCGTGGAGGAGCTTCAGAATCAGAGCAGCCAGTTTTCCTCTCTGCTCCAGGAGACGGAGCGGATGCTGGGCCGGAAGCTCAGCAGCTCCAACACCGCCATTCTGCTGGAGCTGTACGACCATGTGGGCCTTCCGCCGGAGGTCCTGCTCATGCTCATCAACTGGCTGGACGGCAAGAACAAACGGAAATACGGGCCGGGGAAAAACCTCTCCATGGCCTACGTCCGGCGGGTGGGCTACCAGTGGAAGGAGCGAGGCTACGACACTCTGGAGGCCGCCGACGAATATATCAAGAGCTGTGATCTCCGGGAGTCCCAGGAGGGGGCTATCCTCTCCGCCCTGGGCGTTTACGGGCGAAAGCCCTCGCAGAGCGAGCAGCGGTATCTCTCTCAGTGGCTGGACTGGCACTTCCCACCGGAGTCGGTGGCGGTGGCCTACGATATCACCGTCACCGGCCTGGGCCGGATGGACTGGCGGTACTGCAACGCCATTCTCCGCCGGTGGCATGAAAAGGGCCTCCACACGCCGGAGGAGGTCAAAAGCGAGCGCAGGCCGGAGAACAAGTCCGGCAGCGCCCGGCCCTATCAGCGCAGCGCCCCCCCAAAGGACCAAAAGACGCTGGAAAAGGAGAACCGCCAGAGCATCGCCGAGATGCAGCGGGCGCTGGCTCAAATGAAGGAGGAAAACTGACGGTTTCCCTTCATTCTTTATATACCACTTATTTAACCACGAGAGGGAGGTGCCTCCATGCCCTACGAAGGCTCTGTTATCCACGCCGCCACCGAAGCGCTGAACGAGCAGGCCAGACAGAACCGCAGCGCCTTTGAGCGGCGGCGGCAGCAAATCTACAGCCGGGTGCCCCGGCTCCGGGAGATCGATCGTCAGCTCAGCCAGACCATCCGCACAGCCGCCCAGTCCGCCCTGCAAAAAGGGGTCGACCCTGCCCCCGCCCTGGAGCGGGCCAGGGAGCAGAACCTCTCCCTCCAGCAGGAGCGGCGGGAGCTGCTGTCCCGGTTCGGCTATCCGGAGGATGCGCTGACCTATCAGCCCCTGTGCCCCCTGTGCGGCGACCGGGGCTGGCGGGGCTCCGAGATGTGCCAGTGTTTGCGCGCCCTCTGCGGACAGGAGCAGATCAGGCAGCTCTCCTCCATGCTGAATCTGGGCGACCAGTCCTTTGACACCTTTGACCTGAGCTACTACTCCCCCCTCTACGACGCCACCATCGGCAGCTCTCCCCGGAGCGCCATGGAGTTCGCCCTGGACATCTGCTTCACCTTTGCGGACAAGTTCGGGCGCAACAGCGTGAAGAACCTCTTTCTCACCGGCGCGCCCGGCCTGGGCAAGACTTTTCTCTCCGCCTCCATCGCCCGGGTGGTCAGTGAAAAGGGCTACAGCGTGGTATACGACTCCGCCGTCAACGTGTTCAACCGGTTCGAGGCCCAGCGGTTCAACCGGGACGGCCAGGCCGGGGCAGATGTGGAGCGATATCTCTCCTGCGACCTGATGATTTTGGACGACCTGGGCAGCGAGATGAACTCCCCCATGACCCAGGCCTCTCTTTACCAGCTGGTGAACACCCGTCTGCTGAGCGACAAACGGACGGTGATCTCCTCCAACCTCTCGCTGGACGAGGTGGGACACCGGTACAGCCCTCAGGTGTACTCCCGTCTGGCCGGCGAGTATCTGAAGGTCTCCTTCTACGGCGAGGATATCCGCCGACAGAAGAAGGAGCGGCTGTGATTTCCTGTTTCTTATCTCCCTTCCTCTTGGAAGGGAGATTTTTCTTTTTTCGTTTCACTTTTCCGCTATTTTCTCTATTTCCATAAACTTTTCCCATCGACTTGCTTCCCATGCTTTTGCTCCGGATATCTGCTATTCTCTGGGTAGCGAAATTCCAAAAGAAAGGTTCGTGATGGGAAATATGGCTTTGACACGAAAGCGGGGCCCCTTCGACAGCGGCCGTATCCTCTACCTTCCGGTGTGGGAGATCCACCCCAACCCCAACCAGCCTCGAACGGTCTTTTCCGTCAAGGGGCTGGAGGAGCTGTCCGTCTCCATCCAGGAGCACGGCATTCTCCAGCCTCTCACCGTCCGGCGGCTGGAGGACAGGAGCTATGAGCTGATCTCCGGAGAGCGGCGGCTCCGGGCGGCCCGGATGGCCAACCTGGACACCGTCCCCTGTATCCTTCTCCGGGCGGACGACATGGAGTCCTCCCTGCTGGCGCTCATCGAGAATCTCCAGCGCCGCGACCTGGACTTTGTGGACGAGGCCCTGGCGCTGGAACAGCTCATCTCCACCTACCATCTCAGCCAGGAGGAGGCCGCCCGGAAGATCGGCAAGAGCCAGTCCGCCGTGGCCAACAAGCTGCGCCTGCTGCGGCTGTCCGTCCCGGTGCTGGAGGCCCTCCGGCGCAACGGGCTGACGGAGCGCCACGGGCGCGCCCTCCTCCGCCTGCCCCAGGAGCTCCAGGGCCCGGTGCTGGAGGCAGTCATCGACCAGAAGCTCACCGTCTCCAGGACGGAGGAACTGGTGGAGCAGATGCTCCAGCCTCCGCTTCCGGAGGCTCCCGCCCCTGCCGGGACGCCGCCTGTGGCCCCGGAGCCGCAGGCGGAAAAGAAAAGCTCCCGCAGGCGCAAGCCCGTTCTGCTGGTGCGGGACATCCGGCTGTTTCTCAACACCATCGACCACAGTATGGACGTGATGAAACGCTCCGGCATCTCTGCCTCCTGCGGCCGGGAGGAGAGCGACGACGCCATCACCCTGACCATCGTTATTCCAAAGGTCTCCCCCAAATGATATGGTCACACTGTCCTTCCGGCTGGCCGGTCTGCGCCGGGCCTTTTCCCTGGGGCGGCGGCCGGTCTGCGCTCTGGCGGGCCGCAGGTTCCGGGTGCGTGTTTCACGTGAAACGCGCCGGTTTTCCTGCACTGTCTCCAGGCCGTCCCCTATGCCGACGGTCTTTCCCCCTCCCTGCCGACAGGATGTTTCACGTGAAACAGCTTTGCCCGTCATCCGCCAGGCTGAAAGAAATTTGAGCGAAATTGCCACTGTCGCAGTTGCAAACTTGCCGGAACTATACTATAATAAGGAGCAACGGGCGGAGCCGGAGCAGACGCCGCCCGAGTCAGCGGAGGGAACGGTTTTTCCCCTCCGATCAGGTGGTGAGACGGTGGCAAGGCGCATTGTTGTGGCAAATCAAAAGGGCGGCGTGGGAAAGACCACCACCGCCGTCAATCTGGCTGCCGCACTGCAGCAAAAGGGAAAGCGCGTCCTCCTGTGCGACTTCGATCCCCAGGCCAACGCCACCTCCGGCTTCGGGGTGGACAAAAATGCCGCCTCGCCCAACATCTATGAGGTGCTCATTGATGGGGCGGATGTGCGCCGGGCGGTCGTCTCCACCCAGTGGGGCGACGTGATCCCCAGCAACAAGGCGCTGGCAGGGGCAGGCATTGAAATGACCGGCCTGGAGCGGCGGGAGATGCTCTTAAAGGACGCTCTGGAGCCGTTGGACAAGGACTACGACTATATCTTCATCGACTGTCCCCCCTCTCTGGAGCTGCTGACTCTGAACGGCCTGTGCGCCGCCGACAGTGTCCTGGTGCCTGTCCAATGCGAATATTACGCATTGGAGGGACTCAGCGATCTGCTCTCCACCATCCGCATCGTCAAGCGCAAGCTGAACCGGAAGATCGAGCTGGAGGGGGTACTCCTCACCATGTTCGACGGCCGCACCAACCTCTCCCTCCAGGTGGCGGAGGAGGTCAAGCGGCACTTCCCCGGACAGGTCTACGCCACCGTGATCCCACGAAACGTCCGTCTTTCCGAGGCGCCCAGTCACGGCATGCCGGTGATGGCCTACGACAAGTACAGCACCGGCGCCCAGGCGTACCTGAGACTGGCGGAGGAATTTGTCGCAGAGTAACTTATATCAGAGCAAAACGAGGTGAACCTACCCCCTATGGCAAAGCGAACAATCGGCTCCGGTCTGGGCCGGGGACTGGACGCCCTTCTGGGCGAAGCGGCCTCCCTGCCGGAGCAGGAGGGGGTCACCACGCTCCCCATCGAGAAGGTCCGCCCCAACCAGGCCCAGCCCAGGAAACAGTTCAACGAGGAGAGCCTGGCCGACCTCACCGAGTCTATCCGGCTCCACGGTATCCTGCAGCCCATCAACGTCCGGCTGATGGCCTCCGGCTATTATCAGATCATCTCCGGAGAGCGCCGCTGGCGGGCCGCCCGGGAGGCGGGGCTGGAGGAGGTCCCGGTCATCGTCCTGGAGGCGGACGACCGGAAGGCCATGGAGCTGGGGCTGATCGAAAACCTCCAGCGGGAGGACCTGAATCCCATGGAGGAGGCCAAGGGCTATCAGACCCTGATCCAGGACTACGGCATGACCCAGGAGGAGGTGGCCCGGCAGGTGGGGAAATCCCGCCCGGCGGTGGCCAACGCCGTCCGGCTGCTGGCGCTCCCCAGGGAGCTGACGGACTATGTGGAGGCGGATATCCTCTCCGCCGGACACGCCCGGGCCCTGCTGGGCCTGTCTGACCCGGGAGAGATGAAGGCGGCGGCAGACAAGGTGGCCCAGCGACAGCTCTCCGTCCGTCAGACAGAGGAGCTGGTCAGACAGCTCAACCGGGCCGCCCAACAGGAGGAGCCGAAAAAGCAGGCCATGCCGGAGGTGGACTACTCCGCCGCCGCCGCCCGGGAGCTGGAGGACCGTCTGGGCCGCCGGGTCAAAATCGTTGCCGGAAAGCGGAAGGGCCGTCTGGAGCTGGAATACTACGGCGTGGACGACCTGAACGACCTGCTGGACGCTCTGCACCGTCTCCCGAAACGGAGCTAACCGACCAGAGAAGAGAAGGAGCCAGACACCTATGCTGGATATCAAATTTGTCCGGGATAACCCCGACATCGTCAAGCAGAATATCAGAAACAAGTTCCAGGAGGAAAAGCTCCCCCTGGTAGACCAGGTCATTGACCTGTACGCCCAGAGCCTGGAGGCCAAGCAGGCCGCCGAGGCCCTGCTGGCCAACCGGAACAACATCTCCAGGCAGATCGGCATGCTCAAGGGACAGGCGAAGAAAAATCCAGCTCTGGCCGAGGAGAACGAGGCGAAGATCGCTCAGCTCTCCGCCCAAGTCACCGCCGAGGCCCAGGAGCGGGAGTCTCTGCTGGCCAAGCAGTCTGAGCTGGACGCCAGGGTGCGGGAGATCATGCTGGTCATCCCCAACATCATCGACCCCTCCGTTCCCATCGGCCCGGACGACTCCTGCAACGTAGAGGTACAGCGGTTCGGAGAGCCGAAGGTCCCCGACTTCCCCATCCCCTACCACACCGACATTATGGCCTCCTTCGCCGGTATCGACCTGACCAGCGCCCGGAGAGTCTCAGGCACCGGATTCTACTATCTCATCGGCGACATCGCCCGGCTCCATGAGGCGGTGCTGGCCTACGCCCGGGACTTCATGATCGACCGGGGCTTCACCTACGTCATTCCCCCCTATATGATTCGGGGAGAGATGGTGGAGGGGGTCATGTCCTTCCCGGAGATGGACGCCATGATGTACAAGATCGACGACCCCACCGTCACCGATCCCAAGAACAACCTGTACCTCATCGGCACCTCCGAACACTCCATGATCGCCCGGTTCAACGGCCAGATCATCCCCGAACAGGAGCTGCCCCTGACCCTGACCTCCTATTCCCCCTGCTTCCGCAAGGAAAAGGGCAGCCACGGCCTGGAGGAGCGGGGCGTCTACCGCATCCACCAGTTCGAGAAGCAGGAGATGATCGTCATCTGCAAGCCGGAGGAGTCCATGGACTGGTATGAAAAGCTGTGGAGAAACTCCGTGGATCTGTTCCGCTCCCTGGATATCCCCGTGCGTCAGTTGGAGTGCTGCTCCGGCGACCTGGCAGACCTGAAGGTCAAGAGCTGTGACATCGAGGCCTGGTCCCCCCGGCAGCAGAAATATTTCGAGGTCTGTTCCTGCTCCAACCTGGGCGACGCCCAGGCCCGTCGGCTGGGCATCCGCTACAGCCAGCATGTGGAGACGGTGGACAAAAAGGGCAAGAAGAAGGTCAAAACGGTGAACCAGCTGGCCCACACCCTGAACAACACCTGCGTGGCCCCGCCCCGGATGCTCATCGCCTTCCTGGAGAACAACC
>JAJPXB010000023.1 GCA_021205695.1 Clostridiales bacterium
CTACCTCATCGAGGAGCCGGTGGCCGCCGCCATCGGCGCGGGCATCGACATCGCCCAGCCCGAGGGCCATCTGGTGGTGGACATCGGCGGCGGCACCACGGACATCGCCGTCATCTCCCTGTCCGGCGTGGTGGAGTCCACCTCCATCAAGATCGCCGGGGACGCCTTTGACGACGCGGTGGTGAAATACATCCGCCGGAAGCACAACGTCCTCATCGGCACCCGGACGGCGGAGGAGCTGAAGATCTCCCTGGGCTGCGTGTTTCCCCGCCCGGAGGAGCAGACCATCGAGGTCACCGGCCACGACCAGATGACCGGCCTGCCCCGGCAGTTCACCGTCTCCTCCAGCGAGATGATCGAGGCCTTTGAGGAGCCCGCCCAGCGCATCGTGGACGCCATCCACTCCGTCCTGGAGCGGACGCCCCCGGAGCTGGTGGCGGACATCTCCACCAACGGCATCGTCATGACCGGCGGCGGCAGCCTGATCTGGGGCTTCGACCGGCTCATCGAGTCCCACACCGGCATCGAGACCCATGTGGCGGACGACGCCATCTCCTGCGTGGCCTACGGCACCGGCAAGAGCCTGGAGTCCATCGGCTCCATGCAGGACGGCACCATGAATCTCAGCCGCCGGAAGCAGATGAATACCTGAGCCGGGTCTGCAGGGCGGTCCTCTGCAAACCGTGGCAGAGGATGGTCGGATTTTGTGAAGGGAGGTTGTTGTCATGGGATTAAGAGAGAAATATGGGAAGAAACTGGAAATGCAAGGCTTTGAGCCAATTGATTTGAACGAAACAGATGTAGATGTTATATTCAAAAAATGTTTGGCGGATGAAAATACGACGGAAAAGGAGTGTTCATATCTTTTTTCAAGGGAATATGGGTACAGCAAGGAATCGGAGGAAAGCGTCTTTTTTGACCGAAAGAGAATAAACGAAAACAGAAATAACATTTTGTATCTGCTAGGGCAGACTCATCCCTGTCATTATTATAGGGAAGAAAATGTAACTCCCAAAACGATTTCTCAGAAATATAATGGTGAAATATGGACAAGAAATAATGGGATTATAATGGAGCTGCTGCATTTAGCCAGAGCAATAGATGAACTGTCTCCATTTAATAAGGCTACACAAGATGCCATACTTTTAATAATGAAAACCACGCTTTCCCCCAACGACCCCAACTTCCCTGAATGGTGGAAAGAGCACAAATCCGAATGGGAAGATCGCAAGCGGTAGGGTAGCGCCCCCTGACGAGCGCTTACCAAAAAACGAACGCCGAAAACAGGGATGATTTGCCACAGAACCCTTTTTGCTCCCAATACAGGCCCCTGAATGCCGCATGGTCCGGCAGACAGGGGCCTGTTTTGCGTCTGATTTGGCGGGGGCGGGTTGGGCGATTGGGGCCTCCTGGCCCTGAACTCTCCCTTGTATCTGGGGGGAAAACGTGCTATAATCCCTTTATTCTGGAGAATTGGCGGCATTTGTGCGCCGCATGAGGAGGAACCACATTGAGACGTGAGGACGTGCTGATTTCGGCGGAGGCGCTGGAGCGTCAGCGTGAGATTCGGCGGCAGGTCATGGAGCGCAACGCCCGCCTGCCCGTCCAGCCCCTGGCCCTGGTGGACACCTACGGCTGTCAGCAGAACGAGGCGGACTCGGAGCAGATCCGGGGGATGCTCAGCGAGATGGGCTACGGCTTTACCGAGGACGAGCAGGAGGCGGACGTCATCGTCATCAACACCTGCGCCGTCCGGGAGCACGCGGAGATGCGGGTGCTGGGCAACGTGGGACACCTGACCCACACCAAGCGGAACAAGCCCAGCCAGATCATCTGTCTCTGCGGCTGCGCCATGCAGGAGCCCCACATGGCGGAGAAGATCAAAAAGTCCTTCCGCCACGTGGATCTGGTCTTTGGCCCCCATGTGCTGTGGAAATTCTCCGAGCTGCTGTGCCAGGTGCTGGAGCAGAAAAAGCGGGTCTTTGAGACGCCGGACTCCCCGGGGGTCATCGCCGAGGGCCTTCCCGTGGTGCGCAAGGGCAGGCTCAAGGCGTGGGTGTCCATCATGTACGGCTGCAACAACTTCTGTACCTACTGCATCGTCCCCTACGTCCGGGGACGGGAGCGGAGCCGGGCCCCGGAGCTGATTCTGGACGAGGTGCGCCAGCTGGCGGCGGAGGGCTACAAGGACATCACCCTCCTGGGGCAGAACGTCAATTCCTACGGCAAGGATCTGGGACTGGATATGGACTTTGCCGACCTGCTGGAGCAGGTCAACGCCATTCCGGGGGACTTTCTCATCCGGTTTATGACCAGCCACCCCAGAGACGCCTCCCAGAAGCTGTTCGAGACCATGGCCCGGTGCGAGAAGGTGGCGCCCCACCTCCATCTCCCCGTCCAGGCGGGGAGCGACCGGGTGCTCAAGGCCATGAACCGCCACTATGACCGGGCGGCCTATCTGGACGAGATCCGCCGCCTCCGGGCGCTGATCCCGGATATCGTCCTCACCTCGGACATCATCGTGGGCTTCCCCGGAGAGACGACAGAGGAGTTTGAGGAGACCCTCTCTCTGCTGGAGGAGGTGCGGTACGACGCCCTGTTCACCTTCATCTACTCCCCCCGGGAGGGCACGCCGGCGGCGAAGCTCCCCGACCCCATGCGCAAGGAGGAGAAGAACCGGAACTTCCAGCGGCTGGTGGACCTGCAAAACCGCATCTCCGCCGAAAAGCACGCCGCCTATGTGGGCAAGACCCTTCGGGTCCTGGTGGACGGAGAGAACGCCGACGGCAGGCACACCCTCACCGCCCGCACCGACGGGGGGCGGCTGGTACACCTGAACGGCGACCTCTCCCTGATCGGCACCTGGCAGCAGGCGAGGATCACCGGCTCCACCACCTGGGCGCTGTTCGGGGAGCTGGTTACGGATTGAGCATCTATCGTTTGGATAAGGAGTAACCAATGGCGGCAGAGCTGACCCCCATGCGGAAGCAATATCTGCAAATCAAAGAGCAGTACCCGGACTGTCTGCTGTTCTTCCGGCTGGGGGATTTTTACGAGATGTTCGACGAGGACGCCCGGGTGGCGTCCCAGGAGCTGGATCTGACCCTGACCACCCGTGACCGGGGCAAGCCCCAGGAGGATCAGACCCCCATGTGCGGCGTCCCCTACCACTCCTACGAGTCCTACCTGGCCCGGCTCATCGCCAAGGGCTACAAGGTGGCCATCTGCGAGCAGATGGAGGACCCCGCCCTGGCCAAAGGGCTGGTGGAGCGGGATGTGACCAGGGTGGTCACTCCCGGCACCGTGGTGGAGGCCTCCATGCTGGAGGAGGGCCGGAACAACTACCTGGCCGCCGTCTGCCTGGAGCGGGACGGGGCGGGGCTGTGCTTCTGCGACCTGTCCACCGGCGCGGTGCTGACCACCGGCTTTGCCGGGGAGAGCGTGCTGCCCCACGTCCTCAACGAGCTGGGGCGCTTCGCCCCCAGGGAGGCGGTGCTGTCCCCCCTGTGCATGGAGCAGGAGGAGCTGCTCACCTTTCTGAAGGAGAAGCTGAACTGCTGCTACGAGCCGGGGGGAGATCGCTTTCTCCCGGAGCAGGCCAGAGCGCAGGCGGAGGAGCAGTTCGAGACGCTGGCCTCCGTCCCCCGGAACCGCCCCTGGGCTATCCAGGCGGCGGGAGCGCTGCTGGGCTACCTCCACGAGACGCAAAAGGCCAATCTCAGCTATCTCCGCACCCTGGAATACTACGAGACGGGACGCTATATGGAGCTGGACCTCACCGCCCGGCGCAATCTGGAGCTGACCGAGACGCTCCGGGGCAAGGAGAAGCGGGGGAGCCTGCTGTGGGTGCTGGATCGCACCAAGACGGCCATGGGCGGCCGAAAGCTCCGCCAGTGGCTGGAGCGCCCCCTCCTGTCCCCGGTGGAGATCAACGGACGGCTCAACGCCGTGGCCGCCCTGGTGGACGATCTGGTCACCCGACAGGAGCTACTGGACGCCCTCCGGCAGATCACCGACCTGGAGCGGCTTATCGGCCGCATCGTCTACGGCAACACCAATTGCCGGGAGCTGCAGGCCCTGGGGGCGGGGCTCTCCCACGTCCCCAGAGTGCGGGAGCTGCTGGAGCAGAAGGGCGTCCCCCTGCTGCAGCGGCTGCGGGGAGAGCTGGACGACCTGGGGGAGCTGCGGCAGACCCTGGAGGCCGCCATCGTGGACGACATGGCTGGGCAGGAGATTTTGAACCAGCTCCGGACGCTGGAGGTCAACGCCCTGACCCCCATCGAGGCCATGAACCTGTTATTTGAGTGGAAGGGGAAGCTGTGAGCGGCCCCACGCCCTGTCATCCATCATCAAAAACGGAGGGATGTGTCATGTACCTTCGCTCGGTCACGGTGGGATTTGTATCCACCAACTGCTATTTTCTGGGTGACGAGATCACCCATACGGCCGCCGTTATCGACCCCGGCGACAGCGGGGAGCGGCTCTGCGACCTGCTCCGGCAGGAGGGCTATACCCCGGCCATGATCCTGCTGACCCACGGCCACTTTGACCATGTGGACGGCGTCCCCGGCTTTCTGGCCGCCTCCGGCCCCATCCCGGTCTACGTCAGCCGCCGGGACTACCCCACCAGCCCCACCAACTTCCACATCTCCGCCATGGGAGAGGAGGGGTTAAAGGGGGTGGAGGACGTCCGCTTCCTCGCCGAGGGAGATACCGTCGCCCTGGGGAGCCATACCATCCGCGTCCTGGAGACGCCGGGACACACCTCCGGCGGGCTGACCTACCAGGTGGAGGAGCTGCTGTTCACCGGAGATACCCTGTTCGCAGGCTCCTGTGGCCGGACAGACTTCGCGGACAGCGACCCCCAGGCCATGCTGGACTCCCTGGCCAGGCTGGGGCGGCTGGAGGGGGATTATACCGTTCTCCCCGGCCACGGCCCCGCCTCTACCCTGGAGCGGGAGCGGCAGAGCAACCCCTATCTGCGTCAGGCCCTGGGCAAGTGACAGACAGGCCCAAATCGTAAGGAAAAGGAGCGATCACCATGCAGAACATTCTGGTGGTAGTAGATATGCAGAACGACTTTATCGACGGCGCGCTGGGCACGCCGGAGGCGGTGGCCATTCTCCCCCGGGTGGCGGAGAAGGTGCGGCGCTTTGACGGGCAGGTGATTTTCACCCGTGACACGCACAGCTCAGACTACCTGAACACCCAGGAGGGGAAAAAGCTCCCGGTCCCCCACTGCATCCAGGGCTCCTATGGCTGGGAGCTGGCCCCTGCGCTGGAGGCTCTGCGCCAGGAGCCGGCCATCGACAAGGAGACCTTCGGCTCCCGTGCCCTGGGCGCTCTGCTCCGGGCGGCAGACCGGGAGGAGCCCATCGGGAAAATCACCCTGGTGGGGCTCTGCACCGACATCTGCGTCATCTCCAACGCCCTGCTGCTCAAGGCGTTTCTGCCGGAGGTGGAGATCGCGGTGGACGCCGCCTGCTGCGCCGGAGTGACGCCGGAGAGCCATCGGACGGCCCTTCGGGCCATGGCGGCCGGCCCGATCACCATCGCGCCCGCGCAGTGATGC
>JAJPXB010000052.1 GCA_021205695.1 Clostridiales bacterium
GCGTCCCCATCGACCAGTATATCAACTCCGGCATCCTGGTGATGAACCTGAAAAAGATGCGGGAGGTCGGCTTTAGCGGCCACTTCTTCCACCTGCTGGACACCTATCACTTTGACTGCCTCGCCCCGGATCAGGACTACTTTAACGCCATGTGCAACGGCAGGATCGTCTATCTGGACGAGAGCTGGGACGCCATGCCGCCGGAGGGCGGCGGGGCCGTCAGCGTATTGGAGCATCCCAACCTGATCCACTATAACCTGTTCCAGAAGCCCTGGTGCTACGACGATATCCCCTATGAGGACTATTTCTGGCGCTGCGCGAAGGACTCCCCCTTCTATGCGGACATCGTGCGCCATAAGGAGACTTACTCCGAGGCGCAGAAGGCGTCCGACCGCACCTGCCTGGGCAACATGATCCAAAAGGGCCCGGAGGTGTGCAAACAGCCGACGACCTTCCGCAAAATGGGAGAAAAAGGGGAGAAAATTCGTGTATGTTAATCGGAGGAAGCAAAGAGCAGGTGGTGGCCAATATGCGCTCCGCCACGGAGCGCGGCGACTTAAACTGTAAGGTGGAGGTGGATGACCCCGCCCTGTCCAAAGAGGAGCAGGAGGCCATCACGCAGCACTTCCTGGACAACTACAAGACCTTCGGCTACCGGTTCTGCAACGTCTGCGCCCGCGCGCTGACAGATACCGCCACCAAATGCCTGAACCGCAGCACGAAAATCGAGGGGCTGGAAAATCTCGCCGGAGTACACGGCGGGGTCATTGTGACCAGCAACCACTTCAGCCCCCTGGACAACACGGCGGTGCGCCAGACCATGAACAGGGCGGGCTACAGGCGGCTGTACATGGTCAGTCAGGAGAGCAACCTGGCCATGAAGGGCTGGATCGGGTTCCTGATGAACCATGAGGACATCATCCCCCTGGCCGGCGGCACCACCTATCTGCACAGGCACTTCGGCCCCATGCTCCACGAGCGGCTGGCGCAGGGCCACGCCGTGCTGATCTATCCGGAGCAGGAGATGTGGTTCCACTACCGGAAGCCCCGTCCGCCCAAGCGGGGGGCCTACTACTACGCCGCCGTCAACCATGTGCCCGTGGTCTCCTGCTTTGTGGAGATACGGGACCTGCCGGGGCAGGAGAACGAGCAGTTCCACAAGACCCGGTATGTCATGCACGTCCTCCCGCCCATCTACCCCGACCCGTCCAAGAGCGACCGGGTCAACAGCGAGGAGATGATGGCGCAGGACTACCGCCAGAAGGTGGCCGCCTACGAGCGGGCCTATGGCAAAAAACTGACCTATGACTTTGACGTGTCCGACATCGCCGGATGGATTCCGCCGGAACCGGAACGTGAATCGCCCTGAGGCGCGGAAAGGAAGGATAGCTGTGGAGGATACGGACAGGATTCTTCGCATCGGCATTGACGTGGGTTCCACAACGGCCAAGGTGGTCGTCGCCGACCCGGAAACCGGAGAGACGCTCCACGCGCGTTATGTGCGCCACAACGCCCGGCAGCAGGAGACGGTGGCCAGCCTGCTCCGGGAGGCGGCGGAACGCTTCCCCACAGAGCGGTTCCGGGCGGCGGTCTGCGGCTCCGGCGGCAGACCGATCGCGGAAAAGCTGGGCGTCCCCTACATACAGGAGGTGGTGGCCAACTCCGCCGCTGTCCGGGCGCTGTACCCCAATGTGAAAACCGCCGTGGAGCTGGGCGGGCAGGACGCGAAGGTCGTGTTCTTCTACTATGACGAGCAGAAAGGCCAGCTCCAGACCTCCGATATGCGGATGAACGGCAGCTGCGCCGGGGGCACCGGCGCATTTATTGACGAGGTGGCGGCCCTGCTGAACGTGGAGCCGGAGCAGTTTGAAGCTCTGGCGGAGCAGGGCCGCACTGTTTACGACATCTCCGGCCGGTGTGGTGTGTTCGCCAAGACGGACATCCAGCCGCTGCTGCTCTCCGGCGCCAGAAAGGAAGACATCGCCCTGTCCACCTTCCATGCCATCGTGAAGCAGACCATTGGCGGGCTTGCCCAGGGGCTGGAGCTGTCGGCCCCCATCATCTTCGAGGGCGGCCCGCTGACCTTTCACCCCACTCTGGTGCGGGTGTTTGCCCAGCGGCTGCACCTGTCGGAGCGGGACATCGTCCGCCCGGAGCACCCGGAGACCATCGTGGCCTACGGCACGGCCATCGCCATCGATCAGCTCTTCCCCCAGGGGACGGATATCGTCACCCTGGAGGAGCTATCGGCGCGGCTGGACCGGCCGGACGACCCCTCCGCCTCCGGGGAGGAGGAGCAAGCGCCCCTCTTTCCCACGAAAGAGGCCCGGCAGGCCTTCCAGGCGCGGCATGACCGGGAGCTGAGAGAGCTCTGCCCGCCGAAGCCGGTGGACGGGGAGCTGCGGGTCTGGCTGGGCATCGACTCCGGTAGCACCACCTCCAAATTCGTCCTGCTGGACGAGGAGGAGCGGGTCGTCGACCGCTTCTACGCCAACAACCAGGGGGAGCCCCTGCTGGTGGTGCGGGACGGCCTGAAGGCGCTCAGGCGGAAGTATGACGCCCAGGGAATCAAGCTGACCGTGTTGGGCCTGGGCACCACCGGATATGGGGAAAACCTGCTGGCCCGGGCCTACGGCGCGGACTATCACACTGTGGAGACGGTGGCCCATTCCCTGGGCTGCACCCACTATTACCCGGAGGCCACCTTCCTGCTGGACATCGGCGGCCAGGACATGAAGGCCATCTGGCTGGAGGACGGCATCATCACCAACATCATGCTGAACGAGGCCTGCTCCTCCGGGTGCGGCTCGTTCCTGGAAAATTTCGCCGTGAACCTGAACATCCCCGTGGAGGAGATCGCGGACGCGGCGTTCCGGTCGGAGGCGCCCGCCAAACTGGGCAGCCGCTGCACCGTGTTTATGAACAGCACCATCATCAACGAGCAGCGGTGCGGCAAGGGCCCCGACGACATTATGGCGGGGCTGTGCCGCTCCATCATCGAAAACGTGTTCACCAAGGTGGTGCGCATCTCCAACACCGCCCAGCTGGGCGACTGCATCGTGGTGCAGGGCGGCACCTTCCGCAACCGGGCGGTGCTGCGGGCACTGGAGGAATATCTGGGCGCGGAGGTGAAGCTGGCCCCCTACCCCGGCGAGATGGGGGCCATCGGCGCGGCCCTGGCGGTGAAGCGGCAGGTGACGGAATCCGGCTACGGTCACGGCGGCGCGTCCTCCTTCATCGGCTTTGACGCGGTGGAGCGGTTCTCCTACGAGACCCAGACCGGCGTCCAATGTACGGGCTGCGGCAACCGGTGTAGCCGCACCATCGTCCGCTTCTCCACCGGGAAACAGTGGATATCCGGCAACCGGTGCGAAAAGGGGGCGGCGGAGGCCCAGGACGACTCCGCCGCTGAGAAAACAAGCAGGGAAAAACCGGCGGATCTGTTCGTGGAGCGGGAACAGCTGCTCTTTCAGGACTATCCCTTCCGTCAGGCCGCCCCGGAGAGGGATGAGGTCGTCGGCCTGCCCAGGGTGCTGGAATTCTGGGACAGTATGCCCTTCTGGAGCACCTTCTTCCGGGCGCTGGGCTATCAGGTGAAATTCTCTCCCAAAAGCTCCCGCAGGATCTACGAGCAGGGGTTGCAATATGTGGCCTCCGACACGGTCTGCTTCCCGGCGAAGCTGGTGCACGGGCACATCATGGAGCTGTCCCGGATGGGGGTTGACCGCATCTTCTTCCCCTATGTGATGCATATGCCTCCGGAGGGGGTGGACAAGCTCAGCCCCTACGTCTGCTCCGTCCTCCAGGGCTATCCCATGGTGGTGCGCAACGCCCAGGACCCGGGGCGGGACAACAAGGTGATTTTCGACACCCCCGTCTTTCACTGGTTCGCAGAGCAGGACCGGAAAAAGCAGATTTGTCGTTACGCGGTGGAGACCCTGGGCGTCTCCGGGGAGGCGGCGGAGTCCGCCTTTGCGGACGGCGAGCAGGCCCTGCGCACCTTCCGCAGCACCCTGACCGGACGGGGGGAGGAGGTGCTGCGCCAGGCGCATGAAAACGGCTCCTATGCGGTGGTGCTGGCAGGCCGCCCCTACCACACCGACCCCTTTATCTGCCACGACATCTTCAAGCGGTTCGAGGAGCGGGGCATCCCGGTGCTCACCGTGGACAGCCTGCCCCACCTCAGCGAGCAGGACCTGAAAAACACCACCATCGAGATCACCAACAACTTCCACACCCGAATGCTGGAGGGGGCCATGGTGGCGGCGAAGGACCCGTCGCTGGAGTATGTGCAGATCGTCAGTTTCGGCTGCGGCCACGACGCCATTCTGTCCGACGAGATCAGCCGGATCTTGAACGAGAGCGGCAACAAGTCCCCCCTGATCCTCAAGGTGGACGAGAGCGACGCCACCGGCTCCCTGGGCATCCGCATCCAGTCCTTCCTGGAGACCATTGACATCAAGCGGCGGGACGCCCGGCTGTGGGAGACCATGCTGCACTGGAACCGGGAGCTGCCCGCACCCAGCCCCGCCAAGTTCTACAAAAAGGACAAGAAGACCCGCACCATCCTGGTGCCCAACATCTCCCGGGAGGTGTCCGTCCTGCTCTCCGCCATCATGGAGAAGGAGAACTACAAGGTTCAGACGCTGCCCATCGGCGGGCGGGAGCAGATCGCCCTGGGCAAGAAGTATGTCCACAACGACATCTGCTTCCCCTGCCAGATGGTGATCGGGGAGCTCATCAGCGCCCTGCAGGAAGGGCACTACCGGCAGGACGAGGTGGCCGTGGCCATGGTGAAGTTCCAGTGCGACTGCCGGATGACCCACTATGCGGGGCTGCTCCGCAAGGGTCTGGACCGGGCCGGATTTACGGAGGTGCCCATCGTGACCACGGACATGGGGGATACCAAGGAGATGCACCCCGGCGTGGCGGTGCTGGGCGTCAGCGCGGTGTGGGAGGCGGTCTGGACCTTTATGATGCTGGACATCCTCACCGACCTGTGCCGGAAGATCCGCCCCTACGAGCTGCACCCCGGCGAGACGGATGAGGTCTATAACGACTGCGTGGCCCAGGTGGCGGAGGGCATCCGCAGGGGCGTGAGCAGCGCCAGGCGGGCGTTCGCCCACTGCATCGACCGGATGGGGCAGATCCCCTATGACCGGAGCCACCTAAAGCCGAAGGTGTTTGTCACCGGCGAGCTGCTGGTGACCTATCACCCCGGCTCCAATTTCAACATCGAGCGGTATCTGGAGGCCAACGGCATGGAGACGGCCTTCCCCCGCATCACCGACCAGCTGCGGAAGGACTTCCGGGCCACGGAGTGCGAGATCAAGGACTATCACGCCAACATCCCGCCCTATCCCCAGCTGGTGGAGGGCCTGTTTGACTATGTCCAGCGGCAGCTGGAGAAAATCGCCGTCCGGCATCCCCTCTACGAGTGCGCCAAGCGGCCCAAGGAGCTGTACCGGGAGGTCAGCGACATCATCCCGGAGACGCTGAGCTGCGG
>JAJPXB010000053.1 GCA_021205695.1 Clostridiales bacterium
TTCAGAATGCCGAAAACACTCAACGCCTTGCAAAGTGTGGTATACTATATTTAGTGGCTTTTTATAAACTAATCACAACACAAACTAATTAGCAGGAGGACAAGAAACATGATTTCAAAACAAGCGCCACCTGGCACAGACACCAAACGCAGAACACTTAATTCACTGGCAGCGCTGGGGAGCGTATTTCCAGCAGAAGCTCCTGAACCATTGCCAGGCAACGACCACAAAAATACATATAACCTTGTCGCCCTGATGATGTATCTGATCGGCGTAGAGTACCGCCACTTTGAAACACATGACCCACCGCTCACAGAAAACTTCAAAAGGCATGAGCAAAATAAAAGCGCCCGGATCATACGTAACCTGTGCATGATCCGAACGGCGCTGGAACAAAAATACACACAAATCCGGTCCGCTTTTCTGTATGAACTGAAAAATCTATCCTCTCTCCCGGAACTGATACCAACAGAAGCTGTGACCGTCCTGCTGGCAGACGGGATAGATTTACAAAGCACAAAGCCGGACATCAACAATTATATTCTGACTATCAATCGTGAAATCTCAAATCGAATCAATAATGTCAAAGACCTTTTTCCCGAATGGGTGAATTGGGGCTATATCCGCCCTCTGTTCCTCATGCCAAACGGCTTAAAAAAAGACGGCATCAAGGCGGCGGGGGATTTCTACAACACCAATCGAAATCGGTATCCCTATCAATGCTACATGAACTGGGACAGAGATGGATGCGGAAACATTTTTAACTCCGATTACAAATTCGTCCAGCTTCTTTACGAGCGCTATGAAGACAGCTTCGAGGATAAAAGTCTGGTACGGAGCGCTGGCGACCAAAAGATGGACGATCTCTATGCCTTCATCGGGCGGAACAAGAAAACCCTTATTGTCGTGGACTGCGAGAACAGCGACCCGGTCAAGTTGGCGGCGATGTTATCCAGCCTCAATGCCGCACAGAAAAACGCCATTCACAAAATCATGCTGTTCGATTCTGATTATACGACAGCGGCATGGACAACCCTCTGTCAGATGGGCATCCCAACTGATTACGATACGGAACACGTTGTCGTGGGCAGGATTTACGAGCATAAGTCTCAGGTGGACATGACGCTGGCGGCGAACACCTGCCGGGAGGTCTATCTGAATCAGGTGGATTCCGTGATCCTTGTCTCCAGCGACAGCGACTATTGGGCGCTCATTCAGTCCCTTCCCGGTATCCACTTTCTTGTAATGTTGGAGAAGGCCAAAAGCGGATTGCAAATCAGAAACGCACTGGAAAGCCAGGGACACCCCTACTGCTTCATTGATGACTTCTGCACCGGAGCGACCTATACGATCAAAACGAAAACGCTGCTGTCAGAACTTCAAAACCGACTAGATGAATCGGTCAACATCAACGTCAACACGATGCTGGACGAGGCGTTCCGCAGTACATGGGTACAGATGAGCGACAAGGAAAAGGCAAACTTCTATGACCGGCACATCAAAACCATGCGGCTGAAAATCTCCGCAGGCGGTCAGCTCCGCATTGTAGTTGTAGAATGACTATGGGCGATGTATTGCCCCATACGATACCCAATAGGTATTGCGTCGATTTCATTATATGTATTTTACAGGTTTCTCTCAAGGCAGTATAATGCAGGCATCAAAAGAAACCACCTTCCATCTTCGATTTGCATCAAAGGGGGCAATTGTCATGAAGAAGATTTTCGTATCGATCAGAGAGTTCCTGGAACAGTATTACTCCAGCTTCGCTGTTACTGGCGCAAGTGCAAAGTAAAGCAGCAGGAAATCGAACCCCGCCATTTGAGCAAGAGAGATTGCAACCTCTATTTGACTAATATGTAGGCAGAATACCCCTCCAACGGTAAAGAGTAACACTGTTGGAGGGGTATCTTGCGCAAAGGTGAAAAACAGCATCTGCCAGGGAACCAAATCCACCACAGGTGTTGTTTCTCCCCGGCTCATTGCTTCTTCAGATAGGTTCCACAACAGAAGCCAGTATATTTGATATTGTCATATGTGGCCTGGACATAGAGCCACTTCACACCGTTTGCCGCAGTATAGTACCCATAGTTCTTCACACTTGTCGCTTTCGGCAGGATTACCATTGCAGACTTGCTCTTGCCAGCTCCATTTCTCATATAGAGGTTTGTCGTAGCCTTGTACGTCCCAGCGATGGACTGATCATAGGACTTGGCTGTATCGGTCGCCTTCTTTTCCGATACCGCAGTAGTAGTGGTGGTAGTCTTTGTGCTGGTCGTCGTATCATCGGTCAGATAAACGCACTGCGCCCAGTAGTTCCAGTCAGACTGCTTATAGGCGGTCCTAACTACCCCATAAGCGTGGCCCTTCGCCTCGTAGATATAGCCATCTCCGTCGTAAACCCCCACATGGGTGATCTTGCTGACCGCTGTGCCACGAAACACCAGCAGCCCCGCAGTCTTGGGGAGTGTGGTGATTTTTCCTTTCGTAGTGGCAGAGGTATAGAATCCCGCCGCAGACTTATCCTGGGCCGCATTGTAAGTAGGAGCGCTGGTTGCGCTGGAACTCCAGAGATAACCTTTGATCAGGCCGGAGCAGTCATGCACTCGTTTCCCGTACTGGCTCTTGAAGTCATCCGCTGTGTAGTACTCCGGATACTGCTTCTTCCTGCTGGTATAGAGGGCCGCCGTCGCCGTCTGCCCATAGGTGCCATACCAGTACGGAAGCCCCACCTGTGCCTTGGCATAGGCCACCAGGCCTGTATTCGTCTTTGCCATGTTTATCACTCGTCCTTCCCATAGGTCTTAAATTGGCTGATTGCCTGAACCACCTTGTCGTAGCCCACCATTGCACAGAACCAACTCATAAAAATCAGTGCAATAATAGAGATAACCACCTGCGCAGTGACAACTGAACCGGTAAACAGCACATATCCCACCCCTACCAGGATAGATACCACTGTGGCATCTATCCCTGCGAGGGTATTCGCATAATAATTGAGACCATGTTCCTCACACAGCCTTTTCACTGCTTCAGTCAACAGCCCCGTAATGGTGGAGCAGACCAAAAGCCCTAATAAAAACAGTTCCATCATTTATTCTCCTCTCCTGCAATAAAATTATTGGGACAGGCACTATGACTTAGCGTGCCTGTCCCTACGCATAAGCTGAAAATTTTTCAGCTTTCTATCTTGAGGTTGCTGTACCCTTCGCATACGCTAAAAACATCTTTCTATTAGAAACGAGTGATCAAGATGTTTTTAGAAAACCTGTCCATTTCTGTACGGCGCCTTTGCAGGGAGAATGCCCTTACTTATAAAGCTGCCGCAAAACGCTGTTGTCTCAGTAACAGATGCTTCAGTAAGATTGTTAGGGGTAAGACTGTGCCATCCATGCTGACGTTGGAGAAGCTGTGCACTGGCCTTGACTGTACACCCAATGAGCTGCTGATGCCATCTCCTGACACCGCACAGACATCATTTAGGGAACCCATGGCAGTGACAGAGTTCCGTTGTTTCACGTCTCTACATGGCCTCATAGGATTTCCAGTTTGTCCACGTTGTGACATCACGCTGGAGCGGGAGTATCAGGTCTATTGCGACCGTTGTGGTCAGCACCTCGACTGGAGCGGCTTTGACAATGCGATGATCATACTGCCGCCCCGATAAGTTTCTGGTTCTTTTCCCGCAGTACGCTTTCCTGATTCTTCTGGTCGTTCTTTGTAATATTTAACCCAGGGCTTCATCATCTGTTTTGGTACAAAACTCCCGCTCAAGCCCATCATCCTCGCCGTCAGCGTTTACTGCGGGGAAGTCCATGTGCGCCTGTTTACCCTTATTGTTGGCGATAGCGTGTTGGACACCATTTTTGACCATCCAAATGGCTCCGCCTGCTGTGAGTGGCACCCCTGTCAACTCCTGCACATAGCACCAGACTGAGGTGTCACCGAGTACGATAGTCGCCCATACTGCCATGATGACCATAATAAGAATGACGATGATCCAACTGAGGACCATCGCCACGATAAACAGGTCGGACATATAGTTGATAGGACTTTCATTCAACGCCTGTACCAGTTGACTGGTACGTTTCCGTTTCCTCATCTCAGTCACCTGCCTGGTGTGCTTTCTTGTTCAGGTGTTTCTCCAGGCGGTCGATGGCGTCAGAGACGGGGCCATCGCACCCCTGCTCTTGGAGTCCTTTTAGGCAGGCCAGGATACTGTAGCAGAGCAGCGTTTGCTCCGTCTGGATCGACTTGATCTGTACCGACTGCCGCTTGTCCCTCTCCACGATTTTATACACAGAGAGGATAGCACCCACCAACACCCCCAAAGCGGTCACCAGGGCGGCGGCCTGGATGACGGTTTCTGCGTCCACATACATATCTTACTCCTCCTGCTTCGTCTCATTGGTCTGATTCTCCTGCTCGGCTTCCTTGCTGATTGCCTGACGCTCCAGCTCCATGAGCTGAAGTCGTAAGGTCTCCAGGCACAGCCGGACATTGCAGACCGGCAGACTGCTCTCCTGAACCAGCTTTGTCAGTGCTGCCAGGAAGTCATTTGTCTTACCGTTGATACCCATTTCGAGTCCCCCCTTTCCGTGATTTGCCCCTTTCCCGAAGAAGCGGCTCCCTGACTTGCGAGTACTCCTCCACAGCTGCAGCAATGAGGAAGTCTCTGTCCTCGTCGGTCAGCCGATTTGCCGCATAGAGTGCATTTACCCGGCTGACCAAATCAGCAAGGAGGAAATTGCCCGAGCGCATGGCGGCAAACTGTACGTCATAGATATTCATGTTCATTCAACCTCCCAGGAAATCACTCATGAGTGTCTGCAGGATGCGTACCTGGCGCTTCAGTGTCTGCACCTCGTCCACCAGCAGTGGGATGAGCTCCTCATAGGCCACACGTTTTGTGCCGTCCGGCCCCTTCTGTACCAGTGCGCTGTCCCAGATGCCTAAATCCTCCAGTGTCTCCTCCACATCCTTGGTCAGAAATCCGTAGTGTTGCAGCTTGTCTTCCCGGTAGGAGATCGGGATCAGGTCATCCACCACCTCTTTTTCCACAAGGCGTAGGGGCTGAACATCTTGCTTATCCCTCATCATCGATCTCCTCCTTTTTTGTCCATTGACTGCTCAAGTCCTCCTGGGTCAGGATGCTGAATGAGGCAAGGTTTTTTACCTGCTGCCCAAAGAGAACATCTTGGTCGAGGTCGGCGAGATAGCCGGAAGATACCAGCACCAGCTCCAAGCCATCGTCAGGAACGATGTGGTCACCCACAGAAAGGGCTGCACCATTTTTGTCATAAAAAGTCATTGCTTACCTCCTCAGTAAACTGCTATCCAGTGGATACCGGTCGACGATGTGTTTGTCCGAGTCACATAGATGGTGACCCCTGTGCTACTGGCTCCAGATGTGCCCACGCCTGTCACCGTGGTTCCGGGTACGGTCGTAGAAGGAGTTGCAACCACACGCGGCGTTCCAGAGAACGTGCTGCTAAAAGTGACTGCCGACCCTGTGGGTGTATTTGCTGCAGAGGGGGTGATGGAAATATAGCCTTTCTGCACCTCCGGCACCCGGATGCTTTTGGGCCCAGCGTAGACGCTGCCAGCAGTCCGCAAATAGATATTTGATGTGTAGCTTGTTGTCCCGATATAGAGGGTATTTGTCATACTACCGGTGCATAATAAATAGTTATTCGCTGCGTTCAGATTGCCGAGGAGTCGGTATGTGCCACCGGTGTCAGCGACATAGACACCGTAGCCATTGGCAAATCGGGCATTGTTCCCCACAGTGATTGTGCTGCTGACACTTAGGCTGCTGCTGAGCGTAGCCGCACCAGTAACCGCCAAAGTGCTGCTAAGTGTGGCCGCTCCAGTGACGGAAAGCGTGTTATTGAGCGTTGTTGCTCCTGTGACAGAAAGCGTCTGCGATGCCGTTATAGAAGTAGCAGTAATAGACGCACATTTTATATAGCCGAGGTGGGATATATAAAATGTATAAGTGTCACTCGTGTCATCCTTAATGCTAAAAGGGTGGTAATAGGCATCATCAGTCGAAACGGCCATCTGGCAAGTATATGGCAGGTGACCGACTGTAGCAGTATTCGACAATGCATTGGTAGTTATTGACCACCCGCCAATTGTGCCAGAGGTAGCCGAAATCGTCCCGGAGAAGTCTCCTGTGGCGCCCTTGATAGTCACGCCGGTAATGGTCCCCGTCGCAGTGATGTCCTGGGCAAATAAGTCGGTAACATCGATCTTTGCCGCCGTGACCGCATTGGCTGCCAGCTTATCTGTAGTGATGGCGGCAGAAGCGATTTTCTCTGCAGTCACTGCACTGGCCGCCAGCTTGCTGGTCGTGATGGCACCCGCCACGATATTGTCCGCTGTGATCGTCTCCGATGCAATGTTATCACCAGTGATCGTATCCGCTGCGACGAGCGACCCGGTGATCGTTCCGCTGGCGATGTTGGATGCCAGGATAGTGCCGCTGGCAATCTCATTTGAGGTAATGGTTCCCGCTGCGATCTTCGCCGCTGTAACAGCGGAAGCTGCTATCTGCTCCGCAGTAACGGCTCCTACTGCGATGGCATCCGAACCATATTGGGCCAGTACCCATTCAGAGCCGTCCCAATAGTACATGGCGTTCCCGTCATCTGTATCGTACCAAATATCATTGACGGAATAGCTCCCACCACTGGGCGCCGTCTCTGAGTAGTAGACCGTGTTCTTGCCATCCGCCGTAGCTTGGGCGTTGGAGATTGCACCTGTCACGTCCTCCGCCAGATTGTCCGCTGTGATCGTCCCAGCAGCGATTTGGTTTCCATTGATGGTGCCTACCGTCAAATTCGCACAGTCCAGATTGACCACAGTAATCGTTCCGGCATCGATGGTCCCGGCAGTCAGCTGATTTGCCGATATGGTCACGCCGTTGAGGGCCCCTGTGACATAGCCATCCACGATGGTCATGTCGGACAACAAACCTACTGTTGCGAACAGGGTGCCGACACTTGCCACCTCTACATTTGCAAAGTCGATGGCAGCATATCTGGCGCTGATCTCTCCTGCAGTCAGGTAGTTCGTATTCAGCGTCGTTATCGTGGCATAGGTCAGAGCTGCGTTCTCTGCAGTCAGGTAACCCAGCTCTCCAACAGCTGCGCTGAGATTCTCCACCTTGATGTAGTCCGCCTCTACCTGCTTCGCCGTCACATACCCCAAATCGGCGACAGCGGCATCCAACTCGTCTACAGCAACATAGTCGAAGTCTGCGATAATGGCACGAACCGTCTCTGCTGTAATAGACCCTGCCACCAACGTCTGGATGCTGGCATATAGCGTGGAGTATTCCTGGGTCTGCTTTGTCTCCAGGGCAGAGACGCTGGCGGACACTAAATCATCTATCGTAGAGACTAGGGAGCGGCTGGAGACTACAGTGGAGTTGGAAAGAGTGATGCTCTCATATCGTTCCAGCAGTGTGTCGTACACCGTCTCCGTCACCTTGCTGGAGACTTCTATCCCCAGCTTGGAGAGATACACATGGACAGTGTCACACAGGCTGACCTGCTCCGCTGCAGCAATGTCCGCATAGTCTGGCGTCTGCCACAACTGAGCAAAGTTGATTTCCACATCGACAGCAGGTGTGGTGTAAGAAGTGGATGCCAAGTAGCTCTCCGCATATGCCCGGAGCTGCTCCTCAGTAGGCTGTGACTCGAATACGGTGCTGCAATCCAGCACTCTGATTCGGTACTCCGTGGCACCGTCCACCATCACTAGCTTCTCTGGCAGCTCTACCTTGACCTCCTGTGTGTCGACCGTGGTATCGCCGCTATCATCTGTATCCTCCACAGACACCGAGCCTTTCCAGAAGGGGTGTACGCCGGTGATGACATCCCCGTCATCTTCCTTCAGTGTCAGCTCCACCAGGTTCTTCCCATAAACGATGCGAACACCATTGTCCGCGCCTCTCTCCTTGTGGAGGACGACGTTGAATCGATTCCACTCGAACTCACCGCCGTAGGTGTCCAGGATGGAGCCGTCAATCCCCCCGAGACAGTTCCGCAGAGAGTTCGGCTCATCAATGGACAGGGGCACATCGGAGTCGATGTCTGTGGAGAAGGTGAAGTCGCAGGGCGTGGTGGCATTGGTTTTCAGAGACAGGATAGCGGAACGACAGCTCGCCCCATAGACGGTAGACGCTGTGATGTCGTTGAGCTGATAGCTCACATGGCGTGCAGCGATCTCCTTCGTCCCCGACTGGCCTGTGGTGATTTTATAAATACGGAAGGGCTGAGAGGATGCCGCCACGGAGGGCTTTGCCAGAATGAGACAGCCCTTCTGAATGCTGTCCGCATGGATACCGTCTGTGGGATAGGTCATTTTCAGCTCATAGCTGCTGTTCCGTTTCTCTGTCACCTGGCAGGAGACTGCGTCGGACAGCTTGCCGATGCCGTTGGTGGTGAACGCCGTCTCGGACGCTGCATATAGGCAAGGTATCACAGTGTCCACCACCTTGGAGTGATCTCTACGGAGTAGATGCCGCCGTCCCAGACGATAGTGTTCTCGCCAGGGGCCAGCAGCGGAAAGTCCTCAGAGTATATCGTGTCGTTGCAAAACCCGTCAGCATTGTAGGCATTCTGGGTCTCACAGTTCAGGTCTATATATCCGTCGATGGAGTAGAGGACAACAGAGTAATCTCCAATAGTCAGTTCCCCCTCGCCGTCTCCATAGACCCGGATGAGCGGCTGAGCGTGAAAGGCATAGGGATTCTCCAGGACAGAGCCGCTGCTGTCGAGGGGAACCGCATTCTGCCCCGCCTCGCACCAGCGCTGGGGCTTGCAGTTGAAGGTTAGCTCCACCTCTGCGGCCTGCTGGCGTGTGACCTGGAAGGTGAGTGCCGAGGTACACATAGCCATACGGAAGAACTCCGGGTCGTAGGAGTCCTTCAGCTTCTGGTACCCCGCTGGTGACAGCAGCCATGACTTGACCGCTGCCGTCTTTGCAGGAAGGCCGTTGAAGAAGAATGCATCATATTGGATATTCACATTTTGGAATCTGCGAAGCCCCATCCTGGCGTTGTCCGTGATCAGGTCGCCGTTCAGTCCGGGGATAGATGTGGTACTGACGTCCGGTGCGGGAGCGTCATATACCCCCGGGCCGGACAGATACAGCAGGAACTCTCTGCTGGAGATGCCGTTGAACTCCAGATACTGCCGACCGGGTGTCCGGCCCGTCTCATATGCTGTTGTTGCCACTGTACTGGTTCACTTCCCCTCTCATGTTGTTCTCAACGGAAGACTGCATCGTTCTCATCGAACATATCACTGATCTTACTCGCCACCATCTTTGCCAGGGCATTGTCATCCTGGGCGTTATAGCCGTTGACTACAACGCTGATACCGCCCACATTAGTCGTGCGCTGCCCAGCGGAAACCTCTCTTGAAGCAGAGGAGGAAGCTCCCGCCAACGCCATGGTACTGTTTACATCAGACAGGTCAGGCAGTTCCATGCCGTCCTCCAAAATACCGCTGATGGAGCCAGCCACGTTTCTCGCCTGCTCCAACACACTACTCATGCTGTCCTTCATCCCGCCAGCCAGCAGTTCCATGAAGTCCGGCATATACTCGTCCGCATCCGACAAAGGGCCTTTCTCCGGCAGGGAGAAGCCCAGGAAGCTCTTGATGGAGCTTGCCAGGGACTTTGCTGCAGATACCACCTTGCTGGCGTATTTCTTGATACCGCTGGCAAGCTGGGAGCAGATGTCTTTGCCCCAGGATACCGCAGAGGATACCAGGCTGGACATGGGGCTGGTAAAGCTGCTTTTTACGCTGGACATCCCGGTGGATACCGTGGACTTCATCTTAGTGAGTGTGGAGGAAACGGTCGATTTCACATTGCTCCATGCGCTGCTGGTCGAAGTCTTGACGCTGCTCCACGCAGAGGATAGGGTTGTCTTGACACTGGATGATGCGGTAGACACTGTGCTTTTAATGCCCGTCCAGCAGGAAGAAAGGGTACTCTTGACCGCATTCCATGCAGTAGTGGTGCTGTTCTTGATGGTGCTCCACGCAGAGGAGACGGTGGTTTTTACCCCGGATACCGCTGTGCTGACAGTAGATTTGATTTTCGTCCATGCGCTGGTGCTGGCGGAGGCGACCGTATTCCAGCCGCTGTTCACCGTAGTTTTTACCCCGCTCATCCCGGAGGACACCACAGAACCCACACTGCTCATCGCTTTTGAAACGGTACTCGTAATGTTGCTCCAGCCACTGGAGAAAGAGGTCTTGAGGCTGGACATCATGGTGGAGATCTGGTTACTGACCGAGGAGACCACCTCGCTCACCGCTTTTGTCACCACAGAGCTGTTTTTTGAGATACCGGAAGCAAAGGTATCCATCATATCGGAACCCCAGGAGTCCGCATCTGAGAGCGGCCCCTCATCCGGCACGGAGAAGTGCAGGAAACTCCTGATCTTATCCGCCACATTGGTCACTGCGTCCGCCATGGACTGTATCTTTGCCGTAATACCGTCGATGATGTTTTGGATCAGTTCTTTACCCCAGCTCTTAGCGGCAGAGACCAGGCTCTTAATGAAGCTGACCGCATTGTTGAAGCCCGTCTGTACATTGGTATAGATACCGCCAATGGCAGAGGCAACACCACTCTTGATGTTGTCCCAGATGCCGGTCACCTTGCTCTGGATGCTGGCCATCACCGAGGAGAGATACCCCTGGATGGTGCTCCACACACTGCTAACGGTGGTACTGATCGCCGACACCGCAGAGGAGACGGCGGACTTCACTGTATTCCAAGCGGAGGAGACAACGCTCTTGATTGTGGACATGGCAGAGGACACGGCTGTTTTTGCCGCATTCCATGCTGTGGAGACTGCCGTCTGGATGGAGGTCAATATGGGGGCCAGGAAGGAAACGATGGCATTCCAGATATTCCGAATCGTGGTCTGGATCGTTGTCATGGCGTTGGAGATAACGATTTGGATGGCCTGGAAGACTGTCTCAAACAGGTAACCAAAGGCGGTCACCAGCGGCTCGATCACTGACCAGATGTTGTTCCAGACATCCGTGACCGTCGCATAGACTGCATTCCATGCAGTGGAGACAGCGTTATAGATGGTATTGAAAATGGAGGAGAAGAACTCACTGATCGCCGTCCACACCGTCGTCGCCGTTGTCTGTATCCCGGTGAGGATGCCGTAGAAAAAGCTGCTGATGCCGTTCCAGATGCTCTCAAAGAACGACTGGATACCGCTCCACATCTCTTCCCACGACGTGCCAAACCACCCAAGCACCACGTCCGCCGTCTGCTGGATGGTATCCAAAGCCGTAGAGAACAGGCTGGAGATACCGTCCCAGATACCGCCAAATACCTCCTGGATACCTGTCCACACCTGCTCCCAGCCTCCGGTGAAGATGCCGATAAAGACATCCAGCAGCCCGGTGATCACATCCAGCACGGTGTCCAAAATGGTGGCGACGGCTGAAAAGGCACCTTCGAATACGGGTGCCAGCAGATTGCAAAACTCCATCCATGCACCCTTGAGTACGTCCAGGATGCTGCCCATCCCTTCAAAGCTGATGCCCAGGTCAGAAAGCCGTTCCTTGATACCGTCCACAAACTCGGTCACTCTGGACACGATGCTGTTCCAGATGGAGATGATGTTCTCCCGGAACTCTTCATTGGAATTCCACAAGGTAACGAAGGCCGCTATCAATGTGCCGATGACCGCTACCACGGCTACCACAGGAGCAGAGATGCCGCCAATGGCAGTGACCAGTTTCCCGATCATCCCCGTGCCGGTCTTGACATGGTTCACGACCTTTAAGATGCTGGTTCCCAGGGAGGAGAACCCCTTCATAGCGGAGCCGACCGAGGATATCGTCTTACCCAGAATAATGAGCAGAGGGCCGATTGCAGCAACGAGGAGAGCCACCTGAATGACCGTCTGCCGGGTCCCCTCATCCATGCTGTTGAGCTTGTCCACAAAATCTTGTATCCAGCTGACAATGCTCTTGATGGTGGGCATGAGCATCTCCCCAAAGGCGATTGCCAATTCCTGAAGCTGAGAAGACAGGATGGTAAGCTGCCCAGACAGGTTGTCCTGCATAATGTCTGCCATGGTTTCCGCAGTACCGGAGCAGCTTTCCAGTCCCTCCTGATATGCCTGAAAGCTGCCAGTGGTCTCACCCAGGACGGTCATCAGCTCCGACTGTGCTGTCTTACCAGCAACCACATAGGCCAGGTTAGCTTTTTCCTCGTCGGTCAGGTCAGCCCAGATGTCCTGCATGCCAGAGAGAATATTGGATAGGGAGTTGACGTTGCCTTCGGCATCGTAGACCTCGATACCGTATTCCGCCAGCATATCTGTACATCCGCTGGTGTTGTTGCCGAGTCGGGTCATAATGGAGGACAAAGCCGTACCAGCTTCGCCGCCCTTGATACCTGCGTCCGCCATGACCATGAGCGTTGCCGTAGTCTCGTCCAGGCCATAACCCAGCTGGGTTGCGGTCGCAGCACAGTTTTTATAAGCCTCGCCCAGCTGCTCCGTGCTGGTGTTGGAATTGCTCATGGCATAGGCCATCTTGTCCACCAGCGTTCCGGAGTCAGCGGCGGTCAGTCCGAATGCAGACAAATAGTCTGTCACAATATCTGATGCCGTTGCCAGGTCCATCTCGGAGGCTGCAGCCAGGTTCAGGATACCGTCCAGGCCTTCGATCATCTCATCTGCTGACCAGCCTGCCAAGCCCATGTAAGACATGGCTTCTGCCGCTTCGGTTGCGGAGAACTTGGTGGTCTCACCGGCTTCACGGGCCGCCTCTTCCAGCCGCTCCATATCCCCTTCAAGGTCAGTGGAGGCGGAGGAGATCAAGGACTTGACCTTGCTCATAGCGGTCTCAAAGTCTGCCGTAGTGGTCACGGCTGCCGTCCCGAGAGCAACAACAGCAGTGGTCACACCCAGCAGCTTTGTCCCCACACCGGAAATGGAATCACCCACCGATTCAAGGGTTTCCCCCACTTCCCCAATTTTGACAAGCGCAGCATTGGACTCCGCCGCTTGGTCTGCCAGTTTCTCCAGCTCCTGCTCTGTGGCGATGATCTCCCGCTGCAAAGCGTCATATTGCTCCTGGGTGATGTCACCCTTCTGGAGCTGCTCGTTAGCCTGCTCCGCAGCAGTCTTGAGAGTAGTAAGTTTTTCCTTCGTATCGGCAATGGCAGTGGTCAGCAGCTTCTGTTTCTGTGTCAGCAAGGTAGTGTTGGTGGGGTCCAGCTTGAGCAGCGTATTGACATCCTTCAACTGAGACTGGGTCGACTTGATTTCGGAATTGACCGATTTTAATGCTGTCTGCAGTTTTGTGGTGTCGCCGCCGATCTCGACGGTAATGCCCGTTATCCGGTTTGCCATGGACCTCACCTCACTCTCTTAGAACTTGTCCATCTGCTCCTGGGATGCCAACTCTGGGTAATCATAGTCATCGTTCTGGTGTTCCACGAACATATCGTTGACCAGGCCGATAGTCAGCAGGTCCAGATCACGGATGGAGATGCCTAACTGAATACACCGCAGCAGGAAGAGAGGCGTAGTCATTTCTCTGCTGCTGCGGTGAAGTTTTTTTTACGCTCGACCTCTGTTTTCAGGTTATCTGCCCACAGGTCAAGGATTTCCGGCAGCGCCGTGTAGATGGAGAAGGTGCCAAACTGCTCCAGCCACTCGTCTGGCTCCTCCGGCACTCCCTTGGGGTCTGCGTGCTTTGCAAAGGTGTAGGCCACATTTTCAAACATGGTGAGCACCTTCGGGTCGAGGGTGGATGCGTCCTCCGAACTCTCCTGGGTCGCAGCGGACAGGCCGTTCATATCCTGGAGGATGTCCCGGCCAAATTTCATCCGGTAGATGCGGGGAATGGCAGCGCTAGCCTTCAGCGGGACTGCCTGTCCGTCGATCTCAATCGTCTTGGTAATAGCCATATTATCGGCCTCCCATCATAGTAGTCTGACGGCGGCAGAGGCCTCAGCCCCCACCGCCATTGCAGTGATCATCACGCTTCCTCTGTAGTGTCGAAGAAGTCCTTGTAGACGCTGGTAAACCATGCGTTGTAGACAGCATCCGAGGTGGTAGAGGTGGTCTTTGCCTTGACATACCCGTTGGCAAGGGCAGCAGCAGTGATGGAGAGCTTCTCCGTCTGGGGTTCCTTGCTGTCCTCGATAGTCTCGCCCTCGATATCAGGACGGGATGCAGTGCAGTTGTAGAGAACGTGCCGGGTAGCCTTCTGGTCCCCCTCAAACTGGAACAGCAGAGCGAAGTGTTCCAGCGTTGCCTCCGTGTTCTCCGCCAGCACCCCGTTATCATCCAGAGACTCATTCATGATGTCGGACAGGAAACTCTCCGGGATGAGCGCCAGTTCCAGGTCGCCAGTGTAGCCACTGTTGTTGTTCAGAACAACGTACACGATGTTGTCGGCATACCAGTTTTCCGGCTCACCCTCTGCGCTAATGGACAGGCTCCGTGCGCCCGGCATGGCGACCGGGGTGGCATAGCTGACATTGCCGTCATCATCGAAGGTGGCCTTGGCATAGTAGAGGCCCCTCAGGCCATACTTGATTTTATTTGCAGACATTTGGATTCCTCCTTTTGTTGCGGTCATACGACTGTCTCGTATAAGACTTCGTATAGCTTTTCAGATTCGATCCAGACCTCAGATTTCTCATAGTACAGCTCATGGGCGGTCAGGATCTCTTCTATTCTTTCTTCCAGAGCTGGGTCTTTGTAATCGGTGTACACCTCAATATCCAGCACGCTTGCGCTGGCGTATACGATGTTATCCGCACCAAAATTATCCGACCTCGGATACAGGAAACAGACGAACGGCGGTTCAGGGGATTCGCCTTCGGCAAAATGGTCGTAGGCATATGGGATGCCCAGCTTCTCCAGCATCGCCATGATCTCCTCATGTGTCATAGGCATCATCCCTTCAGCGCAGCCTCAATGAGCTGCTGCAGCATCTCTTCACCGTCTTCTTCAGCAGGTGCAATATGTGGATAGGCTTTCGTTCTGCCGCCGCCACGGTTGGCGTGACCTTTTTCCAGAAGATGTGCCAGCTGATAGCGGTTCTTGGAGTAAACGGTCATCTGCAGACTCTGTGAGTCCTCTGCCGTCTTCTTGGTCGTCCAGCTTTTCGCATAGGTGCCGGTCTTTACCGGCGCATTAGCTGATATCTCCTTTTTCACCGCTGTGGCTGTTTTCTTCACTGCGGCCTTCATCTCTTCGGCAGCTAGGTCTGCGTACTCCTGGAGACCTTGGTTGATAACGTCTGCCATCTCGTCGATGCTCACTTTTTTCGTTGTCATCATGTGTCGCACCTTTCCTTCTCACAGGTGATCTTCAGCGTCTTGTGCTGATAGTTCATCCTGTCAACAGCCGTGATGTTATACGGCTCCCCCTGGAACAGTACACGGTAGTGTGTGCTGTCCAGATCTGACAGCTCAGAGCAATAGCGGACGGTAAACACCAACCCGTCATCCAACACCGTAATACCTGCAGCCTGCTGTTCCTTCTGTTGGTAGCCGGATGCTGCCGCATAGGTATAGCAGGAGAAATAGTCCGTCCACTCGTTTTTATGATTTCCCACGCTGTCGATCACCACGGAATTTTTCTGTATGGTGAGCCGCTCGTTCAAGAGCGAGATTTTCATAGTCACCACACCCCTTCCCGGATGGCAAACAGCAGGGAGCGAAGCGTGATGGCGAGGTCATGGTGGTCTGCCTCCTCCCGGTGTTCATAGAGATAACCGAGTGCATATAGCACCGCTATCCGCATGACTTCACTGATTCCTTCCAACTCTTCACCGTTGGAAAGGGTGGATCTCTGCTCTTCTGTCAGCCTTGCCACATCCGCACACAATATAAAAGCGGAATCGAGGAGGACACCGATCAAAGCGTCCTCGTCCGATGAATCCACTCTGAGATAGGTCTTTGCATCATCGACCGTTATGAAGCTCATTCGGTGTCCTCCTCTCTGCTAGAATCAGCCTGCTGCAGCGCCGGACATCTGGAGGAGCTGAACGGCTTCCGGGAGAACCAGTCTGCCGTCCACACGCTTGGTAGAGAGGAATCCGACCTGACCGCTGGTAGCATAGAGCTCGTTCAGACGCTTAAAGGAAATCCCTGCACGGTCGCCGATCCAGTAGTAGGAGAGGTCGCCGAAGGCCACGACCTTGCTTCCAGCCCCAATATTGGGGACCGAGATGGAGGTGTATACCGGCTTGCCGAGCAGCGTGTCGGGCGCACCTTCACGCAGGGACGGCTGCCACATATACTGGCCGTTGTTGTCCTTAAGTTTGCGAATCACACTGATGGTAGAATCGTTCATCAGCCATACACCATGCTTCCGATAAGGCGCACGGAGGGAATAGTACAGCGTGATGAGTTCATCCGCTGTGATGTCCGTTTCCGAAGCGGCAGTCACACCCACATTGGCGCCTTCCGCATCATCCAGGATACCATACGGCTTGCCATCGCCATCCCCGATAATGAAAGCCTCTTCCTCAGCGTCTGCGAGCCTGCGTGCAAACTCCGTGCGGAAGTAGCTCTCCAGGTCGAAGGCAGAGTCATTCAGGAGCTCCTCAGAGACCCTGATCAGGGCCGCCAGCTTGTGTGCGCCGATGGTCAGCTGACCGAAGGTATCCGAAGTCTCAGGAATCGCTGCGTTCTCCTCTACCCAGCTCGCCGAACCCTTTGCAGACACCACGGGGATCTTGTGTACGCCGCTGGAAGTGGTAAAGGTGTGGGCCAGCTGGCGGAATACCAACTCATCATTCAGTGCCTGGATCAGAGTACGCTCAAAGGTATCCGGCACAAGATAGCCGCCCTCAGTGTCGATGCCTTCGCTGAGTGCGTTGCGTACCTCATAGTTCGTACGATTCCGCATCTGATTCCAGAATGCAGTGCCATACGCATCCGATGCACGTCCTACCTTCTGCTCTGCCTTCGGAGTCTCTGGCTTTCCCGTGATGGGGTCGCTGGTGGGCTGGGAGAGCTGCTTCTCGATCTCGGCGGCCCGCTCCAGGCGGGAGATTTCTTTACCCAGGTCGTTGATTTCAGCTTCCATCTTGTCATAGGTTGCGGAGTCCTCCGCAGAGAGGATGCCGTTCTCGGCACGATGGGAGTCGAGGAATGCCTTAGTGTCATTCCATGCCTTGTTGCGCTTCTCACGCAGTTCCTTAATGGTCATAGTAGTTAACCTCCTCAGAAATGGTTTTTAATCAGATTCAGCCGCTCCAGCAGTTCATCTACTGTGCGGCCGTTTTCAATGGTTTTCTCAATTTTGCAGTGCTGCGCCAGCTTCTCCATGAGGGAGTTGGTCACGCTTGCCCTGGAATACACCATGCTGACCTGCGGGATCTCGATGTCCTCTGCATCGGAGCGTTTCATGATCTCGTCCGCAAAGCCCATCTCCACAGCGCTGTTGGCGTCCATCCAGGTCTCCGCATCCATGAGGTGCGAGATTTTCGTGCGGGACATACCGGTCTTGATTTCATAGGCGTTCATAATGCTCTCCTTGACCTCATCCAGCATGGCGATAGCCTTCTGCATCTCTGTGGAATCACCCAACGCAACGGTCGCCGGGTTGTGGATCATCATCATGGACACGGGAGACACCAGGACCCTCGTGCCAGCCATGGCGATAACAGACGCTGCACTCGCTGCAATACCGTCGATCTTGACGGTCACATCGCCCTTGTAGTCCATGAGCATATTGTAGATTTGTGCCGCCGCCACACAGTCGCCGCCCGGAGAGTTGATCCAGACAGTGATGTCGCCGTCGCCAGCGGTCAGCTCATCCTTGAACAGTTGGGGGGTCACGTCATCGTCAAGCCAGCTTTCGTCTGCGATGGTTCCGTTCAGATACAGTGTCCGTTCCTGGGTCGGTGTCTCTGTCTCTTGATCGGTCACCATCTTGTTCTTCCAGTTCCAGAACTTCTTCATTGTTCTCATCCTCCTTTCTGCTGCCCGTCGCAAAGATACCTGCGTCGGCCAGCTTAGTCATATTGCCGTTGATCAGGTACAAATCGCCGCCGTCCTCGGCAGGAATGCGGTCGAGGTTCTCAAGTTCCCGGATATCGTTGGCGCTCATCCAGCCGTTCTGCCTTGCCGTGGCATAGCCGCTCATGCGGCTCTGGTAGTCCCCACGCAAGAGACCATCCACATTGAACTTGGTGAAGTAGTCCCTCTTTTCGTCCTCCGAGAGCAATGCCCTGTGGATACCCTGTTCCCATCTGACCAGCCATGGCTGGAGCGTGTAAGTCACGAACTCCAGCGACTGCTGCTCGATGTTGGAGAAGGTCGAGTGTTCCAGGTCACCGATCAGGTGAGGCGGCACACGGAAAATCCTCGCTATCTCGGAGATTTGAAACTTCCGTGTATCCAGAAACTGGGCTTCGTCTGGACTGATGGAGATGGGTGTATATTTCATCCCCTCCTCCAGTACGGCCACCTTGCTGGAATTGCCGCTGCCACCAAACCCCTTATTCCAGGCTTCTCTGACTGCATCTGGGTCTTTGATGACCCCCGGGTGCTCCAGGATACCGCCGGGTGTTGCGCCGTTAGCGAAGAATTTTGCCCCGTACTCCTCGGTTGCGATGGACAGGCCAATGGCGTTCTTTGCGACTGCTATGGGTGAGTAGCCCACCAGCCCGTCAAAACCAAGGCCAGGAATATGCAACACCTCAGATGGGTTCAAAATCGCTTTCTTTATCTGAGGTGCATCCTCTGCACTGAGCGTGTACTCATAGTAGAGTCGTCCCTTTGTATCCTGGTCAACGGTCATTCGGTTAGGCAACAGCGGATAGAGAGCTACCACCTCCCCTTTGCCATTGCGGATGATTTGAGAATAGGCATTGCCCCACAGGAGTAGATGCGTCATCAAGGTCTCCCGATACACAAAGCTGCTCATTTCTGGATTCGGCTCGTCATGGAGCAGTCTGTAGAGCGGATGGTCGACAGCCTTTTCCTTGCTGCCATCTCCTGTGTATTTATACAGATGAAGTGGGAGCTGTGCTACCGCCTCTGCCAGCACACGGACACAGGCATACACCGCTGCGACCTGCATACTGGAGCGCTCAGTTACCAGCTTATTGGATGACGAGCCGCCGAAGCGGAACATCCATGCACTCCCTGCCGTGCTGTCCTTGGGCTTATCCCTCGCCTTAAACATACCAGAAAAAATCCCCATGTCTTCCCTCTTTTCCAATAGGAAAAGGGCCTCCGAAGAAGCCCTCATTTCACAGACATACAAAACGGACAGAGGGTCTACTATGAAGATTCCCTGTCCGTTTTTTCACTTATTTGATTATCCCCGTTCAGTGTCAAAAATTGCTAGGCGAATACCGCACGGTAACGATATGCACCTCCCGTTTTTCTTTCAGTACCCGGTAGACGATCACATAGTTTTTGACAAAGAGCTGCCGATAGTCTCCATTTGCATATGCCCCGGTGCGGCGAAGTGCACCACGCTCCGGCATCTCCTCCAGGCTGAAAATGGCCTTATCCAGTTCATTGACCATATTCAATGCTGTCCCTGGCTCTAAGAGATGCTCTGCAATATAGGTATAAATATCGTCTAACTCCCGGTACGCACGGGCATAAAGTTTTACCGTGTACTTATCCAAAATGCTTCCTCCGCAAAGAGGACAGTGCTTCCCTTGCATCGAGCAAAACGCCATCGGCAGCATATTCCTTCTCGGCCTCGCTGATCGCTGCGTCTGTCTTTGCAGTCTCTACCATTTCCTCGTATGCCTCAATACTCATGACTACCAAATCCCCATAGCCATTTTTCGTAATGAAAACCGGCTCACGCCTTGCATGGCAAAGCTCGGAAATTTCCGTTGTGTTTCTGAGGTCAGTAATTGGCCTGATCTGCGGCATAGTACACGCCTCCCTTCTTGTTTGCACATTATTATAGCAGAATTATGGGCAAATTACAAGGTGTTGGCATGAGGAAACGCCCTGTTCTTTCAGCCCTGAGCAGAGAAAATCCATCAACTCCTCCCCCGCACCCTACCATAAATGTGCAATGTGTAATGATGCAGGGGCCAGGGAAGCGCATTCCTTAGCCCCTGCAGACGTTTAATTGTACTCTTTCAGGATGGCTGCAAGGGCTGCAGCAGCTTCCGGCGTCTGTAGTTGTCGGGTCTCTCCCCTTTCAAAGCAGTATACCTCCCGGCCGTCCTGCTGGAGCCAAATTTTACTGGCTCTCCCGCCCTCGTATCCCCACTCGCTGGGCTCTGCGTAGTGCTTGACCTCGTACTTGATCACCGTGTACGTTCCATCCTCCGCTGGTACTCTAACCGTTCCTTTGCTCCACATAACTGTGCCCTCCGTTTGCTTTGTTTTCCCCTTGGGGTATGTGTATATTCGCTCTAAAAGGGAGCAATAGCAAGTCAATTCTGCGTTGTAAAATGCACAAATATCTGCGGAGCGTTTTGTGCTATATACACTTATGGGAACAATATATGGCAAGACAAAAGCACCCATCCTCAGATAGGTGCTTCATCCAGGTCTAGATGGGCTTACAGCATTTTCAGATACATATCCAGCCTTTCATTGATATACCCAGCAAACAGGCCTTCCATGGTAGAAAGGTTATGTTTGACATGGTACTCATCAAAGGCATTATAGTATGCGACCCTGTCAGCAAATTTGATGTCGATAGGCGGGTATCCTGCTTTCATCAGTTCCAGATTCACCAGCAGGCGACCCGTTCTGCCATTGCCATCGATAAAAGGATGGATGCTCTCAAATTCAATGTGGAACCGGGCCAGCTTCGTGACGATATACTCTTCGCTCTTACCGTAGTCCTGCAAAAGCTGTTCCATTTTCTCCTGAATCAGATATGGCTGGACTGGTTCATGGTGTGCGCCCATAATGTGTACGGGGACCCTGCGGTAAACACCACGGTCCTCTTTCTTATCCGCAAGCACAAGGTAATGGATCTGCTTGATCACGCTTTCACTGATGGGCACATTGTCTT
Source organism: Clostridiales bacterium (assembly GCA_021205695.1). Taxonomy (GTDB): domain Bacteria; phylum Bacillota; class Clostridia; order Oscillospirales; family Oscillospiraceae; genus Onthomonas. Next base: position 21,035 of record JAJPXB010000053.1, read on the forward strand.
TTACAAGCTCACTCACAAACTCAAAAGCCTCTTTGTGACCGATCGCCTCCAGGTGGTCCTTCAATGGTTTTTTGTCAATAGTAAGGCCACGAAGCACTAGGTCGGTCTCTCGCAGAGTCAGCGTATTGCCTTCGATCGCATTCGAGTTATATGTGTACTCCACAGTAAACTCTTCATTCAACCTGGCAAGCTCGCCTTCCGTTAAAGGCCGTTTGCTATCGAGTTCTGCTTTCTTGCGCTCGATCTGCGCCATCATGCTCTCCTTGGACGTATACCTCCCGTCAGCAGGCTTTTCCGCATCCGCCGGGATCTTCCATCCACGTCCTTCCTGGTAGGCGCCAGGGATTTTTCCCTCTGTACAGAGGACCCGTACTCTCCTATCAGAGATTCCCCATTTTTCTGCAGCCTCCTTCGTTGTCATGAACATCGAGCACACCTCCGATCTGGTTTCTATTATACCACGTTAACGGAATAATAGCAACGCTATCGGAATAATGCTATTTGGTTTGTCGGAATAATACGACAAGGTCCAGCAACGGAACGATACGGCAATGCGGAATGTTGCGAAGCGGGATAACGGAACAACACTAACGCTTCGTCCAATCGTGAGCCATACGGCTAACCCCGCAATTCAGATAAAGATTATCCCACGCTCATCGTAGACACTGGTCACTGGTGTGCTTCGAATACAGCGGTCAAGTCCCATGATAAGGGCCACGATGCCGTCAATCTTCTCTACGGAGCGTTCCTTGTCTGGCTTGATGTTGCCAGCGGGATCTTGCCGCATCACTACGTTTTGCGCCATCCATTTCAAAACGGGGTTCCCACCGTGGTTGATATTGCCCTCCATCAGCAGCTTGTACAGTTCCTTGGATGGTGGTGACATATCTTTAAAGCCCTGTCCAAACGGAACCATTGTGAAGCCCATGTCCTCCAGGTCTTGTACCATCTGCGTGGCGTTCCAGCGGTCATAGGCGATTTCGATGATATGATATTTCTTGCCAAGGGACTCAATGAATCGCTCGATAAAACCATAGTGAATGACGTTGCCCTCGGTCGTTTGGATATAGCCCTGTCTCTGCCAGACGTCATAGAGGACATGATCACGTCGGCAGCGAAGCTCCAGCGTCTCCTCCGGCAGCCAGAAAAAGGGGAGCACAACATACTTCTCATTTTCCGTCCGTGGGGGGAATACCAATACCAGCGCTGTGATGTCCGAAGTAGAGGATAAGTCGAGCCCAGCATAGCAATCCCGACCAGCCAGGGCTGCGTAGTCTATTTTCAGGTTGCCACGGTCATAGATATGCTCGGGTATCCACGCTACAGCAGAGTTTGTCCAGATATTCAAACGGAGCTGCTTGAATACATTTTCCTCCGCTGGATTATCCAGAGCGTCCCTGTATGCATCCCGGACACGGTCAATGCTGATCGTATAACCCAGGGAAGGATTGGCTTTGTACCAGTTCTTCTCATCGTTCCAGTCGTCCTCATCGCTCAGGCCATATATGACCGGGTAGAAAGAATGGTCGATTTTGCGGCCACTCATAATGTCCAGGGCCTTACTATGCAACTCATAACAAATGCTTTCCTTGTTCGTCCCCGCCGTTGTAATAATAAAGAAGAGGGGTTGCTCACGGGCATCGCCAGAGCCTTTGGTCATGACATCATAGAGCTTCCGATTGGGCTGGGCGTGTATCTCATCGAACACGAGCCCAGATACATTCAGGCCATGTTTGGTGCCGGTCTCGGCAGACAGCACCTGATAAAAGCCAGCATTTCGGTAGTTGACGATGCGCTTTGTAGCTGCAGCTATCTTCGACCGCTTCATCAGCGCCGGGGACTTTTCCACCATGCGCTTGGCTACGTCAAAAACGATAGACGCCTGATTCCGGTCATTGGCACAGCCATATACCTCTGCGCTGGCCTCTCCATCTCCATACAGGAGATATAGGGCAATTGCAGCTGCCAGCTCCGATTTGCCGTTTTTCTTTGGGATCTCCACATAGGCACTGCGGAACTGCCGTTTCCCGTCCGGTTTTATGATGCCAAAGATGTCACGGACGATTTGCTCCTGCCAGGGAAGAAGGACAAAGGGTTCTCCATCCCATTTGCCCTTGGTGTGCTTCAGGTTCTGTATGAACGCCACTGCATGATTTGCTCGTTTTTCATCGTAGTGGGAAGTAGGCAGCATGAACGGGGATGGTGTATATTTGAACGCCATTACAGATCACCCCCGCTCTCCAGTAGCTGCTCCATCTCGTCCTCCGTCTCACCGCTGCCTTCACCACCTACAATACGGCTCCTGGCAGATGGCGTCAGACCAAACTGCTCACAGAACTTCAGCATGATCTTCAAATTGGTCTGCGCTATGGACACCTGCGGCACCTGCTGCAGATAGCCGTTGGGGGTACGCACCATAGAGCCGTGTTGCGTCAGGAATTCCTCCGCCTCACGCCAGCGGGCATATGCCTGACAGTATCCTGCGAAGGCGGCCATATCCATTTCGGTCAGGAGCCCCATGGCTTCCAGCGTTTTAGACATGCGCCGCCATTCCTTTTTGGCCTCGTCCTCCAGCCAAGATGGGCAGCGGGGAGCTTTTTTCTCAGGCTTTGGCTCGTTGGTATTCAGCGGTCGTCCACCCGGATTCCCTTCCAGCTGCTTCAATGCCGTAGGCTTTGGTTTTCTTCCTCTCTGTGCCATGCACCCCACCTCCTCTCTGCGTGTCTGGCTACGAAAATAGCCGCCTCCCGGCGACCTTTAAAATCCATGCAAACGAGGAACAGAGCCGCTTGGCTCCGTTCCCCCCATATTGTTTTCTTAGCCGACCATCTTGATTGCTGGAATGAGCTTGTGCTCACCCGTTTGCCAGTCGGTGTACACCTCCTTGACCTGGGTCAATCCTGCTATCTTGAAGCCCTGCTTTTCGAAGGCCGCCAGCGTTTCGATCAGGCTGGAGTAGGTGCTGCTGATCGTGAACTCATGGATGCCGTTCTCTCTGAGGCTCTTTGCGATCCCCTCGATCTCGCACTCCCAAATCGCACCGTCGAAATCAATCAGTTCGTTGCCCGCTTCTGTGCTGCGGTGGTAGGCGCAGAACAATGCGCTGTTGATGCCGTAGGCCTCAAGGCTGTCTGCCTTCTCTGCAATGGCTCTCTCAAAAAGGTCGATCTTCTTCATGGTGGTGTTCCTCCGTTTTCAATGTGTTTTCCCCCTTTGGGGTACTGTATATATCACTCTAAACGGAGATAATAGCAAGTCAAATATGTGGAGTAAGATACACAAATTATGAGTTAAAATACTGTTCAAAATGAACATAGCCTCAGAGGTGATTATCTGAGGCCACGTTCATATAGGGGTACTCTATCTGCAGAAGGTTTCTTCTCTTGTCCCGTCATGGTGGTAAGTGTTGGTTCGATGCCACCCATTACTCTGCTCCGTGGCCACTGCGATCCTGTCTGGGAAAATGGAGATGGAAACTGGTTCTCCATTTTCATTCTTGCCCCAATAGGGGAATTCGCTATCCCCGTGCTGCTTCATAAGTTGCCTCATCGATTGCAGGTCGGCGGGGTTGAAATGGATAATATTCATTTATCATGGCCTCCCGTCTGATCTTCTCATCGTAACACATAGGCTATTCTCTGTTTTTCCCTTTCCAGATATAGCCGGTCTGTTCATATAGTAGCTTGGGTGAAATGTAGTAGCTGATGCGACCATACCTTGAGTTCATCTGCTCAATACTTGTAATCAACTTTCCGTCTCGGGTGGCACGTCCGATAGGTAGCCACCCGGCGATGATTCCTGCACGAACCCAGCAGGGGTCCTTTCCATATACCTTGGCAGCGACAGAAACGGGAACTGAACCCAATGCCAATTCTTCTTCCACGCTGGTTACTTCTTCCCTATACGGATCGTCATATCGATGAATGATGTTCAGGATTTGTTCCTGCTCGGATGCACTTACACCGATGCTCTCCAGTGCCTCCCGTGTCCCGCAGTCGGAACAAATGAGGGTCTCGTTGTCCAGCCTGGACAGAGCTGGGGCCCCATGATAAGGTCTGCCACATTTGGGACATATGGCTATCCTTGTTTCCTTCTTATCCATAATAAACCTCCTGTCTTCTTGGCATACACAGCCTACATTCTTCGTGCATGAAGTGTACGGGGTGCTTACTACTTTTCACCCCATCCTGTGGCTGGCGGGCTTACGCCCGTGCCACATCCACCAGCCAGTTTGCTTCCTTGTGGGCTTTGCCAGTAGCTTTCTCGGTCACGCTGCTATCCTCGTCGATGAAATGCAGGCTCTTGCCGACCTTGATGAATCGGATCTCTTCGTAGCCCTTGATGGTGGTGCGGTACACCCGTCCCGTGCGGCTCTCGCCGTCGTAGCTCTTGCCGTCCCAGCCGTTGAAGGTGAAGGTGACCCGCTCATTGGTCTTAGTGAAAAACTGGTTGAAATCGGTGCGGGTGATTTCGGTGTTGTAGGTCTGCAGGTTCATGTGGTTCAGCAATGTGTAAGCGTTCATGGTGTTTTCCTCCGTTTTTGATTTGTTTTCCCTTTCGGTACACACATATTCGCTCTAAACGGATGGATTATCCAGTAATATCTGTGCTATATACTGCACAAACATTCACCACTAGAATTGTGCTATTTATACCTTCTGAAAGCGGTCGACGTCGGGTAACAGGCTCAGAGAAGAGCCCGTATCCCACGCCATCATGATCTGTCCTGCGTCATCAACACCCATTACTGTCCCTTGTGTTCCAATGGGAGGCGCTTGTCGATCATCCATTCCCAGCAACTCGATCCGGCATCCCACGGGGTAACTCTGTCGCAGGGCTTCGACCTGCTCCCTGCTGGGGAACCATCCTCTATTCAATGTAGCCCACCTCCCTGAGCATCTGCCGACCCAGTTTTTTCCCGACACTGTCTACCAGTGCCTTGTAGAGCAGTTCGTGGTCAAATCCAAACCGGCTGTACCCTTCCAGGCATACATCAAAATAATGTAGAGTCGGGCATCCCAGCTGTCGCTCCTCATGCATGATGTAAATGATGGCAGTCACATCCCCAATGCAGGTGCCATCCAGCAGGGAACGCACGGAAACACTCATCTCCGTCTTGTAATAGAATGTGGGGCAGCCTTCGTAGCGATCCAGCCGGAATTCATCCGGCTCACTAATTTTCCAAACCACAACCGGGACTGAGCTTCCACGCTTTGGCTCGACCGTCAGGTAGCTTCCGGTGCGGCTCCCTTTGAACAGGAGCCGGTAGTCATGCAGAACCGCTGTGCCGACGTACACGGCATCCGGACAGCGCTGGGCCATTTGTGTCATGGACAGGTTGCTTCCGTAGGCTAGGTAATATTTGCTCATAATCGTACCATCCTTTCTGAGGGGCTTACCCTCCTACCACTGAAAGCCCGCCGAAGCGGGTTCTCAGGGGCCTGAGGCTAAGTCCTTCAAGCAACTCTCCCAAAGCGAAATGCTGCGTCACCGTCAAGCCGTCTGGTCAGGATGTCTCTGGCTGTGGCGAACTCGTCGCCCACAAAACCCAGCCGAATTAACCAGGTCCGCATAGCGAATTTTGGGTTTTCGACCTGCGGCTCTTTGGGGCTGGCAGTCTTGACCATCTTCGCCATCTGGCTGAGTGCGAGGCAAAGCTGGATGTAGCTCTTCAGCTGGCCTGCGTGAAGCCCTCCCTTGCGGTCTTCGCTGGGCTCGTCAAATTGGAAAAGCCGGAACTCAATGGTGCCCTTGGTGAAGGTTGCGTGAAGGTTGAGCATATTATGTGCAGATCAACATAATATGCTTTATGTTCAGCGAAAAAATTATGCTGAGAAATCCTCGAAAAGGCGTGGGTTTTCACGGGTTTTGCAAAAATCTCTCAGCATAATAATCATAAGCCTTTGAGGAATGCTTTCAAATCAGGATCATCATTCCAGTCCGGCATGGCAGGAGTATTCATCTTCTTGTCCATCGTCTCCAAGGCCTTGCGACGCGCCTCAGGATTCGCTTTTGCATAAACCTGCGTTGTCTCAATCGACTCATGGCCAAGAAAATCCCTGATGTAAATCAGATTTTTCTCTGCTTCTACTAAGTGCATGGCCTTTGAATGACGTAAACAATGGGGCGTGATCTCTGGAATGTTTGCATCGGCGTTTTCATTCGCCTGATGAATGTACTTTGACAACACATACGAAACTCCGCTCCGAGTAAGTTTTTTCCCCTGTGGATTAACGAACAGGGGATCCTGGCTGCGGTTGGGAGCATCCAGATGGTTTTCCTGAATATAGCGCTTTACAACTTTGGCACACGGCTCAGTTAGCGGAACTTCGCGGTTCTTTCTTCCTTTGCCGAAAAGATGTACTACAGCCGGTGTGTCAACCCGGATATCGCATACCTTCAGATCACAAAGCTCCTGAACTCTGGCGGCGGAATCATAAAGCAGCAGAATCATTGCAAGGTCGCGGCGTCCTTTGGGAGTAGTGACATCGGGCTGTTCCATTAAAATATCTGTCTGGCTATTGCTGAGATACTGAATAACCGGCTTGTCTGCATTTTTTCCTTCAATAGAAAGGATACTCTGGCAGAGTGCCATTTCATCCGGCCGTTCAACCTGCACATACTTCATAAATGATTTCAACGTGGCAAGACGCTGGTTTCTGGAAGATGCACTGTACCCTCTATCGGTTTCCAGATAGCTTAGAAAATCAAGCACGATATCACGGGAGAGGTCACCAATACACGTTTTCTCCAGTTTAAAACCCCGTTTCTTTTCGAGGTATTCGTTGAAGATTACGAAAGTATCTCTGTATGAATGAATTGTGTTTACGCTTACGTTTTTGGTTCCGGCAAGATGCTTCTGAAAATAGCCAGACACCAGGTTTGCATAATCATATGTCTTTTTCTTCATCGAGTGCCTCCGTTATCTTCTGAAACCGGCTCTTGAACGGTTCGGTTAATTCGCCGTAAGCATCTGGAACCAACTGCAGATATTTTTCTGTCGCCGTAATCCGGGAGTGCCCCAGATAAATTCTCAGTATCGGAAGGCAGGTATATATGTCCCTGCCTTCTTTTGCCCACTTATTAAGCACGTGGACGGCAAAAGAATGTCTCAGGTCGTGAATTCTGGGGCCTTTACCTCTTCCACGGTGCGGGATGCCTGCCGCAAACAAGCAGCGTCTGAAATAGTCGTAAATGGTGCTGGTATCATAAAACCCACCATCTGTGCTAGGGAAAAAATACTCGCTCGTAGATTCTCTTATCAGCGGGTTGTTTCTATAGTTTATCATATAGACAAGCATGGAGTCAGAAATCCCGACCATGCGGTCTTTATCTCCTTTGCCTCCGTAGATGGTCATGACACCCTGTTCCAGATCCACGTCAATTATCTTGAGATGCACAGCCTCGGACACCCGCAGGCCGCAGGTATATATAAGCCGGAACAGTACAGGCATAACCAGATGCCTCAGAGGAGAACCGGGTGATGGCTCCGTTCTATCCGCAGCGGCAAACAAACGCTCCAACTCGTCTTTTGTAAAGATATATGGGACGAATTCCCCGGATTTCTTTGGAGCGGGATGGAACGCTCCAGGAGTATCATGTCCGTTGTTGTACATATGCCTGCATAATTCGCGGACGTATGAAACACGGATAAGCTGGGTGGTTTCGTTTTCGTGCGGCCTTTTCGCTTCCCACAGCGCAAGAAGTTCCTTTGAAATGGAAGGAGATGCAAGCCTATGGTCATTACAAAAACGGTCAAATTCATTAAAGACCTCAACACCTGCGTTATATTTGTTGCCAAGCGCTCTTTTTTGATCAACAAAATCCATCATGCATGGTGCAAGGACACTGGTGCAGTGCAGTTCGAGCAGTTTTTCTTCTATCATCAGTCCGTCACCTCCAATGCACAGGAACGAAGCTGGCGGACATTTACCCCGATGTATTTCTGCGTGGATTCAGCATTGACATGCCCCAGGACTCCCTGTATTGAAGTGATGGGAATGTCCTCATCCAGCATATGTGTAGCCAGGCTGTGGCGAAGTGAATGAAGTCCGTGATGCTTAATCGAATCCAAAGGGATGCCTGCTTTCCGCATATATTTGATAAGGATGTTGTCAAAGTTCTGGAGCGACTCATATGGCGCAACAGCACGCAGGAAAATCTCAGGTGCTGTACTGACCGGACGTCCATTTTTCAGGTAATCTATGATTGCCCATCCTACATCGATCGGAAGCGGCAAAGACAATGGTTCTCCTGTTTTAATCTGGGTAAAAGAGACCGTATGCTGTTCCCAGTCGATATTCGAAGGCCGCAGGTTTCGAATATCACATGTTCGGATGCCGAGCTTTACGGCAATCATCAGAACCGCATAGTCCCTTTTCCCCTGAGGGCTTTCCCGGTCAACAGAAGCGAGAATGCTTTCAATCTGTTCAACCGTAAGGGTTGTCGGAATCCTTGCCGATTCTGCAGACCGCTTGACGGGTATCAGCTTAATTGAAAA
>JAJPXB010000024.1 GCA_021205695.1 Clostridiales bacterium
AACTACCGGCTCAGATGGGCCGGTAGTTTTTTACGCCAGTAGGTTTGACGCTTACATCTGGAGGAAAACCGCAAGGAGTATGTACACTTCATCCTGACAGGCGAAGTGTAAAACAATCGCAAGCCCCTGAGAGTGCGAAATCATCGTCATTCTCAGGGGCTTCTTTATGTTTGATTATTCCTCTGCCAGTTCATCACACAGGGGCAGCAAGGCATCCAAACGCTCTACAATGCGCTGCTGCTCCTCAATGGGTGGTAGTGGGAACATATAATTTTCGAGCATATCTTGCGTTACTTGATTTATGGTTGTCGTTTCTGCTCCGCCAAGTACGCTCTTCCTAAAATGAGGTGATTCGAGAACATAATTGATATAAGGGTTGCATTTGCTCCGATAAATAGCCATAAATGCACCAAATGCCATACCTTCTTTATCAATTATAGCCGATTTTCCCACAAGCCGCTTACTGCCATTTCGGGCGCATATTAAAATATCTCCGATATGACACATCTTGTTTTCAGGTATAGTCATATTGACCCGGACTATATCATTGTAATCCATTGCACCATTCTGAATATTGCTTGAGCGCAATACAATTGTCCCATCAGTAAGCGAAACATCAGAAGGGCTATAGGTTAAGCCAATATTTGTTGTCCCACACTCCGACAGTTTTACCCATCGCCAAGTTTCAGGTATATCAAAAAACTCTATATTCAGAGATTTGGATTTTCTCTTTCCTTTGCCGGAAGATGGATGTTCAGAGGGCTTAATCTCTTCTAATAAATCATCCACCGAGCTATCCGTGTCCAACTGCTCCGTCAGCTTACCCTGCATAGCCGCCTGAAGGATAGCCGCACGCAAATCCGAAGGAAATTTCTCTTTGACAGCAGTGAGCCTGTTCTCGATTTTCTCAAACTCATCTACCTTTGCAAGCAGTTCGTTTACACGGTCAACGATGCGCTGCTGTTCCTCTGGTGGCGGTAAAGGAATAACCTTTGGGGATATCATAGGAACAGTGAGTTGTTTAACAGCTGTGCCAGAGCCAAATTCAATTAGTGCGCTAAGTGTCAATTGAATATATTGTAGATTTGTACCTTTCAGAGGCAAAATTACAAGTAACCTCACTATAGGAACAAATGGCTCATTCCTAATAACAGAATATCCGATTGTTCCCCTTCCTGAAACTGTCAAAGCAAGTTCAGATACACTTGGAATATCTGTATATCCGAAAATTCCCATGTTTGTTTCCCCATTTGAGATAACAGGGACTAAATATTGCTCTGTTTTTTCTTTTGAAAAATTGGAAGGTTTATCTCCACCTGCCGAGATGCTTTTAACGGCATCAATAATCCTAACATATCTCCATGTAGCCGGAATATCACATGGAATTTCTGTTTCTGTTATCTCATCTATATTTTGCCCTTTTCGGGCTTTTCTCACGCCGCCAGCAACTTCTTTTTCATCTTTTAGCTGTTGAATATAGTCCTCTATAGGGGTATCAGTATTAAGTGTTTCTGTTAGTTTTCCAGAAACAGCAGCCATATATATTGACTGCTTGAGATCATTTGTCAATGTCATCCTTCCACCCCCAGCAACTCAAGAATCTCCTGCAGCTTTTCATCCAGCTTGCGGTCAAGTCTGTCCCGTTCTTCTTTAAAAGCGGAGATGGTTTCTTCCGGTGAGAGAATGACCTTCTCTTCATTGGGGAATCCGCAGAAATCGATATTATAATTTCTGCTCACAATAGTATCAATGGAGACACACTGTGATTTCCATGTATCGGAGAGGGATTCATCTGTTTTCTCGTCTTTTATCTCTGTGCGGTTATCCCACCATTCGTCAATAGCCGCCAGCTTCTCTCTGGTGATGGGGTTGCGCTTCATGCTGAACTTCTGCCCATTTGGAAGGTCAAACCGATAGAACCATGTTTCAGTGGTTGCTCCAGTCTTGTCAAAAAACAGAAGGTTGGTTGCAATACTCGTATAAGGAGCAAAGCAACTGCCGGGCATACGGATTATGGTATGTACATTACATTCGCTGAACAGTTTTTCTTTAATGCGAATCAGGCTGGCATCATCGTTCTGCAAAAAGCCGTCAGGCAGAATCACGCCGCAGCGCCCATCTTCCCGCAGGCGATATAAAATCTCCACCATAAAGAGATTTGCCGTTTCTGAGCTGCGCAGTTTGGACGGGAAATTGACCTGAATGCCGTCCTGTTCATGACCGCCGTATGGGGGATTCATCAAGATAAAGTCTACTTTTTCTTCCTCACTGTAGTCACGGACGTTCTTTTGCAGAGAATTCCCGTGGGTAATCTGCGGATAGTTCACATCATGGAGCAGCATATTTGTCGTGCAGAGCATATACGGCAGCTGCTTTTTTTCAACACCCATCACAGTGCGTTCTATGACGGCATAGTCCTCGGCACGGGTAACCTGCTTGCGAAGATGCTCCACCGCATCAATCAAAAATCCCCCTGTACCGCAGGCGAAATCCGTTGTCACCTTTCCAAGTTCCGGGTTCACCTTTTCCGTAATCAGCTGTGTCAGGGCACGAGGCGTATAGAACTCGCCGGAGCGTCCGGCACTCTGTAAGCCACGCAGCAGCGTCTCGTAAATCATGTTAAAGGAATGGTGTTCTTCCTGATCATCAAAATTGATTCCGTCCAAAAGGTCGACAGCCTTGCGAATGCAGACGCCGTCCTTCATGTAATTATAGGACTCCGCCATCATTTCCTTTACAATGGTTCTGCGTTTAGAACTCTGGGATGTCACAGGCAGTTCTTTCAGGGTGGGGAACAATGTGTTGTTGACGAAATCGACCAGTTCATCACCGGTGATTTTATCTTTCTGCGTCTTTCCCTTAGCCCAGTTTCGCCAGCGGCAGTTCTCAGGGATTGCACTCTCGAAGTTATCTTCGTACAGTTCCCATTCATCCTCTTTTAAATCGTACACCTTGAGAAACAGCATCCAGACGAGCTGCGAGAGAACCTGAACAGTTCCGCTGACGCCGTCGTCATCACGCATGATGTTTTCCCAAGACTTAATCAAATTACCCAGTGCCATAATTACCTCCGTTAAGATGCCGTCATTGCCGTTTCACTGTATATTTCAGCTTCGATTTCCGAGAGCATCTCCATATATTTTTCTTTGCCGCCAAAACGCTTCACAATAGCAGGCGGCGTTCCCTTTTGTATAAATTCCGGCATATTCAGGATTCGCATACTGGTCAGCTCATCAATATCATGTTCACGATATTCCTCCAGCAGCAATCGGATGATGTCCTGATTCTCCTTGCTGAACTTGTCCAGATAGCCAGAAATTAAAATACGGTCTATACGCTCATCTTTCGTAAGGGGCTGTTTGTTATAGCCTATGTACGAGAGGACATCATAATCGTCAACATTCTCCTCCGGGATGGTTTCCTTTACAAAGTCGATGAATACGCCGTCTGCGACCAGCTTTTGCAGCAATTCCTGTTTCTTCTTCTGGGCAAGCCATACTTTGCGGAATTCCTCGAAGTATGGGTACAGGCGGAGCATCTGACTGCGGGAATAATCTATGATGGAAACAGTTATCAGGTTGCCGTTGGCATCCAGATATTCTACTTTTTCATTTACGATATTGACAGACACGCCATTAATAACAAAACGCTTTCTGCCTTTTCGCTTCTTTCTGTCGCCCCAGTCTGTATTGCCGTCATCGCCGCCATTATCCCCGTCATCGAAATCATCAATATCCTCTGTACCGTTCTCAGGAGGAATATCTTCCGTCCCGTCATCTTCAGGATTAAAAGGCTCACCTTCTCCGACATCCTTGATTCGGACAGGTTCTCCGTCAAATGCGGGGTCTGCAAATTTCACATAGTTTTTGCGGAAATCCATGATTGTGAAGTACATCTTTCCGCAGTCCTCCCGCACACGGGTGCCACGACCGATGATTTGCTTGAATTCTGTCATAGAACCTATCGTTCTGTCAAGAACGACCAGCTGACAGGTCTGTGTGTTCACACCCGTACTCATCAGCTTGCTGGTGACCGCTATAACAGGATAGGGCTCGTGAGGGTCGGTAAAGTCGTCCAGCAAATCCTTTTCATCTGAACCGGATGTGATTTGAGCGATGTAATGAGGCTCACTGACCACTAAGTCATTGTTCTCATTCACAAGGGCTTTGCGCATCCGTTCTGCATGGGAAATATCCTCGCAGAAAACAATGGTCTTTGCCATACGGTCAGTTTCCTTCAGAAAATCGGAAATGCGCTTTGCTACAAGCTCTGTGCGCTCTTTGACTACCAGAATGCGGTCAAAATCCTTTTGCTCATATATACGGTCATCCAAGGGTTCTCCGTACATATCAACTTGTCCCGGATATGGGCGGTAGCCGTTGATGTCAATATCAAGATTCACCCGGATAACCTTATAAGGGGCAAGGAATCCATCATCAATGCCCTGTTTCAGGCTGTATGTGTATACCGGCTCACCGAAGTATTCAATATTAGATGTTTCTTCTGTTTCCTTTGGTGTCGCAGTCATTCCCACCTGAATAGCGGAATCAAAATATTCCAGTATCTCATGCCATGAGCTGTCTTCGTTTGCGCTGCCCCTGTGGCACTCATCAACGATGACAAGGTCAAAGAAATCCCGGTCATAGGCAGTATAAAAGTTTTCGGCACCATTTTTCAGCTGATGATAAAGCGAGAGATATACTTCATGGGCGGTATCCATTTCTCTCTTTTCGATACGGTACATCTTGCCGCCAAACGGCGCAAAATCATCCCTCATCGGTTGACTGACAAGCACATCCCTGTCAGCAAGAAACAGCACCCGCCGTACTGCTTTTGCCTTGAGCAGCCGCCAGATAATCTGGAATGCGACAAGTGTTTTTCCTGTGCCTGTTGCAAGCACAATTAGCATACGTTTATCACCACGCGCGACACCAGCTAAAACCTTATTGATGGCAATCCATTGATAATAGCGAGGCTCATGGTCACCCTCGTGATAATAATACGGCACTGTTATCAAGGATTCCTCTTTGTCACTAAAACCGCTTTCCTGCCGATACTGTTTCCACAACTCATCAGGGGATGGGAAATTCTCTAAAGCGATGTCCTCAATTTCAGTCCCGGTCAGACGGTCATGCATGGTGAACGAATCACCGTTTGACGCAAACGCAAACGGGATCTGCATAGCTTGGGCATATTTAATTGCCTGTGGCAATCCGCCGAGCGGAGAGTGGGTATTATCTTTTGCTTCAACAACTGCAATGGGAAAGTTACTACTCACATCATTATAATAAAGCAGATAATCGGCCTTATAAGCCTCTCCACGCTTCGCCTTCCGACCATCAATTGTGATGCGACCGGCAGTAAAATAATATTCCATTCTGATGCAGGACATAGGCCATTTATCTGTGATGGCTGGAGTAATGAAATTGAGTTTTATTTCTTCCTCAGTCATATCCTTTTTATCAATCATTAGCCTGACCTCCGTTTTTCTTTCTATTATAATAGGCTCTGCTTTTCCTCTTATTCCGCTCAGCCTGACAGTTCGGTTTGCTGCAATATAATTGACGGCTGGAGTGCCGTACAAAATAATCCCCGCAACTCATGCAGTATAAAATACTGCCTGTTGACTGCATATAGTTTAAATCTTCATCCGCAGATGGTGCCACATCGGCAATCATACGGGCAAACGAGTACCAGCATATATCAAATATCGACTGCGTATCGGCACCAAACATAATGGTGCCTTTTTTCTTGTCCTGTTTCAACCGCATACGGAAATCCGGCATCATATCCAGTACGCAGCCCTTCAGATAGTGATAATCCTCATTCACTTTCTGTCTGTATTCCTCATCACTGCAATTTCTGTATTTTTCCAGAAACGGCAGGCTGTCGCACATACGCCCTTCATAATAAAGTTCACGTCCGGCAGTGATGTTTCCTGCCCGAACCTGCTCCAGAGCGAAGTCATATTCAAATACGGTTCCGAGTTCACACAAATCTTTTTTAAAGGTGTCGATGTAGAACTCTGCATCATGGGCGATATTCTCGTACATTCCGAGAGATTCAACATCGCCTGAATACATCGCTTCAAGGGATTCAACCAATGCGTCCATATTGTATGGATGTACGTTTTCTCTGCACCATTTATATATCCCATATGATATCTGCGTTTCGCACTTTGGATTATTCAGCCTGCGATATAAATTACATAGTTCCGTAAGCAGCTCCTGCCCGGTCAATCCATAGTCAGTCCCATATTTCGGATTATACTTACCCGGAACTGGTAAAAAGACAGGTTTGAGGAACTCCCCATGCTCATCATTGTCCAGCTGGTATCCGGGAAATCGCACAGCTTTGTATACCATTTCCCCCACACCGCCTATTTCTAAAAAGCCAAAATTGTCCACAGGCAAGTTCTTCATAGCCCCTCACTTTCTTACCGTTAGTATTACCGTTGAAAAATGTACTCTGGTAAAATTATAGTGTACAATAGGGTTAAATTCAAGAGGTAATTGTAAATTTTCTTCTTGAATCAGCGGACGTCAATCCTCTGGGGGTTGTTTCCCGCACAAAAGGGAGAAGTCTGCCCGGAGGAAGGAAGTGAACTGGGATGAAGAACAGGACGAAGCAGAGAGCCAACCGAAGGCTGAAAAACAAGGAAGAGATGCTGGACAAGCGCAACGGCTGCGGGGTCAAGGATTTGACCGCATACAATGCCGTGGCGCATATGAAGTTCGGCGATAAGGCAGAAGTCGTATTGAAATAACGCAGGTACCGCTTTTCGGTCACGGAGAGCGGTATTTTTACGCCCAAAATCAGGAAGGAGGACATTATGGACAAAGCAGTAATGAGCGTGCGGGAGATGGCAGCGCAGATGGATATCAGCCTGCCGAAAGCGTATGAACTGGTCAAGGAGCCGGGGTTCCCGACCATACGCATCGGTACACGGATTCTTATCCCTGTGGACGCATTCAAAGAGTGGCTGGTCATTACATCCAACCATGAGGAATAGCAACAGAAAATCTGCCGAGGGAGGAGGTGAAAAATGTGCAGGAATTGATGGAACAGAAAATATGGATATGCTGGAACTTTGCCGAAGTCAAGGGGCGCAGGACGAAGAAGCCCATCTCCGCTTACGGCACTCCGACAGGCACGGACGCCGCCCATGCGCACACATGGGTCACCTATGAGGAGGCAAAGGCGGCAGCAGAGAAAAACGGCTATGACGGTGTCGGGTTCGTTATCCCGAAGGGATATTTCTTTCTGGACATCGACCACATGGCACTGACAGACCCGTTCGTGCAGCTCATGCTGGAGCGTTACCACTCCTATGCGGAGAAATCGGTCAGCGGCGAGGGACTGCACATCTATGGCAAATGTGACCGTGGGCAGATTCCCACCTATACAGACAGCAAAGGCATCGTCCGTCTGGCGAAGGAGTTTTACACCAAGAATCCGAACAACGGCATGGAACTGTATGTGGGTGGTATCACGAACCGTTATGCCGTCTACACGGGCAACGCTGTTATGGACGAACCCTTGTGTGACTGCACACAGGCTGTGCTGACAACGCTGGATAAAAATATGCGCAGGAAACCCAAGAGCAGCTATAGTGCAAAGCGTGACGGGGACAGGGCGCTGTTCGATACCGTCTGCGACTTACGGAAACAGAAGAACGGCGAAAAGTTCTCCAAACTGTATGACAACGGAGATTTCAGCGATTACGGCTCCCAGTCCGAAGCAGATGCCGCCCTATGCGCCATGATAGCGTTCCGTACCGGCCCAGACCCTGCGGCAGTCGATGAAGTGTTCCGCTCCTCGGCGCTCTACCGTGAGAAATGGGAACGGCAGGATTACCGGGAAAGCACCATAAATGCAGGCATCGAATCGTGCCACGGTACCTTCCATCGCTCCAAGATGGAACACCCATACTTCATCCGATTTAACGAGGAGACTGGGCAGCCGTATATCGTTGTACCGCTTCTTGCAAAGTATGTGCGGGAACATCTGGACTATATCCTCGTCCGTGACAACGGCAAACAAGGACTTCTGAAATATGTATACGAGGACGGTGCTTATCGGCTCTATGCCGACAATATGCTCCTCGGCGTTATCAAGCAGTACATCGCTGATTATGACGAGGAACTGGTAAGGATGAGCAAGGTCAATGAAACGCTCCAGCACATTACCACCGACCTGAACTATGTGGGACAGGATGAACTGAATGCGAATGAAAGCCTTATCAATTTCCAGAACGGGCTGCTCCATGTGACAGCCACGGAACTGAATATGATTCCCCACACGCCAAATGTCCTGTCTACCATACAGATACCCTGCAAGTGGACGGGCAAGCCGTCACCCACGCCTGTGTTTGATTCCTATATGCACACGCTCACAAACGGCAACGCTGCCGTGGAGCAGCTCCTGCTGGAGTTTATCGGAGCGTGCATCTCCAACATCAAAGGCTGGCGTATGAAGAAGTCGCTGTTCCTTGTGGGCAAAGGTGATACAGGAAAATCCCAGTTGAAGAGCCTCGTGGAGAAACTGCTCGGCAAGGGCAACTTTATCGGCATCGACCTGAAAGAAATCGAAGCGAGGTTCGGCACGGGTGCTGTTTACGGCACAAGGCTTGCAGGCAGCTCCGATATGAGTTTCCTGTCCGTGGACGAGTTGAAGACCTTCAAGAAACTCACAGGCGGGGACAGCTTGTATGCGGAGTTCAAAGGACAGCAGGCGTTCGAATTTACCTACAGCGGTCTGCTCTGGTTCTGTATGAACCGACTGCCGAAGTTCGGCGGGGACGATGGCAAGTGGGTGTATGACCGCATCATGGTGGTTGACTGCCCGAATGTGATACCGAAGGAAAAACAGGACAAGCAGCTGCTCGACAAGATGTACGCCGAGCGGGACGGCATCGTCTACAAAGCGGTCACAGCGCTCCAGACCGTTATCAAAAACGGCTACCGCTTCTCCGAGCCGCAGAGTGTATCGAACGCACGGAACATCTATATGGAGGAGAACAACACCGTCATCAGCTTCTTCAACGAGTGTATGTGCCCTTGGCCGGACGGCAGGATAAACCGCCACTGCACCACGGGGCGTATCTACCGTGTCTATCAGGCGTGGTGCCGTGAGAATAATAACGGCTACGCAAAAACTGCAAAGGAATTCCGGGAAGGGCTGGAGGAATACTTAGGACACCCCTATGCAGAGATAACCACACGGGTAAAGGGCAACACCTACTACCGGGATTATTCCCTGACGCAGGAGTCAAAAGAACAGTTTTCACGTGAGTACGGTTATGACGGCGTCGAATTTCTATAAAACGGGTAGCAGAGGTAGCAGTACGGGTAGCAGGCTTTTTCACTGCTGCTACCCACGAAAACCCTTGTGCCGCAAGGTTTTCAGGGCATTGGGTAGCAGAGGTAGCAGCACTTCTAACTTCTTAGCCGATTTTAAGAAAGTTAGGAAGCAATTCCGGGAATTGAGTATGAACTTTGTGAAAATCACGGATGAAGTTGATTTTACTGCTACCCCTGCTACCCAGACAGCTGAAACCGTTGATATTACTGGCTTTTTCGGGGTAGCAGTACCCAAAACAACTGCTACCCGTACTGCTACCCACTGCTACCCAGAATCACACAGAGGGGAGGTGAACCACCATGAGCAACCGTGATAACAGACTGCGGTCACTGTGCAGACAGCTTGGAGACGGCTACTGCATCCGCACCATCGATTTTGAGCGATGTTTGTACCGGGACTTCGGAAACGGATTCAATGTCGAGGTCAGCGGCGTGCATACCGCAAAGCAGGAAAAGACCGCAACGCTCTACCTGTGGTACGGCGAGAAGCCGCCCAGCTGCATGATTGTGGAGACTGTGCGCAATGTAGCGCAGGAAGACATCGGCAGCGCCGTGGATGAACTGTTCCGATATTCCGAGCAGCTTATCCGTAACGGCTATGACAACAGGGACGCTTTATTTTTCATGAAGCACCCGGAACTGAAAACAACCAACATCGAATTTTAAAGGAGGATCACTATGATTTATTCACTCACCAAACAAAACACCGAGGGCACTCTGCTCCATCCTGTCCAGACCTATTACTCCAAGGAGTATGCCGATGAGATGTGCAGGCTGTACCTCACGGACGAGACCGCCGTGGACGCAAAGGGCGGACGCACGAAAAACTACCGGCTTCACGCAAAGAACCCCCACAGCATCGAGATGGCGCTGGCTTATGACATCCACTGCCCTTGCTGCGGAGGACATATGAAGCAGGTCGGCAGGAGCCTTGATGCGCACACGCTGGGACTTTACACCTGCAAAGCCTGCAACCGCCGCTGATAGGAGGATGCGATATGGTTTACGCATTAAACAGAAAGAACCGTGACGGTGCTTTGCTCGTACCTGCACGTGGATTTTATTCCTATTCCTGTGATGACGCAGGCAGGCTCTACCTGACTGAGGAGGACAGCGTGGGCAAGGATGGCAGGGTATTGAAGTGCTACAGGCTTCATGCAAAGCAGCCCCAGAGCGTCCGTATGGCGCTTTCCTACAATGTCCTCTGCCCACGGTGCAGCAGGAAGATGGAGACGGTTGACGCAGCCGTCTCCGACCGTACACTTTCACTTTTCACTTGCAGGAACTGCAACAGACATGAAGGAGGATTTCAACATGAACGATAAGAGATTTTATACAGGCGAATATGACCGCTATTTCTGGGATGCGGCGAGGAACAGAATCCGTCAGGAGGACAAACTCCTTGCCGGGCGCATTGCGGGGCTGGGCAGCTACCATGTGCCGGATGCGGCGAACACGAAGTTTGACAATCTGCTTACACAGGAGAGCCTGTTTCGGCAGTATGCCACCACCATGACAGCCTACGATACCAGCTACCAGATTTTCGCAAAGTACACCGATGACCTTGCGATGTTTGTGCCGGAGGGCGGGGATATTCCCATCTACGAGGGCATCAGGGATTTTGAGACCGTTGCCGTGGGCAGATACAAGCTGGCGGCGTTCACAAAACTGAGCGAGGAATTTATCCACGATGCAGCCTTTGACATTGAGGACTATCTGCTTTCCCGCTTTGCACGCAACTTCGGCAGGGCAGAAACTGACGCTTTCATCAACGGCACGGGTGAGGATATGCCCACAGGCATCCTCTGCTCCGGCAAGGGCGCTGAGACGGCTGTGGCTACGGACAGCATTACCTATGATGATGTTATCACCCTGTATTTTTCAGTGAAGCCGGAATACCGCAGCCGTGCGGTCTGGATGATGAACGATACCACCGCCCTGCACATCAAGACGCTGAAAGACGATAACGGCAACTATCTCTGGCGGGAGTGTGATGATACTATCCTCGGCAGGAAGGTTGTCATTTCTGAATTCATGCCGGATATGGAGTCAGGAGCGACACCTGTTGTCTTCGGCGATTTCAGCTACTACTGGGTCATTACCAGAAGCCCCTTGAGCGTCCGTGTGCTTTCGGAGAAGTTCGCCGCAGTTGGGCAGGTCGGCTACCTCGGCTTTGAGTTTCTTGACGGGAAACTTATCCGCAGGGAGGCTGTGAAAGCCATCCAGATGAACACAGCGGATTCCGAATAAGGCATAGCCGGGAGTTTGAATTTTCCTGCTCCCGGCTTTTTTCAAAGAATGTGCTGCACCGCATTTTATTATATTATTTTCGATTGTCAGCGGGCGGGGATTATTACCCCTTTGAATTCGCTTTTTTCCTGCGTGACAGGGGCCGCCGGTTTCCATGCGGAGGGTGTCTGCGATTTATGCCGCCCCTCCCCTTGGGCTATTCCCCTGAAAACTTATGCGATTTTGTGCGTTTGAGGGGGCGCCGGTTTTCCGCAGGAGACTTTCAGGGATTTTACCCCGCCCTACGGAGGAGGGAGATTATGAAAGAGAAACCAATCAGGATAACAGCCATACGCAAGGAACAGACCATCTGCATCGTGGAGAACGCCGTCAGCGACAAAGCAAAGGAAACGGCTGCGGAGAAGCTGAAACGGCTGATGCTTGCCGATGCCGAGAGCCTTATAAAATCCAAGGCTTCTTAACGAGAAATGACTTGACTTTTGCGCGACAGTACGGGAATATGACAGTACCGCTTAAGGGCTGTCGGAAAGGAGAACACTATGAACAACAGACAGCCGAATGACGATAGAATCACAGCCCTGTACTGCCGCCTGTCAAGGGACGATGAATTGCAGGGGGACAGTAATTCTATTGTGAACCAAAAATCCATGTTACAGAAGTACGCTGACGACAATGACTTTTCCAATACTTGTTATTTCGTTGATGATGGTTACAGCGGCACCACGTTTGAAAGACCGGACTGGCAAAGGCTGATGGGGCTGGTTGATGAGGGCAAGGTTGGCACGATTATCGTGAAGGACATGAGCCGCCTCGGTCGTGACTACCTGAAAGTCGGAATGTACACGGAAGATGGTATTTCCAAATGCGGACGTCCGCTTCATTGCCATCAACAACGGCGTGGACAGCGAGAGCGGTATGGAAAATGACATGACCCCGATAATTAATATTTTCAATGAATTTTATGCCAAGGACACAAGCCGTAAAATACGGGCAGTGTTTAAGGCAAAGGGGCAGTCTGGAAAACCGCTCTGCACGAACCCGCCTTATGGCTATGTGAAAGACCCGGAGGACAAAACACGCTGGGTGGTGGATGAAGAAGCCGCCGAGGTGGTGCGTGAAGCCTTCCGGCTGTGTGTACAGGGCTACGGAGTGTCGCAGATAGCAAGAGTGCTGACAGAAAGGCACATCATGAACCCTACAGCGCACGCCAAAGAGCATGGATTAAATCCGCCTGATAATAGAATCCATGCAGGTGACTACACATGGGAAAAAAGCACTATTTCTCATATGCTCACGAGGCAGGAGTATCTGGGGCATACGGTCAACTTCAAGACCTACCGAAAGTCCTACAAGCAGAAAAAGATTCTCCATAACGACCCGTCCGAGTGGCAGATATTCGAGAACACACATCCTGCCATTATCGACCAAGAGACGTTTGATATTGTGCAGCGCATCCGAGACGGCAGACGCAGGCTCACGCCGATGGGCGAGATGCCGATATTATCAGGAATGCTGTTCTGCGCCGACTGCGGAGCGAAGCTCTATCAAGTCAGGCACAGGGGCTGGACGCACGAGCAGGAGCATTTTGTGTGTGCTACCTACCGCAAGGTCAAGGGCGGATGCACATCCCACCAGATACGAAATGTGGTTGTGGAAGAAGCATTGCTGACGGGTATCCGAAACATTTGCTCCTATGCTGCAGAGCATGAGGATGAGTTCGTAGAGATGGTCACGAAAAAGACACAGGATGAGCTGAACAAGAGCTTGCGTGACAGCAAGCGGGAACTGGAACAGTCGCAGACACGCATCCGCAAGCTGGACGATATTATCCAGCGTCTCTATGAGGACAACATCGAGGGTAAGATTTCCGATGAGCGTTTCATGAAGATGAACGCTGCCTACGAAGCGGAGCAGCACACGCTCGAAAGCCGTGTGGCGGAGTTAAAATCACTGATTGCCTCGGAGAAGGAAAACAGCGCCAATGTGGACGCATTCCTGTCCATCGTCAGAAAGTATTCCGATATTCAGGAACTGACAGCCGAGATTATCCGTGAATTCGTGGAGAAAATCTACGTTTACAATGCGGAGAAGGTCAACGGCAAGCGTGTACACAAAATCCGCATCGTATGGAACTGCATCGGGGAATTTGATGTTCCCCATGAAAGAATTAACGGCGCAGCCGGTTAATTTATATACCAAGCTACGCCGTTATTTTTTTGAGGGATTAAAAATCCCTAAGTTGCACCGCCTTTCCGGGATCCTCTTTTTTTATTGCAGAAAAAGCAAACGCGAGCGACTGTTAAAAGATAGCTTTCTGTCTCTGTCAGGGAAAGCTGACTTAAAATAATCTCTTTATATCTAGTAGCTAATCGATTTATACAGGATCTGTAAAGCTCCGAAAGCCGGTATTCCTTGGTCAACAATAAAACGTCAATATTTCCCCGAAGCATATCTGTCGTTTTTCTGGCCGTCCACTGAATAGTTTGATGTCCCCACCGGTACAGATAAGTAGGTTTAGGTAGCAAATAAAACATCCGAGCAGTGCACATTGCCCTGACAAAAAACGGAGGGTCTTGAAATCGTCGATAATCAGGGAAAAAAATATTATTTTCTAAAATAAAACAACGATCATAGATATAGCATTGATAATTAAAATCCGTTTGCGTCTGGTAATATGAAATCATTCCTCCCTCAGGGAAGGCTTCAGAAATCTTATAAACCGGATCATTCACTTCATTCTGCGTTTCTTCATTTTTGAATACCATTCGATACCCGCCAGCAATCTTTGCCTCATGGGAAACTGCACTCTGGTAAAGCTGCTCCAGTGTATCCACTTCCGGATAGAGATCATCTGCATCCATAAAGGCGATATACTGCCCTCTTGCCATAGATAAAGCGCAGTTTCGGGCGGGACCTGGTCCCGCATTTTCCTGATGTTTTATTTGGACTCGTCTGTCTTTTTCTGCTCTCTGTGCTAAAATACCAAAAGTCCCATCGGTGGAGCCGTCATCTACACAAATCAATTCAATGTCAAGAAGCGTCTGTGACAGGACGCTATCCAAACATTCGTTCAAATAGCGCTCACCATTAAAAACCGGCATAATAACTGAAACTTTAGGCCCGCTGCTTGCACAGCTCTCTTCTTCTCTTCTTTTTTCTTGTTGGTTCTCCAATTTTTTCCTCCCGCTACAAACTGTTTTTTCTGTCCTTCTCCAAGCCGGGAAGCATACCGATATGACCGCTGCTCCCGTAGCCATATCCTTCCCCTTAGTTGATTCATTCTACACTTACACCATACTCCAAAGTATATTTTAGAACTTCAAAGTACTATAAGTACTGTTATTTCTTCAAAATATGGTATTGTCAATAGAACCTGATGGTTCTATTGCGAGGCCGATGCCATGTATTTTCAGCGTTTAAGAGATATGAGGGAGGATCACGATCTGACCCAGACACAGATCGCATCTCTTTTGGGGATCCAGCAGACCGTCTATTCCAGATACGAACGGGGCTATCAGACCATCCCCCTGGAACTCCTGATTCAGCTGGCCGACTACTACAAGGTGTCCGTGGACTATCTGCTGGGGAGGACCAACCGGATGCGGCTTCCGAAATAGCTTTCGCCCCCTTTTTCCTCTCTCGCGGGTTCATTTATCATTTCCAAAAGAGAAATTTTTGTGAAAATTATCGCAATCCCCCTTGTAAAATCCCGAACGATGGATTAGAATAGGTAAGGTAAAACCATTTGAAACCTGTTTAGGAGGTAATTTACAATGGCAGTTAAAGTTGCAATCAACGGTTTTGGCCGCATCGGTCGTCTGGCTTTCCGCCAGATGTTTGGCGCTGAGGGTTACGAGGTCGTGGCCATCAACGATCTGACCTCCCCCAAGATGCTGGCTCATCTGCTGAAGTACGATTCCACGCAGGGCAAGTATGCTCTGGCAGACACCGTCAAGGCCGGCGAGGACTATATCGAGGTCGATGGCAAGAAGATCACCATCTATGCCAAGGCCAATGCCGCCGAGCTGCCCTGGGGCGAGCTGGGTGTTGACGTGGTGCTGGAGTGCACCGGCTTCTACACCAGCAAGGCCAAGGCCCAGGCTCACATCGACGCCGGCGCCCGCAAGGTCGTCATCTCCGCTCCTGCCGGAAACGATCTGCCCACCATCGTCTACAATGTCAACCACAACACCCTGAAGCCCGAGGACACCATCATCTCCGCCGCTTCCTGCACCACCAACTGCCTGGCTCCCATGGCCAAGGCTCTGAACGACGGCTGGACCATCAAGTCCGGCATCATGTGCACCATCCACGCCTACACCGGCGATCAGATGACTCTGGACGGCCCCCAGCGCAAGGGCGACCTGCGCCGCTCCCGCGCCGCCGCCTGCAACATCGTGCCCAACAGCACCGGCGCTGCCAAGGCCATCGGCCTGGTCATCCCTGAGCTGAACGGCAAGCTGATCGGCGCTGCTCAGCGTGTCCCCACCCCCACCGGCTCCACCACCATCCTGACCGCCATCGTTGAGGGCGCTCCCACCAAGGATGAGATCAACGCTCAGATGAAGTCTCAGGCCACCGAGTCCTTCGGCTACAACACCGACGAGATCGTCTCCTCCGACATCATCGGCATGCGTTACGGCAGCCTGTTCGACGCCACCCAGACCATGGTCATCAACCTGGACAACGGCACCTCTCAGGTACAGGTCGTCTCCTGGTACGATAACGAGAACTCCTATACCTCTCAGATGGTCCGCACCATCAAGTACTTCTCCGAGCTGGGCTGATTCGTCCGTTCGTTAAACTGCCTCTGATAACCAAGAAGGCGCGTCCCGCTTTGGGACACGCCTTCTTTTTTTTCGCTCGCTGCCTGTTTTGGCAGCGCTCACATCTTCTTCAGCAGCTTTTCAATCGTCTCCTCATGGGCCAGTACCAGCAGATGATCCTCCCCATGGATGACCGTCTGGGGCGAGGGCATATAGTTCGTCTCCCCGTCTGCGGCCACGATGCCGATGATGTAAACCCCATATCTGGCCCGGATGTCGGAGGCCAGGATGCTCCTGTCCGTCCACTCCGGCAGGGGGGTGATCTCATAGATGGAATACCCGTCCTTCAAGTCCATGTAGTCAAAGACGTGCTCGCTGTTGTACTTCACCGCCGCCCGCATGGCGGAGTCCTTGTGAGGGTGGATGATCTCGTCCGCGCCGTTGCGGAGGAGGAACTTGATGTGCACCTCGTTGCTGGCCTGGCTGACCACATACTTCGCCCCCAGGTCCTTCAGAAGGCTGGTGATCTCCAGGTTGCTCTGGAAATTCCCGCCGATGCACACGAAGCAGATGTCAAAGTTGGCGACCCCCAACCGCCGCAGCACGCTCTCCCGGGTACAGTCGGCGATCAGAGTGCTGGTGGCCACGTCCACCAGATCCTCCAGGGCCATCTCGTCCCTGTCCACGATCAGTATCTCGTTTTTCATTTCGGCCAGATCCCGGCACAGATAGTGGCCGAAATCCCCCGCTCCGATGATGAGAAAAGACTTCATCTCCGCATCTGCCTCCTTTATATCATGTTATCCTACGGTAATTTCATCCTCCGGCCAGCGCACCTCGCCCCTCTGCCGCCGCTCCGTAAAGGACATGGCGAAGGACAGACTGCCCACTCTGCCCAGGAACATGAGCAGCATAATGACCACCTGGGACAGACCGCTCAGCGCTCTGGTGACGCCGGTAGACATCCCCACTGTACCGATGGCGGAAAACGCCTCGAACAGCACGTCCGCCAGGGGCAGGTCCTGTCCGATGAGCAGCACCAGAATGGCGGCCAGGGCCAGGGAGAAGTTGATGAACACCACCACGCTGGCCCGCCGGATGGCGTCCCGGTTCAGCCTGCGGTGAAAGATAACGCAGTCCTCCTGGCGGGTCAGGTACGACCGGATGTAGAGGGCGATGACCACCGCCGTGGTGGTCTTGATACCGCCCGCCGTGGAGCCGGGGCTGCCGCCGATGAACATGAGACATATGGTCAATATCTTTCCCCCGCTGGACAGGGCCGCCGTATCCACCGTGTTGAATCCGGCGGTCCGTGGGGTCACAGCGGAAAACAGCGCCGCCCAGAACCGCTCTCCGGCAGTCATTCCGGCAAAAAGTCCGTCACTCTCGCTGATCAGAAAGAGCAGCGTTCCCCCGACGGTCAGCGCCGCCGTCATGGTCAGGACGATCTTGGTCTGTAACCGGTACTTTCTCCAGTGCCACCGGTGCTCCAGCAGATCCTCCCACACCAGAAATCCGATGCCGCCGACGAGGATCAGAGCCATGAGCACCAGATTGACCAGCGGGTCTGCGGCGTAATTGGTGAAGGAGGAGTATTCCCCCTGATATCCCATCAGGTCGAAGCCGGCGTTACAGAAGGCGGAGACGGCGTGAAAGATGCCGTAATAGACCCCCCGGACCAGCCCCAGCTCCGGCACAAATCGGATGGAGAGCAGCGCGGCCCCCACTCCCTCGAACAGCAGCGTCCCCCGGACGATGCGCCGCACCAGCTTGACGCTCCCCCGGAGCTGTAGGGTGTTCAGACTCTCCCGAATCATCTCCCGTCCCTCGAGCCCGATCCGCTTTCGCAACAGGGTCATGGCGAAGGTGCCGATGGTAATGAAGCCCAGTCCGCCGATCTGTATCTCAGTCAGCAGTACCAGCTGACCGAACAGGGTCCAGTGGGTCCAGGTGTCGTAGACCACCAGTCCGGTCACACAGGAGGCGGAGACGGAGGTGAACAGCGCGCCCAAAAGGGTAGTCTCCTGCCCCTCCCGGGTGGCGAAGGGGAGCATCAGCAGGCAGGCCCCCGCCAGAATGACCGCCAGAAAGCCCACCATGATCGTCTGTGTCCGGGACAGTCTGATCGTTTTTCTCCGGCGCAACACGGCTCCCCCCTCTCTGCATTTTTTTCTATTTCAGTCTTTTCCACTCCGCCACCGCCAGCTCGTCACAGCGGTTGTTGTACGGATTGCTGGCGTGGCCCTTGACCCAGTGGAGATTGACCTGGTGATAGTCGCACAGCTCCAGCAGCCGCTCCCACAGGTCAGGATTCAGGGCGGGCTGCTTATCGCCCTTTATCCAGCCCCGGCGCTGCCAGCTTTTTGCCCAGCCCTTCTCCAGGGCGTCGATGACATATTTGGAGTCAGAGTACAGCTCCACCACACAGGGCTGGTTCAGCGCCTCCAGGCCACGGATGACCCCGGTGAGCTCCATCCGGTTGTTGGTGGTGCTTCGCTCTCCCCCGGACATCTCTTTTTGATATTCCCCGTAGAGCAGGATCGCCGCCCAGCCCCCCGGCCCGGGATTTCCGGAGCAGGCGCCGTCGGTGTACAGCGTCACGGTCTTCATGCTTTTTCTCCTTACGAATTACAAATAAGGGGCGGATGCGAGCCATCCGCCCCCTGTCTGTCTGCGATCATTCTTCCCCGGGGGCCTCGTCGCCGTCGTTCTCCTCCGGCGACTGCTCCTCCTCCATCTCGTACATTCTCGTCTTGGCCAGGGAGATCAGCTTGACTCCCTCGTCCAGAGACATCATCCGCACCCCCTGCGTCACCCGGGAGTAGACGCTGACCTCTCCGGCGCTGGTACGAATGATCGTCCCGTCGTCCGAGATCATGAGAATGTCGTCTTTTGGCTTGACGATAGCGGTGGCGGCCACCCTTCCCGTCTTGGGGGTGATATTATAGTTTTTCATGCCCTGGCCGCCCCGGCCCTGGAGGGTGTACTCCTCCACCATGGTGCGTTTGCCATAGCCGTTTTCCGTGATGGTCAGAAGGGCTTCCCCATGGCTTGCGATCTCTGCGCCTACCACATAGTCTCCCTCCCGGAGACGGATGCCCCGAACACCCACGGCGTCCCGTCCCATACACCGGACATCTTCCACGGCAAACCGGATCGCCATGCCGTCGTGGGTGGCCAAAATGACGCTGTCCTCCGCCAGAGTAAAGCGGACGGCGATGAGGCTGTCCCCCTCCTCCAGAGTGAGCGCCCGAATGCCCGCCTTTCGGGAGGTGTTGATGCCCGCCAGGCTGATGCGCTTCACCGTCCCCTTTCGGGTGACCAGCATCAGATAGGCATCCTCCAAAAACGCCCGGCAGTGGATCATGGTCGTGACCTTCTCCCCCGGCTCCAGAGGCAGGATATTCACCAGATTCGTTCCCCGGGCCGTCCTTCCGGCCTCCGGGATCTGATATCCCTTTCTCCGGTGTACCTTTCCGATGTTGGTGAAGAACAGGATATAGTCATGGGTGGAGCAGGTGAACAGCGTCTCCACAAAGTCCTCCTCCCGGAGAGACTGGGCGTTGACCCCCTTTCCGCCCCGCTTTTGGGCCCGGTAGGCGGATACAGGGGTGCGCTTGATATAGCCCGCATGAGAGAGCGTGAAGACGCACTCCTCCTCCTGGATGAGATCCTCCACGTCGATCTCATCCTCCACCTCCTGAATCTCCGTGATACGGTCGTCGCCATACTTGTCCCGAATTTCAGTCAGCTCTTCCTTCAGGGTCTGACGCAGCAGCGCCTCGTCCTCCAGCAGGCGGAGGTAATAGGCGATCTTCTCCTCCAGCTCCTTGTATTCCTGCTCCAGCTTTTCCCGGTTCAGGCCCTGGAGGGCGATAAGCCGCATATCGCAGATGGCCTGCGCCTGGATTTCATCCAGGCCGAACCGGGCCATCAGGTTCTCCCTGGCGTTATCGTAGGACTGCCGGATGATTTTGATGACCTCGTCGATGTTGTCCTGGGCGATGAGCAGGCCCTCCAGCAGATGGGCCCGCTCCCTGGCCTTGCGCAGGTCGTATTTGGTGCGCCGGAGAATGATCTCCTCCTGGAAGGCAATGTACTCGTCCAGAATGTGCCGGAGGGAGAGGATCTTGGGCTGCTTCTGGTTGTCTACCAGGGCCAGCATGATGATGGAGAAGTTGCTCTGCAGAGCGGTCTGCTTGAACAGGTTGTTGAGCACCACCTGTCCATTGGCGTCCTTTTTCAGCTCGATGACGATGCGCATGCCGTTCCGGTCCGTCTCGTCCCGGAGGTCGGAGATGCCCTGAAGCCGCTTGTCCTTCACCTGCTCGGCGATGTTTTTGATCAGCTGCCGCTTGTTTACCTGATAGGGCAGCTCGGTGACGACAATGCGGGTCCGACCTGCCCCGAACTCCTCAAACTCTGTCCTGGCCCGGATGGTCACCCGGCCCCGACCGGTGGCATAGGCCGCCCGGATGCCCGCACGGCCCATAATGATGCCACGGGTGGGGAAGTCGGGGCCTTTGATGTGCTCCATCAGATCGGCCAGGGTGGCGTTGGGGTTGTCCAGCACGCAGATCACCGCATTGATGACCTCTCGCAGATTGTGGGGCGGGATATTGGTGGCCATACCCACGGCGATACCGGAGGAGCCGTTGACCAGCAGATTGGGGAACCGGCTGGGCAGCACCCGGGGTTCCTTCCGGCTCTCGTCAAAGTTAGGGTCCCAGTCCACAGTCTCCTTGTCGATGTCCCGGAGCATTTCTGCGGATATCTTTGCCAGTCTGGCCTCAGTGTAACGATAGGCCGCCGGAGGGTCGCCGTCCACAGAGCCGAAGTTTCCGTGTCCGTCCACCAGGGGATAGCGCATGGAGAAATCCTGTGCCAGACGAACCATTGCGTCGTAGACCGAGGCGTCTCCGTGGGGATGATAGTGACCCAGCACATCGCCCACACAGGTGGCGGACTTCTTAAAGGGCTTGTCGTAGGTCAGGCCGCCCTCGTGCATGGTGTAGAGGATGCGGCGATGAACGGGCTTCAGACCGTCCCGCACATCGGGGAGCGCCCGGCCCACAATGACGCTCATGGCGTATTCAATATAGCTCTTCTCCATCTCCCCCACCAGCTCGGAGTTGGTGATGACCTGGTTGGGGAATGCGATATCCTCCGGTTTATAGTCTCTGTTGTGTCCCATATCTTTTCTCCATTCAGAAATCCAGATTCACCGCATACTGGGCGTTTTTCTCGATCCACGCCTTCCGGGGCTCCACTTCCTCCCCCATAAGAACGGTAAAGACGTGGTCGGCGGCCACGGCGTCGTCGAGGGTGATCCGCCGCAGAGAGCGCCGCTCCGGATCCATGGTAGTCTCCCACAGCTCATGTGGGTCCATCTCGCCCAGGCCTTTGAACCGGCTGATGTCGATCTTGGCGTTGGGGTTGCTGGCCCGCATCTCGGCAGAGATACGGTCCCGCTCCTCGTCGGAGTAGGCTACCCGTGTCGTCTTGCCCCGGGTCAGCTTGTACAAGGGCGGCACAGCGGAGTAGACATATCCCTTTTCGATGAGAGGGCGCATATACCGGAAAAAGAAGGTGAGCAGCAGGGTGCGGATGTGGCTGCCGTCCACATCGGCATCCGCCATAATAATGATCTTGTGATAGCGCAGACGGTCGATGTTGAACTCGTCTCCAATACCTGCCCCCAGGCCCAGCACCAGGGGGTACAGCTTGTCGTTGCCGTAAATCTTATCCGCCCGTGCCTTTTCCACGTTGAGCATCTTGCCCCACATGGAGAGGATGGCCTGGAACCGGCTGTCCCGTCCCTGGATGGCGGAGCCTGCGGCGGAGTCGCCCTCCACGATATAAATCTCACACAGGGCCGGGTCCCGCTCGTTGCAGTCCTGGAGCTTATCCGGCATCTGGCCGGAGTCCAGACCGGTCTTTCTGCGGACAGACTCCCTGGCCTTCCGGGCGGCCTCTCTGGCCCGGGCGGCGGTCATGGCCTTGTCCAGAATGGCCTTACCTACAGTGGGATTTTCTTCCAGGAATACCTCCAGCCGATCAGAGACGATATTGTTCACCAGCGTCCTTATCTCGCTGTTGCCCAGCTTGGCCTTGGTCTGGCCCTCGAACTGGGCGTCGGTGAGCTTGACGGATATAACGCAGGTCAGACCCTCCCGGCAGTCGTCGCCGGAGACCTTCTCGTCGTCCTTGAGCAGCTTTTTCTGCTTTCCATAGTTGTTGAGAACGGTGGTGAGGGCTGTCTTAAAGCCAGTCTCATGCATACCGCCCTCCGGGGTGTGTATATTGTTGGCAAAGGAGACGATGACCTCGTTATAGCTGTCGGTGTACTGGAGGGCGATCTCCGCCATGGCGTCGTCCTGTTCCCCGGCCATATAGATGACCTCCGGGTGGATAGGGGCCTTGTTCTCGTTGATATATTCCACGAAGGAGCGGATGCCCCCCTCGTAGCACATCTCGTCCCGCTGCTCTTTTCCCGCCCGGCGATCCTCCACAATGATGCGAAGGCCGCCGTTCAAAAACGCCTGCTCCTGGAGCCGCTTATGGAGGATCTCATAGTCGTAAACCGTGTCCTCAAACATCTCCGGGTCCGGCCGGAAGGAGACGGTGGTGCCGGTGCGGTCGGTCTCTCCCACCACGGTCATGGGCTGCGTCACCTTGCCCCGGGAAAATCTCATCTCGTAGATCTGCCCGCCCTTGTGTACCTGAACGGTGAGCCATTCGGACAGGGCGTTGACCACGCTGGCCCCCACGCCGTGGAGACCACCGGATACCTTATAGCCCCCGCCGCCGAATTTGCCGCCGGCGTGGAGGATGGTGAACACCACCTCCAGAGCGGGCTTGCCCGTCTGAGCCTGGACATCTACCGGGATGCCCCGGCCGTTGTCGGTGACGGTGATGATATCTCCCTCGTCGATATAGACCTGGATCTCGGAGCAATAGCCCGCCAGGGCCTCGTCAATGGAGTTGTCCACAATCTCGTAAACCAGATGATGCAGACCGGAGGAGGAGGTGGAGCCGATGTACATGCCCGGACGCTTCCGAACAGCCTCCAGCCCCTCCAGAACCTGTATTTCTGAGGCGTTATAATCATTGTCGGCGGATACCGCCGTGCCCTTTTCCATCAATTCTTCTGCCATAAATAAACCTCATATCCATATATCCATTTTTTCTTTTGCTACCAACAATTCTGATCTATGCTATCTGATCAGACAAAGCTTTTTCAGCGCTTTTCCCCAAATGCCCTGCCTCAGCAACCAACCCCAGGCCAGAGGGACAAATACACCCACTACTGTGTACGCCAACCACCACAGGCCATCGGTCACGTATATACTAGTAGAAAAGGCGTTGGAAATTGGCTCTCCTTCCAACCAGAACTGGAAAGCCGCCACCAGGCGGAACATGACAAACTGCCATAGCAGAATGTCCACGCTTCTTCTTCCCCACCAGGCTAACAGTCGCTCTATTCTTTGTGCCAACGGATGAGACAGATTACAGACCATCTCCGACACACAGACGGTGAGATAAGTACCCAGACAGGCGGCCAGAAGAAATAGCAACACATTGTTATACTCATTTGCACCCATATTGACTCTGGTCGTTGTTCCGATCCAAACCAACAAGATAAATGAAGCCCCGGCGCCAACCAGGCAAAAGCACGATTCCAACTCCTTCCAATGGATGCGGATAGCACATCCCACTGCATAAAACATTCCAAGTATAATTGTCCGGTTTAGCCTATACGGCAGTTCCAGGTAGAACGACGCCAAACCGGCGGTGATAAAGAACAGGGTAATAAAGCTTCTCTTATATTTTCCCTCTCTGACACAGCAATCCAGCAATCTATAGACCAGGGAGACAAGAAACAGCGCACCCAGAAACCAGCTTGCGCCCAGGTAATCGCCCTCCCAGTCGATGGTCAGTAAAATTTTTCCGAACCTTTTCAGATAATACAGAATCAGCTGCCCCGTCATTTCTCCCCTGAAAAATCTGGGAATCAGGCGAATAACAATGACAATGATGTTCCATCCCACAAATGGGATATACAGGGACTTGATTTTTTTGATCAGAAAGCTCCAAAAGCTGCCCTTTGAGTTATATAAAAACCCTGAGAGAAAGAAGAAAAGCGGCATATGAAACAAATAAATATATTCAAAATAGGGGCTGTTGGCATGAGCATATACTACCAGAAAAATGCCAATCCCCTTGGCCACGTCCATCCAGGCCAATCGTTCCTCTCTTCCAAGAGCCACCTGATTTGAGGTATTTACAGCGATTTCTGGCATTTATTGTTCTCCTTATTCCATCACAGTCCGGCTGTTCTCCGCACGCCGGGCCAGAGTGTTACTGTTAAGGGTAGTAATATACACTCTCTGTTCCACCTGCTTTTGCCCTGCACAAAGGAGAAAACTCTTCGGTATCTCGTTTCGATTGGTGTAAATCACCTGACCCGCCTGCTCCGCCCGATTTAAAAACTGTCGGGTCCGAAAGCTCTGGCTGGTGATATCCAGGTCAAAGATGCCGATGATGTCCCTGTCGTCGATGACGGTGGACTGTCCCAGATGCAGATACATGGCGCTCTCCTCTCACACGATGCGTCCGTTTTCCACCCGCAAAACCTGTCCGGCCCGCAGGCTCCCCTGCTTCTCCTCCTCGCAGCAGGTGATGAACACCTGCCCGCCGGAGATGTGGTTCAGGACAAACTCCTGGCGTCGGGCGTCCAGCTCGGAGAGCACGTCGTCCAACAGCAACACGGGATACTCCTCCCGGTCTTCCCGGCTGATCTCCCGCTCCGCCAGCTTGAGAGAGAGGGCCGCCGTTCGGGTCTGTCCCTGACTGCCGTAGGTCCGGGCGGAGACGTCGTTGACTGTCACCTCGATGTCGTCCTTGTGTGGGCCGGAGAGACAGCTTCTGCTCTCCCATTCTGCCCGCCTGTGGGCCTGCATATGCTCCAAAAGCTGGTTATAAATTTGAGATGTCGGCCCCAGAGGGTCGGTCACGCTGCTCACCGTCCGATAGCGAAGCCCCAGCTCCTCCCGGCCGCCGGAGAACTCTCGGTGGATCTCCGGCGCAAAACGATTCAACTTCTCCATATAATAGGCCCGGTAATGGATGATCTGGGCGCCTACCTGGCACATCTGAATACTGTAGGTCTCCAGGGTGTCCACCACAGATCGATCCTCCTGGAAGTCCCGCAGGATACGGGTCTTTTGCTCCTGGAGCCTGCGATAGACGGAAGCTGCCTGTGCATACCGGGGCCGCAGCTGGCTGATGGCGTCGTCCAGAAACCGACGCCGCTCCGCCGCTCCGGATTTGATGAGGGACAGATCCTCGGGACAGAACAGAACGGTGTTCAGGATACCGGTCAGCTCCGCTGCCGTTTTCAGCCTTACTCCGTTGGAGCGGAGACTGCGCCGCTGGCCTGTCCGGAGAAGGGCCTCCAGCCGAAACTCCCGGTTCCTGCTCTCCAGCTCCAGCTCCATCCGGGCAGAATCCCGCCCAAAGGAGATCAGCTCCCGGTCAGTTCTGGCCCGGTGACTGCGGCAGGCGGAAAAATAGCGGATAGCCTCCACCAGGTTGGTCTTTCCCTGGGCGTTCTCCCCTACGATCACATTGATGCCCGGGTCGAAGGCACAGGACAGGCTCTCATAGTTGCGGAATCCCTCCAGGCTCAGATGATGGACGATCATTCCACCAGCAGGGCAGCGTCTCCCAGCTGCACACGGTCGCCGGGACGGATCTTCTTCCCCCGCATGGTACAGACCTGGCCGTTGACCAAGACCTGACCCTCCTGAATAAGGATTTTGGCCTCTCCCCCTGTCTCTGCCAGACCCTCAAATTTCAGCAGGCTGTCCAGACGGATAAATTCCGTGGTGATATGACTCTTCTGCTCCATGGTTCTCTCCTCCGCCCGTTATACCCCGGCCTTGAGCCGGACGGGCAGCACCATATAGGTAAAGGCGTCCTCCGGCATATCGCTCCCCTCGGCCCGGGTGATGACGCAGGGAGATACCGGCGTATTCAGCGCCAGGTGTACGGAGGGTGTGGGTACAGCCTTTAATGCATCCAGCATATAGCGGTTGTTAAAGCCGATCTCCAGTCCCTTTCCGTCCCCGTCGGAGGGACACTCGTCGTAGGCGTTGCCCAGGGCGGTGGAGGTGCGGATGCGGATGATCCCGTCCTCAAAGACGCAGCGGAGCGGGCTTTTCTGCTGCTCGCTGATGATGAGGGAGCAGCGGTCGATGGATTCTATCAGGCGGCGGGTATCCACCGTGACGGTAATGGTAGAGTTTGTGGGGATGGCCTGCCTGTAATTCAGGAATTCACCCTCCAGCCGGCGGGTCACCAGGGTGACCTCCTCCGTCTTGAACATGACGTGACGCTCTCCCAGCACCACCTGGATCTCCTTCTCGTCGTCGCTGGCGATGCGCTGAACCTCCTTCAGGGCTGCTCCCGGGACGACAAATTTAAAATCTTCTCTGGCGGATACCTGGCCCAGCCGCTCCCGGCGAAGGGCCAGACGGTAGCCGTCCACCGCCACCATGGTCAGACGATAGCCCTCCTCGTCCTTTTCCACATCGAAAAGGGAGCCGGTGTGGACAGGTCTGGCGTCGCTCTGAGAGATGGCGAAGCTCGTGCGCTCGATCATATCCCGGAGGGCGCTCTGCTTGATCTGGAAGGAGTTCATATAGTCCACTGTGGGCAGATCCGGGTACTCCGAGGCGTCGATGCCCTGAATGTTGAACTCGCTCATGCCGCATTTCAGGTTGACGGTGTAGCCCTGGGTGGAGATGACCACCACATCGTCCGGCATCCGGCGGATGATCTCTCCGAACAGACGGGAGGAGAGAACCAGAGAGCCCTCCTCCCGTATCTCTGCGGGGAGGGTGGAACGGATACCGGTTTTCAGGTCGTAGCCGGTGATCTGAATCTGGTTCCCCTTCGTCTCCAGCAGCAGGCCTTCCAGGGCAGGAATGGAGCTCTTGGGGGCGACAGTGCGGGAGGAGAGATTAATGGCGTTCATCAGAAGCGCCTTTTCACAGGAAATTTTCATGAATACCTCCGTTCCTAAAGAGAAAGCAGGATAATTAAAATAGTAGTAGTAGTAGAGAGCGGAAAATTGTGGAAAACCGGGAAAAATGCTGTGCCCGACAGAAAAATTTGTCAGAATCAGACTGCGGAAAAGGGAGCTGGTTATCCGCAGATTAAAAGGGAAAGGGTCGGGTTTTCCACACAGACAAAATCAACAGACGGAAAAAGTCTGTGGATTCTGTGGAAAAAAGTCGTTTTCGATCAATAGGCCCGGCTGTTGATGTTGCTTTTGATGTCCCGGATGATCTCGGAGAGCTCTCTGTCCTCCTTCATCATCTTCTCCACCTTTTCCAGAGAGTGCATTATGGTGGAGTGGTGCTGTCCAAATACCTTGCCGATCTCCGGGAGGGAGAGGTTGGTGATGGAGCGGATGAGATAGATGGACACCTGCCGGGCCAGGACGATGTCTTTCATTCGGGAGCTGCCCTTGATGGCGCTGGGATCCATGGAGTAGTATTTTGCCGTCTCCTCGATGATGAGATCCGGAGAGGGGACGTATTCGTCCCGGGCGTGGATCAGGGCCTGGATTGCTCTGGAGGTGTTTTCGTCGTTGATGTCCTGTCCCATGAGATCGCGGTAAGCCAGCAGGCGCTTGATGGTGCCCTCCAGCTGTCGGACGTTGGAGGTAATGTTCTGAGCGATGTACTCCAGCAGGTCGTTGGGAAGATCCAGCCCCAGCATGATGGCCTTGTTTTTGATGATAGCGCACCGGGTCTCATAGTCGGGGGGCTGGATATCCGCCAGCAATCCCCACTCGAAGCGGGTCTGGAGGCGGTTTTCCAGTCGGGCCATCTCAGAGGGGGGACGGTCGGAGGTCAGGACGATCTGATGTCCTGCCTCATACAGGTTGTTGAAGGTGTTGAAGAACTCCTCCTGGGTCTGCTCCTTGCCGGCGATGAACTGCACATCGTCCACCAGCAGCAGATCCTTGTCCCGGTACTTCTGGCGGAAGGCGTCGGTGCTCTTGGTCCGGATGGCCTCCTGGAGCTCGTTGGTGAACTCGTCTCCCTTGATGAAGGTGATGTTGTACTCCGGGTGATCCTGATGGATGGTGTGATAAATGGCATAGAGGAGATGGGTCTTGCCCAGGCCGGACTCCCCATAGATGAACAGGGGGTTGTAGCTCTTGCCGGGGTTTTCCGCCACGTTCAGGGCGGCGTTGTAGGCAAACCGGTTGGAGGAACCCACCACAAAGTGTTCAAAGGTGAACTCCTCCTTGCCCATGAGCACGTTCTCATTGTGGGGCTGACTGGAGGTACGGTATTGATCTGCCTCCTCGCCGGTGAGGACGGTCACATCCATCTCGGCGGCGAACAGGTCGTAGAGCACCTTTTTCAGAGCGGGGAGGTAACGGGAGACGATGATGTCCTTTTTGAACTGAGTGGGGACGCAGATGACGAGCTGGTTTTCCTTCAGCTCCACAGCCTCTGCATCGTCGAACCAGGTGCTGACGGCGGTGGGAGTCAGCTCCTGCTGCAATAAAGTTAAGACGCTGGGCCAGATTTCGGCGGCGGAATTCATAACGGTGAAAAAACCTCCCATCCCGGTTTTGGAATACGGCGGGAACCCCCTCCCGCCGAAACGAAAAAATGAGCCAAAATAAAAATAACGGGTCAAAATGCCCATAATCAGCAGTTTCATTATACCATAAAAAGCTTTTTTCTTCAAGTGGAAAGCGTCTATACATTGTATAAAAATAGCGCTTTCACCGCCCGGTCTTTTGGCGGCCCTCCCTTTGCGGAGAAGAGAGCCGTTCAGCGACCACAAGATATTGTGTTTCCCACTGTTTACGGCGGTATACTGCACATTTTGGAGAAGAAATTGCAGAAATTGTCCATTTGTCAATGATGTGAGACTGAGAAAAGGGAAAAAGTTTATTCGTAA
>JAJPXB010000040.1 GCA_021205695.1 Clostridiales bacterium
AAACTCAATCGCCTTTTTCTATCCTCTGGTCTCACATCTATTGTAATGCTACAATTTTCATATGAGCACCTCCCAAAGATACGGTTGCATTATAGACCCGGCTGTGCTATTTTAAATATAATGCAGATGACATTTGGAGGCGTCGGAATGGAGATCAAATTTTCAAGCGATGAGATGGACGTTATCTCCCGGTCGGGATATCTGCGCCGCTATGCCCGGAATGAGGTCATTTATCTGGAAGGCGACGCGGCCAACACCCTTTGCTTCATTCGGAACGGGCGGGTGCGCATTATGCTCGCCACGCCGGAGGGGGACGAGCTGACGCTGGAGATCGTGGAAAAGGGGCGGCTTTTCGGGGAGTCCTCCTTTTTGAGCAGAAGCCTGCGGCCCACCACTGTCACAGCCGTCACAGACGTCGACCTGATTTGCTGCACCATCGCCCAGCTGATCCCCTGTCTGTGCCAGAATCCGGCCATTCTGACCAAGCTGCTGCAGCACTGCTCCGGGACCATGAATCACCTCTCCTACTCCCTCCACTCCTTCCGCTTCATGGATCGTCGCCAGCGAATCGCCTCTTTTCTGCTGACAGAGACCGGCGCGGATAACCCGGACAAGGAGATCTCCGGCCAGTGTCTGCCGTACACCCACGAGGAGATCGCCATGTGTCTCGGCCTGGCCCGGCCAACGGTGAGCCAGGTGCTGAAGGAATTTGAACGCAGCGGCTGGGTGAGGTGCGCTTACGGGCGGGTCTATGTCCTGGACCGGGCCTCTCTGGCCGGGACCGTATCCCCTCAGGGCCGTGAAAGGTGATATCCGCCATGCCGTCCCGCGCTTTCTTTCTTTTCGAAACGATGTTCACAAAACGTTTGCAAATCTGTCGCAGTTTTTTCAAGCCTTCGACTCTGGCTTTTGATATACTAAAGCTGCAAAGAACGAAGGACTCCACTCTCCTTTCGATATATTCTTTCAAACACACTGTGCCCGGCAGATGCAAAAGCAATTGCCGGGCACAGACAACGGTAAAGATTGACAATTTTTTAACGTTCTCGGAAGGCCGTCGGTATTCCCCGCTGGTCGATACGGCCCAGGAGGTAATCCACCGTGGTGCCATAGTAATCCGCCAGAGCGATGAGTACCGCCGTGGGGATGTCCCTCTGGCCCAGCTCATAGTTGCTGTATACCTGCTGAGAGCAGTGGAGTAGCTTCGCCATCTCCCGCTGCGTCAGGTCTGCGTCCTCCCGCAGATCCCGAATTCTCGGATACATATCATCACCCGCTCCGTCCGGGAGAGCTGTCTCCCGTTTTGCCTCCAATTATAGGGAACTGCAAATTGCAGTATTTACTTTTACCGCAATTTGCAGTAAACTATTCCGGAAGGTGGTGTTGCTATTTCTTCCAAATGGAGATCGGCCCTGTATGTGACGGCCGTCCTGCTCTGTTCGGCGTTATGCGCCCTGCTGCTGTACCGGTTGGGCCTGTGAGGGGGTACAAAAAAGACGTCCCGCGACGGGACGTCTCTCTGCCTGTTCTAATACCGCTTAGGGAAGCAACGGAGGAGAACCAGCATTTGCAGTCGCACCGAACGCGCCCTGTCCAGGCGTTTTGGACTCTGCAATTACAGCATAGCACAAATCCCGCTCTTTTCCACAATTTCAGCGCAATCTGTCGTTTTGAGAGCGCAACCTGTCATTTTCACAAAATAAGCCCCTCTGCCTGTCCTGTGCAGAGGGGCTTCATCCGCACGCCATCAGGCGCGCTCAACTTTACCGGAACGGAGGCATCTTGTGCAGACGTAGACGTGAGTGGGGGTGCCATTCACGATCGCCTTGACGCGCTTCACGTTCGGCTTCCAGGGGCGATTGGAACGACGGT
This sequence comes from Clostridiales bacterium, assembly GCA_021205695.1. GTDB lineage: Bacteria > Bacillota > Clostridia > Oscillospirales > Oscillospiraceae > Onthomonas. The sequence goes on from JAJPXB010000040.1 coordinate 1,873, forward strand.
GGGAGTGGGAAACCTGAATGCCGAAGGTTACGCCCTTGCCGCAAAAGTCGCATTTAGCCATTATGCAAACCTCCTCGCTTGAAAAATCTCTGAAAACAGCATTGATTATTTTATCAGAGGCGTCCGGGAAAATCAACCCCTATTTTGCATTTTTCTGATTTTTGGCGTTTCCCACGCCGCCCGCCCTTTTTTCCGCCCGACCTGCAAGAAACCGTTGCCAATCGCTCCAAAAACCGTTATACTAAAGTCATCACAAAAGAACGACATCACCACACAAATCGGCAAAGGCGGCTGGCGCAAGACAGCCGTTGAACGCATTTGCGGGGCGATACCGAAGGAGACAGGAGGTCTCGCCTATGTACGGAGGCCATTTCGTAGAGCTGGGAGCCATTATCAAGGAGTTCAACCTGGAGGTGATCCACAGCTGCGAGGGCTATGAGAAGATCCACATCTGCAAGGCCAGCATCAACCGCCCCGGCCTTCAGCTGGTGGGCTTTTACGATTATTTTGACATCGAGCGTATCCAACTGCTGGGCATGGTGGAGTGGACGTATCTCACCAAGCTCTCCCCGGAGGAGCGGCAGCAGCGCTTTGACGACCTGTTCTCCCGGCCTCTGCCCGCCGTCATCATCGCCCGAAACCTGGAGGTCTTTCCCGAATGTCTGGCGGCGGCGAAGAAGTACGACCGGACGCTGCTGCGCACCGGCCAGGATACCGCCGTCATTCAGAACCTGCTCATCACCTCCCTCAACCGCTATCTCTCCCCGCAGATCACCCGTCACGGGGTGCTGGTGGAGATCTACGGCGAGGGGGTGCTGCTGCTGGGAGAGAGCGGCGTGGGCAAGAGCGAGACCGCCGTGGAGCTCATCAAGCGGGGCCACCGGCTCATCGCCGACGACGCCGTGGAGATCCACCGGGTAGGGCCAAACTCCCTCATCGGCATGGCTCCGGAACTGATCCGGTACTATGTGGAGCTGCGGGGCATCGGCGTCATCGACGTGCGCCGCCTGTTCGGTATGGCCGCCGTCAAGGAGAGCCAGGAGATCAACCTCATCATCAACCTGGAGCAGTGGAAGGAGGGGATGCTCTACGACCGGCTGGGGCTGGAGAATATGTACACCTCCATCCTGGACGTGGAGCTGCCCACGCTCACCATCCCGGTGAAGCCCGGCCGGAACCTGGCCATCATCATCGAGGTGGCCGCCATGAACAACCGGCACAAAAAGATGGGCTACAACGCCGCCCAGGATTTTACCGACCAGATCAACCAGCATTTCGACCAGCAGATGGCCGAACGTCAGACAGAGCTATAGTCCAGACAGAGCGCTGACCTCAACACAGAAAGAGGGAGGGTCCTTCCATGGTACGCATTGGCATCGACGTAGGAGGTACGAACCTGGTGGCCGGAGTGGTGGACGGCCAGAACCGCATTCTCTCCCGGGCCAGGGTCCGGGCCGCCAGCTGTCCCACCCCGGAGGAGACGGTGGAGGCGCTGGTTCGCATCTCCAGAGAGGCGCTCCAGGGGGCAGGCGTCCCGCCGGAGGAGGTGTCCTCGGTGGGCATCGGCGTCCCCGGTATGGTGGACGATCTGGCAGGGGTCGCCGTCAAGGCGTCTAACGCCCCCTTTGACCACACCCCCGTCCGGGCCATGTTCCAGGCGCTCTGGGATGTTCCGGTCTACCTGGAAAACGACGCCTGTTGCGCCGCCCTGGGAGAAGGGCTGGCCGGATGCGGCCGGGAGAGCGATTTTTTCATGATGTTCACCCTGGGCACCGGCGTGGGCGGCAGCTATCTCCAGCGGACGGGCAACGGCATCCGGCTCCAGGGCACGGAGGTCGGCCACATGGTCATCCGGGCCGGGGGCTACCCCTGCCCCTGCGGACGCCGGGGCTGCTGGGAGCAGTATTCCTCCGCCACCGCCCTGAAGCGGCAGACCCGGGAGGTGATGAACCTCCACCCGGAGAGCAGTATGTGGCCCCTGTGCAACTGGGACCTGACCAGGGTCAGCGGCAAGACCTCTTTTATCGCCATGCGCCAGGGGGACGAGACGGCCCGACAGCTCACCGCCCGTTACCTCTCCGACCTGGCCGACGGCCTGGCCAACGCCGTCAACATCTTCTCCCCGGATCTGATCTGTCTGGGGGGCGGAGTGGCCAATGAGCGGGAGGAGGATCTGCTGGTCCCCCTGCAGCATCTCGTAGAGGAGCGCACCCAGGCCCGCCAGAGCGGGGAGCACACCCGTCTCGTCAAGGCCCAGCTGGGCAACGACGCCGGCATCGTGGGGGCGGCCCTGCTGGAGCTGCCCAGGGTGTGAGGCGGCTGATTGAAATTGGAAATGGATGGAGGGCTCTCTCATGGGCAAATGCACAGCCCTGATTGTCATCGGCGCTTTTCTGCTCGTGTTGGGCGTTCTGAACTGTATGGGCAACATATCATCCGTCCACTGGTACAACAGGGCCAGGGTGTCAGAGGAGGATATCCCTAAATACGGCAAATGCATCGGCTTCGGGACGGGCATCATAGGCGGCTCTTTGCTGGCGACCGGCCTGCTGGAGCTTTTCCTTCAGGATTCCATCCTGGATATTCTTGTCCTGGCCGGCATCTTTGTCGGTCTGGTCGTCATGCTGTACGGACAGTTCAAATACAACGGGGGCCTGTTTTGACCGCAGGAAACCAGCTTTACATGGATTTAGATCTGTCTCTCTCCGAGGGATGATCGTGGGGCTGTTCAGCGCGGTCGCCCCGGTGATGTGGATTTTAAGCGTTGTATTCCGCAAGAGGCGCGCCGCCCACAAGCGGCCGCGCCTCTTATTTTTTTCTTCTTTTCCCCCTCTCCGCCGCATACAGTGCTCTCAGGAATCCTTCTGGGAGGTGTCACTGTGGCAGACCGTTCGGCGTCCCTCACCCGCTCCACCATGATGCTGACAGCGGTGGGGCTGGTGGCCCAGCTCCTGTCCTTCCTTTACCGGGTCGTCCTCTCCCGGCTGGTGGGGGCGGAGGTCATGGGCCTCTACCAGCTTATCATGCCCGTCTACTCCATCTTTCTCTCCATCGCCGTCACGGGGCTGACGGTGGCGGTGTCCTCCCTCTCCGCACACTACGAGGCGCTGGAGGACAGGCGCTCGGTCCGGCGGCTCCTGTGGCTGGGCCTGCGGGGCCTGGTGGCCCTGTGGGTGCCCCTGGCCGCCGTCACCGTCCTGTTCAGCGGCCAGATCTCCGGCCTGCTCCTGGGGGACAGCCGCACCCGCCTGGGGCTGGTGCTTCTGCTCCCCGTCCTGCTGCTCACCGGAGTGGAAAACCTCACCAAGCACCACTTCTACGGCATCGGAGAGATGCGCCTCCCGGCGGCGGTGGAGCTGGGGGAGCAGTTCGTCCGGACCGCCGCCGTTCTCGGGCTGGTGTGGTGCCTGCTCCCCGACGACCCTGCCATGGCCGTGGCCCTCATCGTCCTGGGGATGCTGGCCAGCGAGGTGTTCTCCTCTTCCACCCTGACTATTCTCCGCCGGAGACGGGAGCGCCGCCTCCCGGCACAGGCCCTCTCCGGCCGCCCCGCCCCCGGTCTGGGGCGGGAGATGGTTCGGGTGGCGGTGCCGGTGGGGCTGACCGCCCTGCTGGGCAATCTCATGGCCTCCGCCAACTCCGTCCTCATCCCCCGAAAGCTCATGGCCGCCGGGCTGACCCAGGCCGCCGCCATGGAGGAGTTCGGGGTGGTCTTTGGCATGACCGTCCCCATGCTCAATCTCCCCTCCGCCTTCATCAGCGCCCTGTCTCTGGCCATCGTCCCCCGGCTCAGCCAGTGCCAGGCCATGCACCGGGGCCGGGAGTGTCGGGAGAAAATTTCCAAGGCCATCCTGGCGGCCTCTGTCATCGTCCTTCCCGTCACCGCCCTGATGGTGACGCTGGGGCCGGACCTGGGGCGGCTGCTCTTTCAAAACGAGGGGGTGGGCGGGTACATCCTCCCCCTGTCTGTGGGTGTCGTCCTGAGCAGCTATGAGTCCGTTCTCGCCTCCATCCTCAACGGCATCGGCCACCAGAGCCAGTCCGCCGCCGTCAGTCTGGGCTGCGGGGGAATACAGCTGCTGTGTACCTGTCTGGGAAGCGGTCTTGACGGCTTTCTCTTTGGCCTGATCCTGTCCTCTCTCCTGGGGGTCGCCCTTCGGCTTGGGCTCATCGTCCGGCACACCGGGCTGAGGCTGAACCTGTTCCAGTCCTTCTCCGCCCCCGCTCTGGGGGCGCTGCTGGCAGGGCTGTGTGTACGGCTGCTCTACCGGACGCTGGCGGACTGCCCCGCAGTCGTCGCCCTGACCGCCTGCGCCGGCGTGGGGCTGTTTCTCTATTTCACCGCCCTGTGGATGATGGACGTCCACCCTCTCCGGCTGTTCCACCTCGCCCGGCGGTAAAAACGGCATGGGAAAGCCGCCCGCTCTCCCGGAGAACAGGCGGCTTTGCAGGCCGTGCCCGGCTTATTCCTCGATCAGCTCATACGCCCTTGTCCCAAAGCCCAGGGCCTCGGCGGCCTCGATGGTGTGGACGCCGTTTCGGGAGTTGATGCGCTCCAGAAGGTGATCCCTGCCGGGGTCGTCGGAGCGGAGCACCAGGTCGATGCAGGCCTGATCGATGGCGATGGGGTCGGTGGAGGCCAGGATGCCGATGTCCTTCATGCAGGGGTCCTCCGCCACGGCGCAGCAGTCGCAGTCCACCGACATATTCTTCATCACGTTGATATAGGCCACCCGTCCCTGGAAGTGCCGATGCACCATGGAGGCGGCGTCCGCCATGGACTCCAGGAACCGGTCGTGGTCCGCCGTCCAGATCTCCTCCGGCACCCCGGCCCCGTGGATGTACGCCTTGCCAAAGCTGGAGGCGCAGCCGATGGAGAGCTGCTTCAGCGCCCCGCCGTAGCCGCCCATGGGGTGTCCCTTAAAGTGGGAGAGCACCAGCATGGAGTCGTAGTTGGCCAGATCCTTCCCCACATAGTCCTTTTGGATGACCCTGCCCTCGGGGTTCTCCAGCACCATGTCCGGCCCCTCGGCGTCCAGCAGGTCCACTGTGAAATAACGGCTCCACCCGTGCTTGTCCAGCAGGCGCAGATGCTTTTGGGTGGTGTTCCGCGCCCCCTCATAGGCGGTGTTGCACTCCACCACCGTACCGTTTACCTGCTCGATCATGGGCCGCCAAAACTCTGGGCCGAGGAAGTTCTGGTTCCCCTCCTCGCCGGAATGGAGCTTGACGGCGACCCTGCCGGTCAGCTCCACCCCCAGGCGGTCGTACAGCTTCGCCACCATCTCCGGGGTGATCGTCCGGGAAAAATAAACCGCTGCGCTCATGTTGACACGCTCCTCTCCTGTCATTCCTGTAATCCTGTAATTTTAAATCCTCACGATCGCTGTGAAGCATCCTGCAACCGTTCCAGCCAGCTCTGCAGCTGTCCGAACCATTCCGCGCACTGGAACCGAAACTCATACGCCCCGCCGTCCTGGGTGATGAGGGAGATCTGATCCTCCGTCAGACCCAGGGAAGTCTCCTCCACCTCCTCGACCCCCACAGAGCAGAGGGGCGGGTAGACCACGCACCACCAGTTGTGCCCTGACCCCTGGCCGATCTCCACCCGCAGAGTGGGGTAGTACCCCGCCGGGAGGGAGAAGTCCCCATAGGTGCGGGTGGGGAACCAGTCCGTCTCCAGAGAGGCGGTCACGGGGTAGTCGTACCCCGCCGCCCGGACGGTCTGCGCTCCCGCCTCCTCCAATGTCTCCAGCGCCCCGGAGAGGGCCGCCTCCGCCTCCTGTTGGGAGGTCGTCCCCGCCAGCAGCGGCTGGGCGCAGGCCAGAACCGCGTCCCGCACCCGGAGCTTCAGGGCCTGATCTCCGTCGCTGTCCGAGTTTGCCAGCACATGCAGACGCACTACCTGACCGGCCAGCGCCTGCTGCTCCCCGCCGCCCACAGAGAGGGCCAGCAGGAGCAGCGCCGCGGCCGCCAGCAGCGCCGCCCCGCAGCGGCGAGACAATCTGTTCCGTCTTTTCATTCAAAACACCGCCCAACCGGAGAAATCCGTTCTCTTTTCTCCAGTGTGGACGGTTATTTTCCTGTTTATACCGGCGTGGTCACAAAGGTATCCCGCCAGCTCTCCTTCAGCTCCGCCGCAGCGCGTCTGGCGTCGGGCTCGGTGCGGAAGATGCCAAAGACGGTGGGCCCGCTGCCGGACATACAGGCCCCCAGCGCTCCGTGCTGAATGAGGACGTTTTTGACGTCCTGGATGACGGTCTGCCGTTTGGGGGGAAGGGCCTGCTCAAAGACGTTGAACATCCGCATGGCGACCCCGTGGAGGTCCTGCCGCTCCAGAGCGGCCATCAGCCCCGCCGTATCCGGACGGCAGCGGATCTTCACCCCGTCGATGGCCCGGAACAGCTCCGGGGTGGAGACGGAGAATCCCGGCTTGCACAGGACGATGTAGCACTCCGGCAGGGCGGGCAGGACGGTGAGCCGCTCTCCCCGGCCCTCCGCCAGGGCGGTGCAGCCCAGGACGCAGTAGGGCACGTCGGAGCCCACCTGCTCTCCCAGGACGGCCAGCTCCGCCGGGGACAGGCCGGTGTCAAACAGCCGGTTCAGCCCCCGCAGGACGGCGGCCCCATCGCTGCTGCCCCCCGCAGTACCGGCGCAGACGGGGATGTGCTTTTCAATGCGGATGTCCAGCCGGGAGATGTCCGCCCCCGTCCGGGCGGCAAAGGCCCGGGCGGCGATGGCGGCGATGTTCTTCCCGTCCGCCGGGAGAAAGCCCAGGTTGGTGGACAGCGTCATCCCCTCTCCCGTCTCCCGGAGGGTCAGGGTCACCTGATCGCACAGGCTCACCGACTGCATCACCATTTTCAGGTCGTGAAAGCCGTCCTCCCGACGGCCCAGCACGTCCAGGGACAGGTTCAGCTTCGCCCAGGCCGGTTCGGTCAGGCCGTTCATTTGATCCGCCTCGCCTCCAGATAGAACCGCTTGTCGTGAGCCTCCCCCATGGAGAAGGTCTTTCGGGGCAGCACCCCGTCGAAGATGACGGTGGGGAACAGCTCGTCCTTGCCCATGGCCGGGAGGAGGAAGGCGATGTTGCCCGGCCGGCTCCCCAGCTCTCTGGCCACGTCCTCCCCGTGGATATAGTCCACCATGGACGCGTCCGGGAGCCAGCCGTCCAGAAAGCTCTGGAGGGTGCCCACCGCCAGCTGGCTGGTGGGATGGGGGACGGTGACGACCCCCTCCTCGTCCGCCATAACGTAGCGGAAGGACTGGCCCTCTCCCGCTCCCAGGTGGGCGCCGGGATAGTGGGCCAGGAGCTCCCGCAGCAGGGCATGGCCGTCCACGCCGAAGCAGACCCGATGGATGGCCTCGAACTCCAGGGACGCGTCGTGGAGGTTGCCCAGCTCCACCAGGGCATACCGGGCCAGCTCTGCCCCGGGCTGCCCCTTTTTCTCCTCATAGGCCGCCTTGGCGGAGGCCAGGGAGTGGTTGCCGTCCCCGATGGCGAACAACATGGGGGGACGGCCGGGGGCGTTATATTTTGCCTCAAAGAGGGCGGGGTCGGCCAGGGCGGTCAGCTGGGCCGCCACGTCCTCCATCTGCACCCCGGTGAGCCGGTAGCCGGTGATGTGGCCGCCCCGCTCCATCAGGTCGAAGTCGTAGACCTGCTCCATCTCTCCGCTCTCTGCCGTCAGGTGTTCGATCACCAGGCAGTCCGGGTCGTCCAGCAGCATGAGGACGTGGGGCAGCTCCAGGGCGGCGTTCCGCCGGACCGCCACCCGGGGCGGGATGCGGGAGAGCACCGTTCCCTCGGTGGCGCGGATGAGGGCGGCGTTGCCGGGGGTGTACTCATACCGCTCCAGGTCTACCACGCCCACCAGGCCCCGGCGGAGCCTGCCGTTATCCAGCCAGCGCTCCACATAGATCAGGCTGTCCTCCAGCAGGCGGAACCGGCCCGAGGCCAGATAGTCCTCCATGGTGCGGTTGATTGCCTGAATACGCTCCTCCCGATCCGGCCGGTTCAGCTGGCTCTCCGGAAGGACCAGGTTCAGGCTGGAGGGAGCGTCCCCCACATAGTCCGCCACACGCGCCCAGTACTCCGGCTGAGAGGTATACTGGTCGCAGGCCACCACGCTCCATTTAGAGAGGTCGCAGTCCCGGGGGATGAGGATATCTGCCGGGCCGAAGCCCAGCGCTTCAAACAGAGGATTCATAGAGCGGCTCCTTCACATCAGACGGGTCGGGGCGGAGATCAGTCCATGGCGCCCCGGATGGCGGCCAGCAGGTCGTCAAACTCGGTATAGGCGGCCAGCTCCGGGTGATCCGCCCGGATCTGGGGGGTGCTGCGGAACAGGAAGCCCGCCTTGCTGGCCTGGATCATGGCCAGGTCGTTAAAGCTGTCCCCGGCGGCGATGGTGTCGTAGCCGATGGACTGGAGCGCCCTGACGGTGGTGAGCTTGGACTTTTCCACCCGCATCCGATAGCCGGTGATCTCCCCGTCCGGGGCCACCTCCAGGGTGTTGCAGAACAGGGTGGGCCAGCCCAGCTTCTCGATCAGAGGCTTTGCAAACTGCTCAAAGGTGTCGCTGAGGATGATGACCTGAGAGAAGGTGCGCAGCTCGTCCAGGAACGCCCTGGCCCCGGGCAGGGGGTCGATGGTGGCGATGACCGCCTGTATCTCCTTCAGCCCCAGGCCGTGCTCTCTGAGGATGCCCAGGCGGTATTGCATCAGCTTGTCATAGTCCGGCTCGTCCCGGGTGGTGCGCCGCAGCTCGGGGATGCCGGTGGCTTCGGCAAAGGCGATCCAGATCTCCGGGACCAGGACGCCCTCCATATCCAGGCAGGTGACGTACATGGTAAATTCCTCCTATATGTTGTTTACGGGGTCAGCCCTGAAACTGTTTCAGGAACCGGGCCAGACGGTTCAGCGCCTCGTCCAGATCCTTCATACTGGTGGCATAGCAGCAGCGGGCGAAGCCCTCTCCCCCGGGGCCAAAGGCGGAGCCGGGGATGATGGCCACCTGCTCGGCCTGCAGGAACCGGGTGCAGAACTCGTCGCTGGTCAGTCCGGAGACCTTGGAGACGTTGGGGAACATATAGAAGGCCCCCCTCGGCTCGAAGCACTCCAGCCCCAGCTCCCGGAAGCCGTCCAGCAGGAACCGCCGCCGTCCGTCGTATTCGTCCCGCATGGCCTCGATGTCGCCATCGCCGTATTGCAGCGCCTCGATGGCGGCGTACTGGCTGGTGGTGGGGGCGGACATAATGCCGTACTGGTGGAGTTTCACCATCTGGCTGGAGATCGCCTTGGGCGCGCACAGGTAGCCCAGCCGCCAGCCGGTCATGGAATAGGCCTTGGAGAAGCCGTTGACCACGATGGTGCGGTCGTACAGCTCCGGCAGATTGGCGGGGGAGACGTGGTGGCCGCCATAGGTCAGCTCCGCATAGATCTCGTCGGAGATGATCATAATGTCGGTGCCCTCCAGCACATCCGCCAGGGCCTTCAGGTCAGACCGTTCCATAATGCCGCCGGTGGGGTTGCAGGGATAGGGCAGCACCAGCGCCTTGGTCCTGGGGGTGATGGCAGCCCGCAGCTCCTCCGGGGTCAGGCGGAACTCGTTCTCCGCCTTAGTCTCCACATAGACGGGGACGCCGCAGGACATACTCACCAGCGGGCCGTAGCAGACAAAGGAGGGGGTGGGGACGATGACCTCGTCCCCCGGCTCGACCAGACAGCGCAGGGCCAGGTCAATGCCCTCGCTGCCGCCCACTGTGACCAGCAGCTGGCTCATGGGGTCGTAGGTCAGGTCAAACCGGCGCTGGAGATAGGCGGCGATCTGCCGCAGCAGCTCGGAAAACCCCCGGTTGGGGGTGTATTTGGTCAGTCCTTTTTCCAGGGAATAAATACCGGCGTCCCGGATATGCCACGGGGTGGGAAAGTCCGGCTCCCCGATGCCCAGAGAGATGGCGTCGGGCATGTCCTCCAGCAGGTCGAAATACTTCCGAATACCGGAGGGGGGCACGTCCTGAATACGCCGGTTCATAATACCGTCATAGTTCATACGAAGTAAAATCCTTCCTCCTGCTTCTCAGGTTTCTTGAAGATCAGGTGGTTTTCCTTGTACTTTTTGAGGATAAAGTGCGTGGCGGTGGACTTCACCTCGTCGATGGTGGACAGCTTGAGGGAGACGAACCGGGCCACATCCTGGAGGCTCCGGCCGGAGATAATCACCGTCATGTCGAAGTCGCCGCTCATCAGGTAGCAGGACTCCACCTCCTCATACTGGTAGATGCGCTCCGCCACCCGGTCAAAGCCGTTGTCCCGCTGCGGCTCCACCTTCACCTCGATGAGGGCGGTGACGTCCTGGCGGTCGGTGGCGTCCCAGTCGATGACCGCCTTATAGCCCATAATGATGTGGTTCTTCTCATAGTCACGAATGGCCTCATCCACCCGCTCGGGCGAGGTGCCCACCATGGCGGCCAGTTGCTTTCTGGACAGGGTGCAGTCCCCCTCCAGCAGCCGAAGCAGATTATCCATGTCAAATCCTCCTGTCTGACGCTGCCGGTACGGGCCCGGCAGGGCGCTTTCGTATCTATATCCGTCGGAATACGAATATACAGCAATTATACCTTGTCATTGCAATAATTACAAGCCCCATGAAACACGGAAAAGGGGCGTCGTCCCGCCCCGCCGCGCGCTCCGGCCCTTGACGAATCGCCCCAAAATCGCTATAGTAGCCATGTACATCCGAAGCTGTGCGGAATAGGGTCAGAAGCCCTGCGAGTCGGTCACTGTGAGGTCTTTTCGGAGAATGAGTCAGATACGCACCGGATGGCTCCCCCCCTGCCGGAACCGGGGGAGAGGAAGCGGCGGCCGGCCACCAGACGTCCGCCGTGAACGGGGGGACAGCCTGTCCCCAAAGGTTCCAAACACTGTTTGGAAAGAAGGAAGTATCCATGAAACACAATCTGAATCGCATCCTCGCCCTGCTGATGGCGCTGGTCCTGGCCCTGGCCATGACCGCCTGCGGCAGCGGCGATACATCCCAGGAGAACGCTGAGAGCGACGCCTCCGCCGCGGAGTCTGCCGACACCGCTGCGGAGGAGGCCGCCGATGAGGCGGAAACCGAATCCGAGGCTGAGACCGGAGCCGAGGTCACCGACGGCGAGGTGAAGAACATCACCCTTACCGTCACCTACTCCGACGGCACCTGTGCGAATTACGAGATCACCACCACCGCCGAATATCTGATGGATGCCATCGAGGACACCGTCACCCTGGAGGGCTCTGAGAGCGATTACGGCTTCTATCTGGAGACCGTCAACGGCGAAACCGCCGACTATGACACGGACGGGGCTTACTGGGCAATTTATGTCAACCACGAGTATGGTATGTATAGCCTGGACAGCCAGCCCGTGGCGGACGGCGACGATTTCGAGCTGACCTACACCGTTGGCTGATCCGGAGCGGAGGGGAAGCCGCCCCGGGATGATCGCCCGGGACGTCACCACCCTGGCCATGGCGACTGCGCTGGTATTCGCCCTGCAGATCGCCATGTCCGGTCTGGCCAATGTGGAGCCGGTAACGCTGCTCATCCTGCTCTACTCCCTCCACTTCCGGAAAAAGACCCTGTTCATCATTTACGCCTTCGCCCTGCTGGAGGGCATCTGGTACGGCTTTCACATCTGGTGGGTCATGTATCTGTATGTCTGGACGGTCCTCTGGCTGGCGGTGACGCTGCTGTCCCGGAGGGGCAGGCGGCACGGGGCCTTTTTCTGGGCGGTGATCGCCGGGCTGTACGGCCTGGCCTTTGGGTTTCTCTGTTCCTTCCCCTATGTGGCCCTGGGGGGCGTCAAAATGGCCTGGAGCTGGTGGCTGGCAGGTCTGAGCTTCGACGCCGTCCACGGAGTGGCCAATTTTGTCCTGATGCTGGTGCTGTTCACCCCGCTGGATCGGGTCATGACCATGCTTCGGCTGGGGGAATAGCCGATATATTCTGCTTTTTGCACGCCGCCCAGGGCCGCATGGCCCCGGGCGGCCGTCGTCTCTATTGAGCGGTCAAACCCTTATCAGGCTCAGCAGCCGCAGCCGTTTCCGTTGCCGCAGTTGCCGCAGCCACAGCCACAGCCGCCGCAGCAGAAGATGAGGATGATCAGGATAATGATCCACAGACAGCCTCCGTTGCCCCAACCGTTGTTACAGCATCCCATAATGAGAACGACCTCCTGTCAAAAAATGCGGGGTCGGGTCCTCCCGACCTCCACACCATCCTATGCATCCGGGGAAAATGGGTGCGGGCCGCTCCGTTTTTTGCCGAAACGCCGGTCAAATTCTCCTGTCGGCGTCCCTGGGGGCTGGACACAACCGGGGAAATCTATTAGAATAGAGCCAATGAATTTCACCGCCGGAGGCGCCTCCCCCGGCGGCGCGGCAAAGGGAACGATCAATCATGCAGGATCATATCTACGTAAAGGGCGCGCGGGTCAACAATCTGAAAAATGTGGACGTCGCCATCCCCCGGGACAAGCTGGTGGTGCTCACCGGCCTCTCCGGGTCGGGAAAGTCCTCCCTGGCCTTTGACACCATCTACGCCGAGGGTCAGCGGCGGTATGTGGAGAGCCTCTCCTCCTACGCCCGGATGTTCCTGGGCCAGATGGAGAAGCCGGACGTGGACTATATCGACGGCCTGTCCCCCGCCATCTCCATCGACCAGAAGACCACCTCCAAAAATCCCCGCTCCACCGTGGGCACCGTCACCGAGATCTACGACTACCTCCGGCTCCTCTGGGCCAGGGTGGGCACCCCCCACTGCCCCAACTGCGGCAAGGAGATCCGCCAGCAGACGGTGGATCAGATCGTGGACCAGGTCATGGCCCTGCCCCCCGCCACCCGTGTACTCATCCTGGCTCCGGTCATTCGGGGGCGGAAGGGCGAGCACGTCAAGGTGTTTGAGGACGCCCGCCGCTCCGGCTATGTCCGCGTCCGGGTGGACGGCATCCTCTATGACCTGACCGAGACGATCCAGCTGGAAAAGAACAAGAAGCACAGCATCGAGGTGGTGGTGGATCGCCTGGTCATCCGGGAGGACATCACCCAGCGGCTCACCGACTCCATCGAGACGGCCTCCGCCCTCTCCGGGGGGCTGGTCATCGTCAACCTGGCCCGGGAGGACAGAGACATCACCTTCTCCCAGAACTACGCCTGCGAGGACTGCGGCATCTCCATCGAGGAGCTGACCCCCCGGATGTTCTCCTTCAACAACCCTTACGGGGCCTGTCCGGAGTGCTCCGGCCTGGGCAGCCGGATGAAGGTGGACCCGGAGCTGATCGTCCCCAATCCGTCCCTGACCCTGCTGGGCGGGGCCATCAACGCCTCCGGCTGGAACAACATCAAATCCGACAGCATCAGCCGGATGTACTTCGACGCCCTGGGCAAGAAGTATCATTTTGAGCTGGATCAGCCCTTTAAGACCCTCTCCGACGAGGCAAAGCACGCCATTTTTTATGGCACTGACGGGGAAAAGCTCACCCTCCACTACGACCAGCCCCGGGGCAAGGGGACGCTGTACCAGCCCTTCGAGGGCGTGCTGAACAACCTGGAGCGCCGCTACCGGGAGACGCAGTCCGAGCCCATGAAGCGGGAACTGGAGCAGTCCATGAGCGAGTGTCCCTGTCCCGGCTGTCAGGGCCGCCGCCTCCGGCGGGAGGCCCTGGCGGTGACGGTGGGCGGGCTCTCCATCGACCAGGTCTGCGACCTGCCGATAGAGGATGCCCTGACCTTTTTCGACCGGCTGGAGCTCACCCACCAGCAGATGCTCATTGCAGAGCAGATCCTCAAGGAGATCAAAAACCGCCTGGGCTTTCTCCGCAGCGTGGGCCTGCAGTACCTCACCCTGAGCCGGAAGGCGGGCACCCTCTCCGGCGGGGAGAGCCAGCGCATCCGCCTGGCCACCCAGATCGGCTCCTCCCTCATGGGGGTGCTCTATATCCTGGACGAGCCCTCCATCGGCCTGCACCAGCGGGACAACAATATGCTCTTGGACACGCTGAAAAATCTCCGCGACCTGGGCAACACCCTCATCGTGGTGGAACACGACGAGGACACCATGCGTGCGGCGGACTGGATCATCGACGTGGGGCCGGGGGCGGGCATCCACGGGGGGGAGATTGTGGCCACCGGCACCGCCGAGGACATCATGAACACCCCCGGCTCTGTCACCGGGGACTATCTCTCCGGCCGGAAGCGCATCCCCGTCCCCAGGCAGCGCCGTCCGGGCAACGGGACGTTCCTCACCGTCCGGGGAGCGCGGGAGAACAATCTGCAGGGCATCGACGTGTCCGTTCCCCTGGGGACCTTCACCGCCGTCACCGGCGTCTCCGGCTCAGGCAAATCCTCCCTGGTCAACGAGATCATCTACAAGCGTCTCGCCGCCGATCTGAACCGGGCCAAGGTGCGCTCCGGCCGCCACGACAGCCTGGAGGGGGAGGAATATCTGGACAAGGTGATCTGCATCGACCAGTCCCCCATCGGCCGGACGCCCCGCTCCAACCCCGCCACCTATACCGGTCTGTTCTCTGACATCCGGGACCTGTTCGCCTCCACCCAGGACGCCAAGAGCCGGGGCTACACCGCCGGACGGTTCTCCTTCAACACCCGGGGCGGCCGGTGCGAGGCCTGCGGCGGGGACGGCCTGGTGAAGATCGAGATGCACTTTCTGCCGGATGTCTACGTCCCCTGCGAGGTGTGCAAGGGCAAGCGATACAACCGGGAGACGCTGGAGGTGCGATACAAGGGGAAGAACATCTGGGAGGTCCTGGACATGACGGTGGACGAGGCGCTGGACTTTTTCCAGCCGCTCCCCAAGCTGTATAACCGCATCAGGACCCTGTACGACGTGGGGCTGGGCTATATCAAGCTGGGACAGTCCTCCACCACCCTCTCCGGCGGCGAGGCCCAGCGGGTAAAGCTGGCCACCGAGCTGTCCCGGGTCTCCACCGGACGCACCTTCTATATCCTGGACGAGCCCACCACCGGTCTGCACACGGCGGACGTTCACCGGCTGGTGGAGGTCCTTCAGCGGCTGGTGGACGCCGGAAACACCGTCCTGGTCATCGAGCACAATCTGGACGTGGTGAAGTCGGCGGACTGGCTCATTGACCTGGGGCCGGAGGGCGGTGCAGGCGGCGGGCATCTGGTCTGCGCCGGTACGCCGGAGGCGGTGGCCCAGTGCGCCGAATCCTATACCGGGCAGTATCTCCGGCCCATCCTGGAGCGGGACCGGGAGCCCGTATAGGCGCTCCCCTCCCCCGCTCAAATTTCATCAAAATTTAAACGGGAAAACGGTTGTGTTTCGACGGAACTGCCGGTATACTGAGCGGTGGGGCTTTTTACGGCTCTGTCGATCTTCTGACCAGGTGCGGGAGCTGGTCCTTCCCCTTCTCCCGCCGCTGCCCTTTTAAGGAGGACGTTCCTTGTTTGACTGGCTGACCGAGACCCTCGCCGGGAAATACATCTTTGTCTTTTTTGCCTCCATGATCCCCGTGACCGAGCTCCGGGGGGCCATCCCCATCGCCGCGGGGCTGGGCCTGCCCCTGATCCCCTCCATCGTCACCTGTATTCTGGGGAATATGGTGCCCGTTCCCTTCATCATCCTCTTCGTCCGCCGCATCTTCGCCTGGCTCCGCCGGGTGTTTCCCCGGGTAGACGGCGTGCTGTCCCGCCTGGAGGGGAAGGCGTACAGGCAAAAAGAATTGCTCGATAAATACAAGCTCCTGGGACTTTACGTCCTGGTGGCCATCCCTCTCCCCGGCACCGGGGCCTGGACGGGCTCCATGGTGGCGGCGCTGTTTGACATCTCCCTGAAACGGGCCTTCCCCGTCATCTTCGCCGGAGTCGTCACCGCCGGCGTGATCGTCGGGCTGCTCACGGGAGGGGTCGTGGCCCTGCTGTGACCCTTTCGGCCCTCCCGCCATAGAATGGTCTGAGGTGAGGGATATGGAACCGTTGACCGCTGCCGTGGCCCTGCTGGCCGCCGTCGGGCTGGCCGCTCTGCTCTGGCTGTTTTTCGGGCGCTTTCTGCTCCCCGTGGGGGAGCTGGCGCCGGTGGAGGTGCGTCTCTGCCCCGGCCCCGGGCTGGAGCAGACCCTCCGGGGCCTGTCCTGGCTGGCCGCCGCCGGTCTGCTGGAGAGCCGCATCTCCGTTCTGGCTGTGGGCCTGCTCCCGGAGGAGCGGGCGGAGACCCTCCAGATCCTCCGGCGCTGGCCGGAGGTGGAGATAGTGGAAGGAGAGGCGCTGTAAGCGCCCAATATTTCGGCGAATTCGTACCCGGAGAAAGGAGGACGTCCCATGCCGGAAGATACGACCCATCCCGACGGCGCCCGGGAGGTGATCGAGGCCACCGCTCAGGCGGTGGTCTTTCAGAATCCGGACAACGGCTATACCGTCCTCCGAGTCTCCGGCGGCGGAGATCACTTCACCGCCGTGGGCACCATGCCATCGGTCAGCCCCGGAGAGCTGCTCACCTTGGAGGGAGTCTGGGTCACCCACCCCTCCTTCGGCCAGCAGTTCAAGGCGGACTCCGTCCGCCTCCGTCTCCCCACAGGCACCGAGGCCATCTACCGCTATCTGGCCTCCGGCGTCCTCAAGGGCGTGGGGGAGAAGATGGCGAAAAAGCTGGTAGACCAGTTCGGGGAGGACACCTTCCAGGTGCTGGAGAGCGACCCGGAGCGGCTGGCCGCCGTCAAGGGCATCACCCCTAAAAAGGCCCGGGCCATTCAGACGGAGTTCATCCAGAAGGCCGGTATGCGGAGCCTGCTGGAATTTCTGTCCCAGAACAGCCTCCCCATGGAGCTGGGGCCAAAGCTGTGGAAGCTCTACGGCCCGGGGGCAATGGAGATCCTCCGGGCCAACCCCTATGTGCTGCTGGGGAGCGACCTGGAGGTGGACTTCGCCACCGCCGACCAGCTGGCCGCCGCCGTGGGCATCCACGCCGACGACGGGCAGCGGGTGGAGGCGGGGATCCTGTACACCCTGAGCCACAATCTGGACAACGGCCATGTATTTCTCCCCCAGGACAAGCTGCTCCAGGCGGCGGGCCGGATGCTGAACAACAGTCCGGACGTCTCCATCGGCCCGGAGCAGCTGGAGGAGGGGCTGGAGCGGCTGGAGCTGCGCAGCCAGGTGGTGCGGCAGCCGGTTTTGGGCCTGGAGGCGGTCTACCGCACCGACCTGTACGAGGCGGAGGCGTACATCGCCCAGCGTCTCCGGGAGATGGTGCAGTTCGAGCCCCTGGCTCCGGAGCAGCTGCAGCAGCTCATCCGTCAGGCGGAGCAGGAGCAGGGCATCCGATACGCCGCCCAGCAGCGGCAGGCGGTGGAGCTGGCCGCCCGCCGTCAGGTCATGCTGCTCACCGGCGGCCCCGGCACCGGCAAGACCACCACCCTCAAGGGGATCCTGGCCTGTTTCGAGCAGATGGGGCTGAAAACCCTGCTGGCCGCCCCCACCGGGCGGGCGGCGAAGCGGCTGGGAGAGCTGTGCGGCGCAGAGGCCTCCACCATCCACCGGATGCTGGAGGCGGGATATGACCAGGACACGGGCAAGCTCGCCTTCCTCCACGACGAGGACAATCCCCTCTCCGCCGGGGCGGTCATCGTGGACGAGATGAGCATGGTGGACATCCCCCTGATGGACGCCCTTCTCCGGGCGGTCCCCAGCGAGTGCCGCCTGGTGCTGGTGGGCGACCCGGATCAGCTCCCCAGCGTGGGGCCGGGCCAGCTCTTTGACCATCTCATCCGCAGCGAGATCATCCCCACCGTAAAGCTCACGGAGATCTTCCGCCAGGCCCAGCAGTCCCAGATCGTTATGGGAGCGCATCAGGTGAACCAGGGTATCCTGCCCCCGCTGGTGAATCGGGGGGGCAGTCAGGATTTCTTCTTCCTCCGCCGCCGGCTGGGGGAGCAGGCCGTGCAGACCATCGTGGAGCTGTGCCGGGACCGGCTGCCCGACAAAATGGGCATCCCCGCCGACCAGATACAGGTGCTCTCCCCCACCCGCCGCCACGTCACCGGCACCGCCAACCTGAACCAGGCCCTCCAGGAAGCGCTGAACCCTCCCTCGCCGGAGAAGGGGGAGGTGAAGTTTGGCTCGGTGGTCTTTCGCACCGGCGACCGGGTCATGCAGATCCGGAACAACTACGACATCATCTGGCGGGAGGAGGACAGTCTCAAGGGCGGCATGGGCATCTTCAACGGAGACATCGGCACCGTCCTCTTCGCCGATCCCCGGGAGCGGACGCTCCGGGTGAGCTTTGACGGGCGGGTGGTGGAGTACCCCGCCGACCTGCTGCCGGAGCTGGAGCTGGCCTACGCCATGACGGTGCACAAGTCCCAGGGCAGCGAGTACCGGGCGGTCATCCTGGCCGCCGTCAGCGGCGCCCCCATGCTGCTGACCCGCGGCGTTCTCTACACCGGCATCACCCGGGCCAGAGATCTGTTCATCGCCGTGGGAGACGAGCAGGTGCTGGCCAAAATGGTGGAAAACGACCGCCAGGCCCGGCGCTACAGCGGTCTCCGGGCAAGGCTCACCGGGGAGGTCCCGCCGGTGGAGGAGCCGGGAGAGCTGCCGTTTTGAGGGGAAATACGCCGCTCTCCCCGGCTCCCCTGAAGGGGGAAGGGGAGGCGATTCGTCCTGCCACGAGATCGATTTCCCGAAGGGCTTTCCCCGTCCCTTGACACCGCTCCTATCCCGTGCTAAACTGACGTCATCCAATCACGAACGGAGGCCTCGGAGCCGCTATGTCTATCACGCAAATCTGATATTCCAGCCGAATCCCATAGTGTGAACGAAATCGGACGTGTCCCTCTTGGGGCAGGCCTTTGGGTTCCTGTGGGCGGATCGGGTCAGCTTTGCGGTAGAATGGGCGTGTTCCGGGCTTTTTATTGCCTTTTTGTACCCTCTCTCTGCCTTTCTGCCCTTTCGCGCCCGGATACGGGAACAAGCATCTGCGCAGACGGCGCAGGAGAGGATTTTTATGAAGAAAACAGACACGCCCCCGCGCGCCGGGGGCTCCGGCCTCTGGAGCCGGGACTTTACCATTATCACCCTGGGCAGCGTAGTCTCTATGGTGGGAGGCACCCTGTCTGGCTTTGCCCTGAGCATTATGGTGCTGGACTACACCGGCTCCACCCTGCTGTACATCCTGACCAACGTGGGCTACCAGCTCCCCATGCTCGTCTGTCCCCTCCTCGCCGGGCCGTACCTGGACCGGATGAGCCGGAAAAAGACGATCTGCCGGCTGGATTTTCTCTCCGCCGGGATCGCCCTGACCATGTTCCTGCTGCTCCGGTCCGGGTGGTACAGCTACCCGGTGCTCCTGGGCTATAATATCGTCATGGGCGCCATCGAGAGCGTCTACACCGTGGCCTACGACAGTCTTTACCCCAACCTTATCCCGGAGGGCCATATGGCCCAGGGCTACTCCGTCTCCAGCCTGCTCTGGCCCCTGGCGGCCATGACCAGCCCCATCGCCTCGGTGATCTACGCCGCTCTGGACACGGTAGCGCCTCTGTTCGCCTTCAACGCCGTGTGTCTTTTGGTCGCCGCCTGCTTTGAGCGCACCATCGGCTACCGGGAGACCCACATGGCCCAGGCGCCCCGGCAGGCGAAGGGCTCTCCCCTGGCCCGGTTCCGCCAGGAGTTCCGCGCGGGGCTGGATTATCTGGCCGGGGAGCGGGGCCTGCTGGTCATCACGGTGTATTTTGCCCTCTCCAGCCTGGCCGGGAACGCCGCAGAGGGGCTCTGGCTGCCCTTTTTCCGAAACAACGCCGGGCTGTTCTCCGCCTGGCCGGTGGCGGCGGTGACGCTGTACGCCATCATCTCCAACTTCTCCGTGGCAGGCCGCGTTGCGGGCGGGCTGATCCACTACCGGCTCAAAATCCCGACCCGGCGGAAATTTGCCATCGCCCTGACGGTCTATTTCGTCATTGCCGCCCTGGACTGCGGCATCCTGTACCTCCCCGTCCCTCTGATGGCGGCGGCCAACTTCCTCTATGGGGCGCTGGGCGTCACCTCCTACAACATCCGCACCGCCGCCACCCAGTCCTATATCCCGGACACGGTGCGGGCCAGGTTTAACAGCGTGTTCACCACGGTCTGCTCCATGGGCAGTATTCTCGGCTCCCTGGCGGCCGGAGGGCTGGCGGAGCTGCTGCCGGAGCGCACCGTCGTGCTGTTCTTCGGCCTCGTGGAGCTGGCCGCCGTGCTCTGCGTCATGGTGCCGGGGCGAAAGGCGGTGGCGCAGGTGTATAACCGGGAGGTGTAAGAAGCCGCGCCGGGCGGCCCCCGGCTCCCCACCGCAGGGGAGAAAGGCCGGCCCCCGCAGCGCGCTTTACTTTCTCTTGACATTCCCCGCCCTGACGTGATAACATAGACAAAACAAAGGCGTTTTGCAGCGATGCAAGGCGCCTTTGCGTTGTTTTTGGGGCGGAGGGCGTCCTCCTTCCCCCTCGGAGAGAGAAAAGGGTGATTCTATGTATGAAATGGATCTGATCGAGCGGGCAAACTCGGTCAACGAGCTGCTGGCCCGGTACGGCGTGAAGTTCGGCATCTACAAAAACGGGACGTTTAAGGAGCAGCTGTTCCCCTTCGACGCCATTCCCCGGGTCATCCCGGCGGACGAGTTCGATCTGTTGGAAGGGGCCTGTGCCAGCGGGTGAAGGCGCTGAACCTGTTTTTGGAGGACATCTACAACGACAAGAGGATCGTTCGGGACAGGGTGGTGCCGGAGGAGTTTATCTACGCCTCCAGCGGCTACCTGCCCCAGTGCGAGGGCATCCGGCCCCCCGGCGGGGTGTTCTCCCACATCTCCGGCATCGACCTGGTGCTGGGGAAGGATGGAAACTGGTACATTCTGGAGGACAATCTGCGGGTGCCCTCCGGGGCCTCCTATCCCCTGATCGTCCGGGACCTGTGCCGTCGGAGCAGTCCCCGCACCTTCCAGGAGTTCCACATCGAGGACAACCGGAACTACGCCCAGCTGCTGCGCCACACCATGGACTACGCCAACGTGGGCGGCCTGACGGTGGTGCTCACCCCCGGACGGTACAACGCCGCCTATTTTGAGCACTCCTATCTGGCGGAGCAGACCCACAGTCCCCTGGTCAGCGGCCAGGATCTGGTGGTGGAGGAGGACGGGGTCTTTCTCCTGGACTACACCGGCAAAAAGGAGCGGGTGGGGGCCGTCTACCGCCGCATCTCCGACGATTTTCTCGACCCCCTCCACTTCCGGCCGGAGTCCCTCATCGGCGTGCCCGGTCTGTTCCACGCCTATCGAAAGGGCCAGGTGGCCATCCTCAACGCCCCGGGCAACGGCGTGGCGGACGACAAGGGCATCTATTACTTCGTCCCCAGGATGATCAAATATTATCTGGGGGAGGAGCCCATCCTCTCCAACGCCCCCACCTATCTCCCCTTCTACGAGGAGGACATGAAGTACGTCCTGGAGCACCTGGACACCCTGGTGCTCAAGGATGTGGCCGAGGCGGGGGGCTACGGCGTGGTCTTTGGCAGCAAGATGTCCGCCCGGCAGAAGGAGGACTTCGTGGCGCTCCTGAAGGCCGAGCCCCGCCGGTTCATCGCCCAGGAGGTCATCGACTTCCAGGATCTGGACATTATGGATAACGGCGTCCGCGTCCCCCGAAAGGCCGATCTGCGGGCCTTCATCCTCTCCGCCGAGGAGCCGGTGGTGTGGAAGAGCGGCCTGACCCGGTTCTCCCGGAACCCGGATTCCTTCATTGTCAACTCATCTCAGGGAGGAGGATTCAAAGACACATGGGTATTAAGTCGATAGAGGTCACCGACCGGCTGTACTGGCTGGGCCGCTACTCCGAGCGGGTCTACACCTCCCTCCGGCTGTTCGCCAAGAGCTATGACGATATGCTGGACAAGGGGGACACCTATGGGGAGCTGTGCCGCTCCCTGGAGATCCCCAACATCTACCCCACGGCGCAGAACTTTCTCCGCCGCTACCCCTTCGACGAGAGCGACCCCAACTCCATCGCCAGCAATCTTCTCCGGGCCTACGACAACGCCGTTGAGCTGCGTCAGGAGATCGGCACCGAGGAGCTGAGCTACATCCAGCTGGCGGTCTACGAGATGAACCGGGCACGCTTCAGCGACGCCCCCATGCTGGAGTTTCAGAAGATTGCGGACAACATTCTGGCCTTCTGGGGCATCATCGACGACCAGGTGGAGGACGAGAACACCCGGAACATCATCAAGGTGGGCAAACGGGTGGAACGCATCGACCTCTTTGGCCGGCTCCACGCCTCCAAAGTCGACCTGCACCGGGAGGTCCGGCGGCTCCAGGGCCGCATCGACCGGTGCAGCATCCGATACGACCGGGACTGCCTGGCGGAGCTGGGCCGCCTGGTGGAGGAGGACACGCTCGACTACAGTGCCATCGTCCACACGGTGGAACGGCTGACGGCGGTGTAACATGGCGAAGACGCTGTGTTATGCGTACGAGCTGAGCCTCCGGTTCTCCCTCCCTGCCCATGACCACAGCTACCTTCTTCGTCTCTCTCCCCCGTCCAATGAAGGGCAGCAGGTTTTGGAGCAGCGGCTGCGTCTGTCTCCCCCGCACGAGGGATGGGAGATCGCCGACGCCTTCGGCAATCGCTGCCTTTGCGGGCACATATTCCAGTCTCATCTCCAGTTTCAGGCCGTCGCCTCCGGCGCCGTGCGCACCGGCCTGTCCGACGGGGTCGCCGAGCCGGACCCGATGCGGTGGGGCATGATGAAGTCCCCCTCTCCCTACACCCGACCAGGGCCGAATTTGCTGGCCCTCTCCCGCCGTCTGGCAGCTCCCTGCGACTGCGCTCCCCTGGAGCGGGCCTGGGTGCTGGCCCGGGCGGTACACGACGTTCTCACCTACTGTCCCCGGGTGACGGACACCCACACCACCGCCGAGGAGGCGCTGACGCTGGGAGAGGGGGTCTGCCAGGACTACGCCCACATTTTGCTGGCCCTCTGCCGTCTGGAGAATATCCCCGCCCGGTATACGGCGGGGATGCTCGTGGGAGAGGGGGCCAGCCACGCCTGGGTGGAGGTGCTGAGCCAGGGCCGCTGGTACGGTCTGGACCCCACCAACCTGCTCCCTGTCCGGGAACAGCACATCGTTCTGGCCTGGGGTCGGGACGGAGGGGACTGTCCCCTGAACCGGGGCAGCTTCCTGGGCGGCGGCGACCAGACACAGACCGTCCGGGTGTCCGTCCATCCCGTTACGGCCCCCTGATTCGTTCCGTTCCACGCAAAAAAGGAGGAAGCAGTATGATACAGACAGTGGCCTCCATTCCCCTGCCTGTCTTTGAAAATCTGGTCATCCAGAAAAACCGTCTGACCCCCGACCGGGGGCAGGACTGCGGCAAGCGCATCAGCATCGTCACCGGCATCCACGGCGATGAGCTGGAGGGGCAGTATGTCTGCTACCAGGTGAACCGGCGCATCGCCGCCCACCCGGAATATCTGGCGGGGACGGTGGATCTGTACCCCGCCATGAATCCCCTGGGCATCGACTCCGTGACCCGGGGCATCCCCGGCTTCGATTTGGACATGAACCGCCTCTTTCCCGGCAGCCGGGACGGGGCGATGACGGAGTACATGGCCTCCCTCATTATGGAGGATCTGCTGGGCTCCGACCTGTGCCTGGACATCCACGCCAGCAACATCTATCTCACCGAGCTGCCCCAGATCCGTATCAACGAGCTGTTCCGCGACCGGCTGATGGACTATGCCAGGCTGGCCAACGTGGACTTTATCTGGGTCCACGGGGCCAGCTCTGTGCTGGAGGCCACCCTGGCCCACAGCCTGAACAGCCGGGACGTGCCCACCCTGGTGGTGGAGATGGGGGTGGGGATGCGCCTGACCCCCGCCTATGGGGACCAGCTCACTGAGGGCATTTTCCGCCTCATGGCCGACCTGGGCATCTGGACGGGGCCGGTGGCCCCCGTGCGCACCCCCCTTGTCACCGAGTCGGAGGACGACATCTGCTATCTGAACGCCCCGGTCTCCGGTATCTTTTTGAAGGAGCGGCCCCACGGGGCGACCCTCTCCGCCGGAGATCGGATCGGCTCAGTGGTGAACCCGCTCACCGGGGCGCTGCTCCGGGAGATCACCGCCCCGGCAGACGGGCTGCTGTTCACCATCCGGGAGTATCCCGTGGTGGACGAGGGCTCTCTGCTGGCCCGTATCCGCAGGGAGGTGAAGTGACATGAGACAGTCGGTCATCTATGAGATCCCCTCCCTCTACCGGGAGAATTTCCGCATCCACGGCTACACCTTCGGCCAGGGGGAGCGCTCCCTCTGCGTGGTGGGCAGTCTCCGGGGCAACGAGTATCAGCAGATCTACACCTGCTCCCAACTGGTAAAGGCCCTGCGCCGGGCGGAGCAGCGGGGGGAGCTGAAGCCGGGGAAGGAGATTCTGGTGCTGCCCTCCCTGAACCCCTACTCCATGAACGTGGGCAAGCGGTTCTGGCCCACGGACAACACGGATATCAACCGGATGTTTCCCGGTTATGACCTGGGGGAGACTACCCAGCGGATCGCCGACGGGGTATTCCGCCAGATCTCCCAATACGACAACGGCATCCAGCTGGCCTCCTTCTATATGCCGGGCCGGTTCCTGCCCCACGTCCGCATCATGCGCACCGGGTTTGAGAATGTGGACAAGGCGGAGTGGTTCGGCCTGCCCCACATCGTCCTTCGGAATCCACGGCCCTACGACACCACCACCCTGAACTACAACTGGCAAATCTGGGACACCAACGCCTACAGCCTTTATACTACCACGACCACCTCCATCGACGAGGAGAGCGCCGACCAGGTAGTCCGGGCCATTCTCCGGTTCCTCAGCCGGGAGGGGGTGCTCAACCGGCCCATCCGGGGCGGCTACCGCTCCCAGATCTGGGAGGACAGCAGCCTGGCCTCCGTCCGGCCCCGGTATGCGGGCATCTTCCGCCCCGTCTGCCAGCCGGGGGACCGGGTCGCTGCCGGAGATCCTCTGGCGGAGATTTTGGACCCGGGAGAGGGGGAGGCGCTGGAGCGGCTCCTGTCCCCCTGCGACGGGGTGGTCTTTTTCCTCCACGACGAGCCCATGACCTACGCCAACACCGCCGTGGTCAAGCTCCTGCCGGAGCAGGGCTGAATGAAACGAAAAACGCCCTTCGGGCCTCGCAGATGCGAAGTCCGAAGGGCGTTTTGTTGCGTTTAGATCTCTCCGTGCATCAGCATGACCATGACGGCCTTCTGGGCGTGGAGGCGGTTCTCCGCCTCGTCGAAGATCTCGTCGGCGTGCTGCTCGAACACGTCCTCGGTGATCTCCTCCCCCCGGTGGGCGGGGAGACAGTGCTGCACCATACAGCCGGGATGGGCCACGGCCATCAGCCCGGCGTTGACCTGGTAGCCGGCGAAGGCCACGGCCCGCTTGGCCCGCTCCTCCTCCTGGCCCATGGAGGCCCACACGTCGGTGAAGATCACGTCGGCGTCCTTTGCCGCCTCAAAGATGTCCCCGGTGAGGGTGAACCGGCTGCCCCCCTGGACGGAGGCGGCGAAGTCCAGCACCTGCTGATCCGGCCAGTAGCCCTCCGGGCAGGCCACGGAGACCTCCATGCCGCACTTCAGGCCGCCCACGATGAGGGAGTTTGCCATATTGTTGCCGTCTCCGATAAAGCACAGCTTCAGGCCGTCCAGATGGGCCATCCGCTCCCGTACGGTCATCAGGTCCGCCAGCACCTGGCAGGGATGGGCAAAGTCGGTCAGACCGTTGATGACCGGGATGTCGGCGTATTTGGCCAGGTTCTCCACCTCGGCCTGGTCGAAGGTGCGGATCATAATGCCGTCGCAGTAGCGGCTCAGCACCCGGGCGGTGTCCTGGATGGGCTCGCCCCGTCCGATCTGGCTCTCCTTGCCGGAGAGGAACAGGGCGTGACCGCCCAGCTGGAACATCCCCGTCTCAAAGGAGACCCGGGTACGGGTGGAATTTTTCTCGAAGATCATGGCCAGGGACTTGCCCTCCAGATAGTGGTGGGGCAGCCCGTGCTGCTGCTCGTATTTCAGCTGATCCGCCAGGTCGAGAATGCTCAGGATGTCATCGCCGGACAGGTCCAGCATCTTTAACAGGTCTTTTTTCATTGCTTTTCGCTCCTCTCGTGGGTATGTTTGGCATCAGGCGTTTTTCAGCACGTCCTTCATCGCCGCAAGGCCCCTGTCCAGTTCCTCATGGGAGATGGTCAGCGGCGGCAGCAGCCGGACGGTCCTCGGCCCGGCGGTGAGCACCAGGACGTTTTTCCCGTAGATCTGCTGAATCAGGGCGGCCCTGTCTGTCCCCTCCCGCAGGACGATGCCCACCATCAGGCCCAGGCCCCGGACGGTCTCCACACAGGGGGCCTCCCAGCTGCGGACGGTCTCCATGATGTAATTGCCCTTTTCGTTGATCTCCTGCATATAGTCGTCGCTGAGCACGTCCAGCACCGCCAGAGCTGCGCTGGCCGCGATGGGGTTGCCGCCGAAGGTGGTGGCGTGGGTGCCGGGGCCCAGCACGTTCCGGCACCGCTCATTTGCCATGACCCCCGCCATGGGGAGTCCTCCGGCGATGCCCTTGGCGAAGGTCACGGCGTCCGGCCGGATGCCGTACTGCTGGAAGCAGAACAGGGAGCCCGTCCGCCCCACGCCGGTCTGCACCTCGTCCACCAGCAGGAGCATATCCTCCTCCCGGCACCAGTCCGCCACCGCCTGGACAAAGCCCCTGTCCAGGGGCAGGACGCCGCCCTCTCCCTGGACCAGCTCCAGCAGGACGGCGCAGCTGTCCGCCCCCGCCGCCCGCTTTACCGATTCCAGGTCGTTGGCCTCGGCGTAGCGGAAGCCCTCGGTGAAGGGGAAGAAGTAGTT
>JAJPXB010000004.1 GCA_021205695.1 Clostridiales bacterium
CCTGCTGCGCCGGAGTGACGCCGGAGAGCCATCGGACGGCCCTTCGGGCCATGGAGGCCTGCCAGATCACCATCGAGAACGAGCAGTGATGCAGGGGCCTCCCATCTCTGCCCTCGCCGCCCTCTGGAACCGGGCGCTGGATCTGGTCTACCCGCCCAGATGCGTTTTTTGTCAGGATTTCCTGCCCAGGGAGCGGGCGGCGGGCGGCGTCTGCGCACCCTGCGAAAAGGCGCTGCCCCGGACGGACGGGGCGACGGCGCTGCGCCCGGGGGACTACTTCACCTTCTGCCTCTCGCCCCTGTTCTATCAGGGGCCGGTGCGGGCGTCTGTCCGGCGGTATAAATTCTCCGGACGCTCCTGTTATCACAGGGTATACGGCAACTTCCTCCGGGAGTGCCTGGAGCAGAACCTCTCCTCTCCGCCGGACCTGGTGACCTGGGCGCCTCTGAGCGCCGGAAGGAGACGCAAAAGGGGCTATGACCAGGCAAAGCTGCTGGCGGAGGAGGCGGCGCTGCTGTACGGCCTGCGGCCTGTGCCCCTGCTGAAAAAGGTCAGAAACACCCCTGCCCAGTCGTCTCTGGGCCGCGCCGCCAGGGCGGAAAATGTCCGGGGCGTCTACCGCATCCGGCAAAACGCCCCGGTAGCCGGAAAGCGCGTCCTGCTGGTGGACGACGTCGTCACCACCGGCTCCACCCTGTCGGAGTGCAGCCGGGTGCTGCTGGAGGCCGGCGCAGCGGAGGTCGTCTGCCTGACCCTGGCCAGGGCGACGGGGGAGCGGGAATGACGCGCCAACTGCAAAAGCGGAATCAGGCAAAAAGACTGCCGTACAGAGAACGACGCTCTGTACGGCAGTCTTTTTTTCATAGGGTCGGGCCTCGGTCTGCGCCCGGGTCAGCTGTCGTCTTCAGTCTCCCACACCTGATAGATGGTATGTCCGTCCCCCTGCCAGACGACCTCATACTTTTCCGCACAGGCCTCGCTGAGCGCGTGGCTGTCCGGCAGCATGAGATATTTGCTCTTGAGCGTATCATTTGTAACGGCCGCCTCCAGGTAGTCGCTGGTACATGCGCTGGTACACAGATAGGTCGGCAGACAGATCGACGTCTGCATATGACTGTACTCTACGCACTTTGCCACGGTATTTCCCCAGGGGTCGTCCTCGTCCGCCTCCAGTGTCTCCGCCAGACTGGACGTGAGCGCGTCGGTATCCACCTCGTCGCTCGTCTGGGGGAGCGCAAAGGCGGATACATTGAGCCACAGCACGGAAGCCACAAGGGCGATCTCCGCCCCCTGCCGCACCCCTTTGGAGACAGGGTGGGCTTTCATACAGAGCAGATAGCCGGAAAAAACCACAGTGGACAGCAGCATTCTGTGGCACTGGGCGATGGTATAGAGAACGATGTTCGCCTCGTAGATCATGCCGCCGATGACCAGGGTCAGCCCCATGAGCCACGCCGTCCGCCATCTCCTGGCTACGATGCTGCGGATCGTCTCCACCAGAAGGAGCAGCTCCTGGACAAAGAACGTGATAAGGACGACGCCGCTCGATTTGCCGGCCTGCAGATATCCGATCACCGTTTGTATGGCGCTGACGTTGGCCCTGAACACCTGGGAGAGAAGCTTTCGGATCCCCCCGAGGCCGGACGTCAGCAGCTTCAGATCGTTTACCAGGTTGTCCATGGTTTCCAGCCCGCTGGAATAGAATTCCGCGCGCCAGCGGACGGTCAGATACCGGGCGATCGCAAAGCAGACGCCGATGGCGGCGATCCCCCCCAGGACGGAGGCCCCTTTGACCCACCGTTTCCGGTCGCTGACAAGCACATGATAAGCGGGGATCAGGAGCCAGGCATAGTGGAACGACCGGAGCATCCCGTAAAACAGGATCAGCAGGGTCACGCCCGCCAGAACCGCGTTTTCCTTCCAGCGGGGCCGCGTCCGCTCGTCAAACAGCCACAGAAAGCAGGCCAGAGCCGCAATCAGGAACGCACAATAGGACGCCTCGCTCATGCCAGACCAGACGAACCGCTCATAGACGAGGGACAGGGTGGAGAACGCGATCAGCCAGACCGTCTTTTTGGCGTCCGGCTTCACCAGCCGGAGAAAGAAGGCGTTGGCCAGGACCACCATGAGCACGTTGCAGTAATACATGAAATTGTGGGAGGTCAGCCCCGTAAAAAAGGACATGACCGCATAAGGCAGATAGGTCAAAACGATATATGCCCCATAGGCGGGGATGTCTGACGCCACCTCATTGTAGCTCTGCACACCGGTGGGCAGTCCCTGGGTCCTCATGGTTCTCACCGCCCGGAGATAGCCGATCTCGTCATTCCATGTAGTGTTGTACGCATCCAGCCGGAATACGCTTGTCCCCGTGACCGCGCCCAGGATCAGCACGGTAATCACGGGTGAAAGGAGCAGTATTGCCCACAATGTCCTGCGAATATATTTCTCCTGTTTCTGTTTGTCAAGTGCTTTGCACAACCTGACCGCCTCCTGCCTCTTCTCTTTCTCTCTCTCATAATTTTATAATCGGTTTGATACGGCGCTCACTCCACTGTCTTGAGGGACTCCACCATGTCGATCTTTTCCAGTCTCCGCCCGGCGACCCAGTTCACCAGCAGGGCGAACAGCAGCGTCAGCGCGACGGAGAGGATATAGCTCATGGGCTGGGCCGTCCGGCCAAACATGACCGACTCCACCTCCACCGTGGTGATGAGGTAGCTGTGGAGCGCCTTGCCCAGCACCAGGCCAAAGGCAATGCCGATGAGGGTCAGAATGATGTTCTCCCGGAACACATAGTCCCGCATCTCCTTATCCCGGAAGCCCAGCACCCGGAGCGTGGCCAGCTCCCGCTGCCGCTCGGTGATGTTGATGCTGGAGAGGTTGTACAGCACCACGAAGGCCAGCACGGCGGCGCCGCAGATGATGATAATGACCGCCGGGTATACCCCGTCGAGCTGATTGCGCACCGTCTCCCGGGCTTCGGTCATGTAATAGATGCCGGCCACGCTGTCCAGCTCCAGCAGGCGGCTGCCCATCTCCTCCCAGTCGGCGTCGTCACCGTAGGAGAGCAGCACCTCCGCATCCTCCAGCCGGACGCCGAAGGCCGCCTCATAGGCGTCCTTGGTCAGATAGACATAGTGTTGGACATAGTTTTCCACAATGCCGGTGATGGTCACGGTCCCCCGGTCGTCGCCGTTGACGATGGTGATGGCGTCGCCCACCTCCAGGCCCAGCAGCGTGGCTGTCTTTTCCGAGACCAGCGCCCCGTCGGACTGCATCTCCACCGGCTCCTGGGTGATCCGGTCATGGAAGTCCCAGAAGCCGTCCAGATCCTCCGGGTCCTCTACCGCCAGGATGTTGCCGGAGAGGGAGTAGGTGTCGCTCTCCAGGGTCACCGTATTCAGGTAGACGTAGGCATAGCGCTCCAGCTCCTCCTCGTCGGACAGGGCGGTCTCCAGCTCCTGCCCCTCCTCATCCGTCAGGTCGCTCCCCAGATAGAGGATCGCGGAATAGGGGCTCACGTCGTCGTACTGGAGGCTCAAAATGTCCATAATGGAGTCCCGCAGGCCAAAGCCGGTGATGATCAGCCCGGTGCAGCCGGCGATGCCGATGACCGTCATCCAAAGCCGCTTTTTATATCGGAACAGGTTGCGCACCGTGACCTTGTAGCTGAAGCTCAGCCGCTTCCAGATGAAGGGGATATGCTCCAACCAGACCCGTTTCCCCGCCTGGGGGGCCTTGGGCCGCATGAGCGCGGCAGGGGTCGCCCGAAGGGCGGACAGCGCGGAGGCCAGCACCGCCAGGGTGCAGCACCCCACCGCCGCCGCCACGCAGCCCAGAGCGGTGGGCCAGGAGAAGGTCAGCACCACGCCGGGATAATCGTACATGACCTTCCAACAGCTGACGATGACCCACGGGATCCCGATCCCGCCCAATATCAGCCCGATCACGCTCCCTGTCAGCGAGGCGATCAGTCCATAGCCCACATACTTCCGGGCAATGTCCCCCCTGGAGTACCCCAGGGCCTTCAGGCCGCCGATCTGCACCCGCTGCTCGTCCACCATCCGGGTCATGGTGGTCAGGCACACCAGCGCCGCCACCAGGAAAAACACGGTGGGGAACAGCGTGGCCAGATTGCCCATCCGCTCGGCGTCCTGCTCATAGCTGGCAAAGCCGGTGTTGTCCGTCCGGTCGAGGATGTACCACTCCGCAGAGGCCATGTCGTCCACCTCGGCCTGGGCGTCCTCGATCTCCTGCCGGGCGTCCGCCAGCTCCTCGTCCGCCTCCGCCCTGGCGTCCGCATATTCCTGCAGGCCATCGGCGTACTCGCTCTCGCCGTCGGTGAGCTCGGTATAGGCGTCGGCCAGCTCGCTCTCGCCGTCCGCGATCTCCTGCTCCCCC
Organism: Clostridiales bacterium; assembly: GCA_021205695.1. Taxonomy (GTDB): domain Bacteria; phylum Bacillota; class Clostridia; order Oscillospirales; family Oscillospiraceae; genus Onthomonas. Next base: position 4,405 of record JAJPXB010000004.1, read on the forward strand.
TGGGCGAGCTCGTCCAGGCCGTCATAGTAGTCGGCCCATCCGTCGTCCAGCTCCTGCCGGGCGTCCGCCAGCTCAGCCTTGGCGTCGTCCAGCTGGGCGCGACTGCTCTTTAAGGTGGCCTTCGCGCTGTCCAGCTCCGCCCGGCTGCTCTCCAGGATGGCCCGGCTGCTCTCCAGCTCCGCCGCCGCGTCGTCCAGCTGGCTCTTTGCGTCATCCAGCTGGGCGCGGCTGGCCTCCAGCGTCGCCTTGCCCTCGTCCAGCTGGGTACGGCTGGCCTCCAGCGTCGCCGCTGTCTCGTCCAGCTGGACGCGGCTGGCCTCCAGCGTGGTCTTTGTCTCGTCCAGCTGGGTACGGCTGGCCTCCAGCGTGGTCTTTGTCCCGTCCAGCTGGGCACGGCTGGCCTCCAGCGTCGCCGCTGTCCCGTCCAGAACGGCCTTGCTCTCCTCCAGCGTGGCCCGGGTGCGCTCCAGCGCAGTCCAGGTGCTGTCCAGCTCTGCCTGGGCATCCGCCAGCAGGGCGTCCGCCTCCTCGTCGGAGTACCCGCTGTCGATCAGGCTCTGCCGCTGCTGTTCCAGGGCGGCGGCCGCAGTCTCATACGCTGACACGCCTGTCTGATACTGCTCCAGGCCGGCCTCGTACTCCGCCAGTCCCGCCTCGTATTGGGCCAGGCCCTGGGCGTAGGCGGTCTCCCCCGCCTCATACTGGGCCAGGCCGTCGGCATAGGCGGCCTCCCCCGCCTCATACTGGGCCAGGCCGTCGGCATAGGCGGCCTCCCCCGCCTCATATTGGGCCAGGCCGTCGGCATAGGCGGTCTCTCCCGCCTCATATTCCGCAAGAGCGGCCTCATAGGCGGCCTCTCCCGCCTCATACTCCGCAAGGCTCTCCTCATAGGTCGCCTTGCCCGCCTCGTATTGGGCCAGGCCGTCGGCATAGGCGGCCTCTCCGTCCTGGTACTCGGCCAGGCCGTCGGCATAGGCGGCCTCCCCGTCCTGGTACTCGGCCAGGCCGTCGGCGTAGTCCGCCTCGCCCTCCGTCAGGGTGGTGTAGGCGTCCGCCAGCTCGGCCCTGCCGTCGGCGATCTCCTGCCGGGCATCCGCCAGATCGGACAGGCCGTCCTCATATTCCTGCCATCCGTCCGCCAGCTCCCGGGCGGCGTCGTCCAGCTCCGCTGCGGCGTCGTCCAGCTCTTCCTGCGCCTCCGCCTCGGCGTCGTAGTACTCCGCCCAGGCGTCGTCGATCTCCTCCTGGGCCTCTCCCCTCAGCTCCTCGGTCCGGGCCTCCTCCCGCTCGGCCTGGATCAGCTCCAGCCGCTGGGTGTATTCCTCCACAAGCGCGGTGTAGTCGTCCTCATAGGTGTTCAGCTCCGCCGTCCCCTGGGTACGGATATAGATGTCGGTATAGTAGTCCATGTCGAAGGCGTCCTCTGTCAGCACGACGATGGCAGAGACGCTGCCGTTGCCCAGGGTAGAGGTGCCCCGGGACATGGAGACATACAGAGGGCTGGTTCCCGTCCCCACGATGGTAAAGGTGGTGACGCCCAGCGTATCCTCATAGGAGCCGGTGCCGGTGTCCAAGGTGATGGTGTCCCCGATCTCCAGTCCCATGGTGGAAAGGACGTTTTCCTCCACCAGACATTCGTCCGCCGCCTGGGGGAGCCGCCCTTCGGTGACATAGGGCTGGTTGATCCCGTTTTCGCTCAGGCTCAGCACCTTGACCGTCATGGTGTCCACGCCGCCGTTGGCCAGAGCGTCCACCACATAGGCGCCCTCCGCCTGCAGCGTCCCCTCCGTCTCCGCCACGGCGTCCACATCCTCCTGGGTCAGCCCCATGGTGGACATGACGTGTACATCCATCAGCTCCTGGTCGTCCAGATAGGCGTCCATGGAGGCCTTCATATCCGGGGCCGCCATCCGCAGGCCGAACAGGAAGCAGACGGCGACGGTCACCAGGATCAGGATGGAACAGAAACGGCTTCGGGTATTTCTGATCTCCCGAAAGAGATCCGTGTTCAGCGCTTTTTTCGACATGGGCTCACCACTCGATCTGCTCCACCGGGGTGGGATGGTCATTGGTGACGATGGAGGCCACCTTGCCGCTGCGGATGCGGATGACACGATCCGCCATGGGGGTCAGGGCGGAGTTGTGGGTGATGACCACCACCGTCATGCCGTGCTTCCGGCAGGTGTCCTGGAGCAGCTGCAAAATCTGCTTGCCGGTGACGTAGTCCAGCGCCCCGGTGGGCTCATCGCAGAGGAGCAGCTTGGGGTTTTTCGCCAGCGCCCGGGCGATGGCCACCCGCTGCTGCTCGCCGCCGGAGAGCTGGGCGGGGAAGTTCCCCATCCGGTCCTCCAGCCCTACCCGGCGCAGCACATCCTCCGCCGGGAGAGGGTCCCGGCAGATCTGGGCGGCCAGCTCCACATTTTCCAGAGCGGTCAGATTCTGGACCAGGTTGTAAAACTGAAAGACAAAGCCGATATCGTGGCGGCGATACTCGGTGAGCTGCCGGGCGGTGCTGCCGCTGACGGTCTGGCCGTCCACGATGATCTCCCCGCCGGAGCAGCTGTCCATGCCGCCCAGCAGGTTGAGTACCGTGGTCTTGCCCGCCCCGGAGGGGCCGACGATGACCACAAATTCTCCCTTTTCCACGGTAAAGGAGATGTCTGCCACCGCCAAAATCTCCACCTCGCCCATCTGGTAACGCTTGGAGACGTGGCGCAGTTCGATGTATGACATATTGTCCCTCCTTGGACACGGTGCGGCGGAGGGCTCCGCCGGTGCGCTCAGTGGAACAGGCCCACTAAATCACAGTAATCATACCATTTTCGATGATAAGATTCGATGGACATTTGTAAACAATTGGGCACAGGCTGCTATTTTGCGCCGTCCGCTCTTTTCTCCTTGCCACTTCTGCCGTTCTGGGTTAAAATAGGCATGTCGATCACAGGCTCATACAAAGGAAGTGCGCTTATGAAGGATGGATTTCTCACTGTGGCCGCCGGTACGCCGGAGATACGGGTGGCGGACTGCGATTATAACGCCGGGCAGATCATCGCTCTGATGCGGGAGGCCGCCGGGCGGGGGGTCAGGGTGCTGTGCCTGCCGGAGCTGTGCGTCACCGGATACACCTGCGGCGACCTGTTTTTGCAGACCGCCCTGCTCCGGGGGGCGGAGGACGCCCTGCGCCGCATCCTGACCGAGACGGCGGAGCTGGACATGGTGGCCGCCGTGGGCCTGCCCTGTCGGCACCGGGGCAAGCTGTACAATTGCGCCGCCCTGCTCCACCGGGGACGTATCCTGGGCCTGGTGCCCAAGATCAATATCCCCAACTACACCGAGTTCTACGAGGCCCGCTGGTTCACCTCCGGCCGGGAGCTGGGGGAGACGAACTTCCGCGTCCCCCTCTGCGGTCAGCAGCCGGAATTCTCCACCGGGCTGGTGTTCCGGTGTGAAACGATGCCCGAGCTGGTCATCGGGGTGGAGATCTGCGAGGATCTGTGGGTGCCGGACACCCCCTCCACCCGGCTGGCCGCCGGGGGGGCGACGCTGATCCTGAATCTCTCCGCCAGCGATGAGATCGTCTGCAAGGACAGCTACCGGCAAAATCTGGTGGCCTGCACCTCCGGGCGGCTGGTCTGCGGCTATGTCTACGCCGACGCGGGCCGGGGAGAGTCCTCCACCGACCTGATCTACGGCGGACACGACCTGATCGCGGAAAACGGCTCTATCCTGGCCCAGCGCCGGTTCGAGACGGGGCTGACCGTCTCGGAGATCGACCTGGAAAAGCTGGCCCATGAGCGGCAGCGGATGAGCACCTTCCCCGCCTCCGCTCCGGATATCTATCCGAAATATTTCACCCTGGAGCCCACAGAGACCGCCCTCACCCGGTATGTGGCCCCCAACCCCTTTGTCCCCGCCGACCTGGGCGACCGGGCCGCCCGCTGCCGGGAAATCCTCAATCTGGCGGCCCTGGGCCTGCGCAAGCGGCTGGAGCACACCCGCGCCCGAACAGCGGTGATCGGCCTCTCCGGCGGGCTGGACTCCACCCTGGCCATCCTGATCACCAAAACTGCCATGGATCTGCTGGGCCGCCCCGCCTCAGACATCCTGGCAGTGACCATGCCCTGCTACGGAACCACAGAGCGGACAAAGTCCAACGCCGTTCTGCTGGCGGAGGAGCTGGGCGCGACGCTGAAAACGGTGGACATCGGCGAGGCGGTCTCCGTCCACTTCCGGGACATCGGACAGCGTATGGACGACCACTCCGTCACCTATGAAAACGGGCAGGCCCGGGAGCGCACCCAGGTGCTCATGGACCTGGCCAACAAGACCGGCGGCATGGTGGTGGGCACCGGAGATCTCTCCGAGCTGGCCCTGGGCTGGGCCACCTATAACGGCGACCACATGAGCATGTACGCCGTCAACGCCTCCATCCCCAAGACCCTGGTGCGCCATCTGGTGGCCTATGTGCGGGACGACGCATCCCAGAGCCGACCCCGGCTCTCCGCCGTCCTCCAGGACATCCTGGACACCCCCGTCTCCCCGGAGCTGCTGCCCCCGGAGCAGGACGGGCAGATCGCCCAGCGGACAGAGGATCTGGTGGGGCCCTACGAGCTGCACGACTTCTTCCTGTACTACGCCGTCCGCTGGGGCTTCCGGCCGGGGAAGGTATACCGCCTGGCGGTGTACGCCTTCCGGGGGCGGTATCCGTCGGATGTGATCCTCCGCTGGCTGGAGAACTTCTACCGCCGGTTCTTCGCCCAGCAGTTCAAGCGCTCTTGCCTTCCGGACGGCCCCAAGGTGGGCACCGTCACCCTTTCCCCCCGGGGAGACTGGCGGATGCCCAGCGACGCCGTGGCCAGGCTGTGGCTGGACGAGGTGGACACACTGAAAAAGAGAGAGGGAATCTGCTGATATGAACATCTATCTGGATCTGTTCCTCACCTTCGCCCGGGTGGGGGTCTGCACCTTCGGGGGAGGATACGCCATGCTCCCCATCCTCCAGCGGGAGGTGGTAGAGAAAAAGGGCTGGGCCACGGACGAGGAGCTGACCGACTATTATGCCATCGGCCAGTGTACCCCCGGCGTCATCGCCGTGAACACTGCCACCTTTATCGGCCACAAGCGCAAGGGCGTTGTCGGGGGTATTTTGGCCACCCTGGGGATGGTGTTCCCCAGCCTCGTCATCATCTCGGTCATCGCCGCCTTCCTCCAGAACTTTGCGGACAACCCCTATGTCATCCACGCCTTCAACGGCATCCGGGCCTGCGTCTGCGTGCTGATCTTCAACGCCGTGATGAAGCTGAGAAAGTCCACCGTGATCGACCTGCCCACCGCGGTCATTTTCCTGGTGGTGTTCCTGCTCTCCGCCATCTGGGGCGTCTCCCCGGCCATCATCGTGCTGGTCTGCGGCGTGGTGGGCCTGGCCCTGAAGCTGATGCAGGAGCGCCGGGGGCAGAAGGGAGGGGATGAGGCGTGATGCTCTACCTCCGTCTGTTCTATGAGTTTTTCAAGGCCGGCCTCTTCGCCGTGGGCGGCGGCCTCGCCACCGTCCCCTTTCTCACCGACATAGGGGCCTCCACCGGCTGGTTCACCAATGCGGAGCTGGCCAACATGATCGCCATCTCCGAGTCCACCCCCGGCCCCATGGGCGTGAACATGGCCACCTATGTGGGCTTCGAGGTGGGAGGCGTCCCGGGAGCGGTCGTCGCCACCGTGGGGCTGGTCTGCCCCTCCATCATCATCATTATTATCATAGCCGCCTTTCTGGAGAAGTTCCGCAGCAGCAAGTATGTGGACTACGTCTTTTACGGTCTGCGCCCTGCGTCCACCGGACTGATCGCCGCCGCCTGCTGGGGGGTGGTGACCATCTCCCTGCTCACCATTCTCAGCACCGAGGGGGCCGTCGTCACCTTCTCTCTCAACTGGCAGCTGCTGCTCCTGGCGGCGGTAGTGTACGCCTGCACGCATCTGGAACGGCTGAAAAAGCTCCACCCCATCGTCTGGATCGCCCTGTCCGCCGCGGCGGGGATCGTCTTTCAGATGTAAACAGCTTATGACAAAAGGCCCGGCGTCAAAAACGCTCCGGGCCTTTTTTCTCTGTATCGACTGTTTCAAACAGGCTTGTTTTACGCTTTTTCCTTCGGATACGCCGCCCGGAGGATCTCCGTCAGCGGCATCCGGAACAGGTTCAGGGACTCTCCCGTCTCCGCGCCCTCCGGCAGGATGAGGTCGCCTGACGACGCAAAGACGGCAAGACACTCATCCTCCGAGATAATGCTGTCCACCATGCAGCTGTCTCCCATGATGTCCCATGGGATAGTGCGATAGCGCTGCCCCTGACGGGCCCGGACGGTGGCATCGTAGACCTCCCGCCGAGTCTCCTCCGGGCAGCCCTCCTTGGGCATCAGCATGGTGAACGCCGCCCCCAGCGGCTCCGTACAGGCAAACAGCTCTCCGCTCTGAACGTCCGCCAGCTCCTCCGGGCCGTAGGGAACGTAGACGGCGTAGAACAGCCCCCTGTCCCGCATCCGGCGGCAGACCTCCTCCACCCCGTCCTCGTGGCGGACCACCGGCAGCAGGTTATAAAGGGCGGCGGCCTCCTCCGTCAGCGTCTCATCCCACTCCTCCGGGGCGCAGAACAGGGCAAAGGCGCAGTCCGGGTACTTCCGGGGCAGGGCCAGCAGCTCCGATGCGTTCCCCCGGGAGAAGAGCTGCCAGGAGTAAATGCCCAGCTTCCGGCCCTGGTCGATGAGGCTACAATAGTCATCCTCCCGCTCCAGGTACTGATCCCCGCTGAGGATGACGCTGGCGAGCCAGGGGATGTTATACCCCTCGCTGGCCTCCAGGGCGCGGATGGTCTTGGCCCCGCTGGTGCAGCTGTTGTAGCCCAGATTCATGCCGAAGGTCAGCAGCCGGTCGGTATCCACCCGGTTCACCAGGTCGTAGACCAGCTCATAATAGGCGCTCTGCTCGTTCTGGAGCATCCGCTGTGCGGACTCGAAAAACGCCCGCTGAAAGCGGCCCCGGCAGAAATTCAGCGCCAGGTCTACCATGTTCCGAATGCCCCGCCGGGGAGTGCGCTTCAGCTCCCTGATCGCCCTGCGGGCGGTGATCTCGATCAAAATACGGGGAATATTATTCTCCATCTGACCTGCTCCTTCCTGTGCCGTCGCTTCGCTTTGCCGTCAGTTTAATACACGCTCTTTCTCAGGGCAATGGACAATTTGAGTCCCCTGTCCGAACCGGCAGTCCTGGCCAAAACCGGTCACGACATGGTGGGGAACAGCCCGTCTCTGGCCCGGACCAGGGCGTCCAGGAGGGCGTCCACCTCCTCCCGGCGCGTCTCTCCGGAGAAGGACACCCGGAAGGAGCCGTCCCGCTCCCCCCTGCTCAGTCCCATGGCGGCGTAGACGTGGCTGGGCTTTCCCCGGTGACAGGCGGAGCCTGCGGAGACGCAGACCCCCAGATCCCCCAGCACCCGCACCAGCACCTCCGCCTTGTACCCCGGCAGAGTCAGGGCCAGGATATGGGGGGCAGCTCCGGCTCCGATCCGTTTCGCCTCCGGCACACGGAGGGCCAGCTGCTCCAGGGTGTAGGTCTTCAGCTCCTCCATGTGGGCTGTGTCCCGGTCAAAGTGCGCCCCGCCCTCCCGGCAGGCGGCGGCCAGAGCGGCGATCTGGGCGGTGGCCTCGGTGCCGGAGCGAAGGCCCCGCTCCTGTCCGCCGCCCAGGAGCAGCGGCTCCAGTCCCAGGCCGGAACGGATATACAGGGCGCCCACCCCCTTGGGGGCGTGTATCTTGTGGCCGCTGATCGTCAGCAGATCCACCCCCAGCTCCTTCGGGGTGAAGGGGATCTTCAGAAAGCCCTGGACGGCGTCGGTGTGAAACAGCGCCTTCGGCGCCAGCCGCCGGGTCAGCCGGACCGCCTCCCGGACGGGCAGGACGCTCCCCAGCTCGTTGTTCACCAGCATCATGGAAACCAGCGCCGTGTCCGGCCGGAGGGCAGCCTCCAAAGCCTCCAGCCGCACCGATCCATCCCGGTCGGGGGGGAGATAAGTCACCTCATAGCCCGCCTGCTCCAGGCGACGGCAGGGCTCCAGCACGGCGGCGTGCTCTATGGCGGTGGTGACGATGTGTCTGCCCACCCGGCGGTTTTTGTGTACGGCGGCCTGAATGGCCCAGTTGTCTCCCTCGGTGCCGCAGGAGGTGAACACCACCTCCTCTGCCCGGCAGCCCAGGGCCCGGGCCACCGTCTCCCGATCCTGTTTCAGCCGGGCGGCGGCCTCGCTCCCCAGGGGATACCGGGAGGAGGGATTGCCCCACCCCTCCCGCATGGCCTCCAGCGCCGCCTGGGCGGCGGCCTCGCTCACCGGGGTGGTAGCGGCGTTATCCAGATATGCAGTCATTGGTCTGTGCCTCTCCCACGGGGCCTGTTCCGGCCCCGTCAATAGATGATCTCCACCTTGTCCTCGTCCATGCCGCAGGCCCGGCAGAAGGCCCGCCGGTCCTCCGTGGTGCGCAGGAGCATGACCTCCTCCAGTCTGCCCGTCTTCCGATCCCGGAGGCAGGCGGTCTGCTCCCCGGTGCAGATGCTGGCCCGAATGACCGGCTGCTGCCGGGCGGGGTCATAGGCCAGGGGCCGGGACTGCTTCCGTCGGAACCACATAGGGCACGCTCCTCTCCGGACAGAGTGGGAATTTTTCCCTGCTTTCGGTAACGACATTGTACCAGTATCATGGCTGTTTTGCAAGGGAAAGGGGCGAAAAATGGGCCGAACCTCTCACGGGGTCCGGCCCACAGGCATATGGGTCTTATTCGCCCTCGGCGCTGTCCGTTTCGGCGTCGTCCGTATCGCTTTCGGAGGCCTCTTCCTCCTCCGTCTCGCCGGTGAGGATGGACACCAGCTCATCGGCGATGTCCTCCACGTCCTCCCGGCTGCAGAACAGGCGGGTCTCCCCGTCGAGCTCCACCAGGCAGGAGGAGCTGTCATACTGGTAGAAGGTCAGCGTCACCGTCTGGTAGGCGTCGGTGTTCCGGTGGAAGGTGAAGGAGGCGATAGCGCTGCGCTCCGGCGTAGCGGAGTCGTCGCTGTCGGTGGCGGTGAGGTCGTTCAGGTCGTCCAGGGTGCCCTCGACGTCCACTTCCTCGCCGTCCAGCAGCCAGACCGTCTCCTCAGAGGTCTCTCCGTCCTCGTCCTCCACCTCCTGGGTGGTGCGCTCCACCGTATAGGTGACATCGTCGATGGTGATGTCTGCGGAGGTGACGGTGTCCCAGTCCATCAGGAGGATGTCATCCGGCCGGAGATCGTCATAGCCGGTGTACAGCAGGGCGTCGCACACGTCGGCGCCGATGAGGTAGACCATCTGAGAGTCGGCGATCCGGGCATAGCAGTAGTCGCCCTCGTAGTAGTCGCCGATCTCCAGGACAAAGACAGCGTCCCGCTCCTCCGTCTCATAGATGGCCTCTCCGTCGTCGTCCGTCTCGCCGGTATCCACCTGGACCGTCTCGGTGTAGGCCACGGTCACGGTCACTGCGGGGTCATCCAGGCCATAGGAGGCCAGCTCATCCTCGTCCGCATTGTAGTCTATGCAGGCGCTCCAGGAGAGGGACTGTAGATCATCCAGCAGATCCTCCGTCAGGTCGTTGTCCAGGGTCAGATAGTCCTCCCCGTCCAGCAGGAACCAGGTGTACGAATCGCTGTAGGCCAGACCGCTCTCCTCCAGATACCAGATGTCCAGGGTCTGTGTCTCGGCGTCCACCGTCACCTGACTGATATCGGACAGGTCAGGCAGCGTTTCCATCTCGACCAGGTCATACAGGCTGTAGGTGAAGGTGGAGAGCAGGCTGTCGTCCACGATATAGACGTTTCCGTCCCCGTTGGAGAGGTAATAGCCCCCGTCCAGGGTGTTCTCATCTCCGACGAGCAGCTCCGTCTCCTCGCCGTCGATGGTGACGGTGACGGCGACGGTCGGCTCCTCCAGACCGTACTCGGACAGCTCCGCCGGGTCCTCGATGGTCTTGGTCACAGTCACCTCCGCCAGGGCGGCCACCATGCTCTCCGGATAGCTCTCATCCAGGGGGAAGCTGTCGTCGTCCGCGTTGGCCCAGCTCTCCCCGTCGCTGGACAGGGAGACGGTCTCCCCGTCATAGGTCCAGGACAGGCCGGTGACGGCGTCCGTGTCCAGGTCGGCCAGGAGGTAGACCGTCTCCACCTCCTCCACCTGGTTGTCCGGGTTCAGCAGGGTGGCCGCCGTGGTGGCCACGATGAGCACCAGCAGAACCCCCAACAGGATCAGCAGCGTCGTGCTACGGCTTCTACGTTTCATGCTCTCCGCCTCCTGGCCCAGATACAGATGCCGACCACCAGATAGACCACAGGCAGTATGATGACCACGGCGAGGGTCATGGTGGAGGCCGAGGCGTTGTCGATGGTCAGGTACTCAGAGACGATGCTCTTGCTGCGGATGGAGATGCTACTCTCCTGGCCGCAGATCCAGTTGACGGCGTTGAGGAAGAGATCCTGGTTGCCTCCGGAGACGGCGGTGTTGGTGTCGTCGTCCAGCAGGGAGGTGGAGCCCACCCAGACGATTTTGCTCTCCGACTCGTCGTCGTTGGTCTTGGTGATGGCCACCGCCAGATTGAAGGGGCCTTCGATGTCCCCATCCTCCTGAGAGTAGGTGGTCATGGCCCATCCGTCCACCTTGGAATAGGCCGCGTCAGAGGTGGTCAGCAGGGCGCTGACGGACAGGCTGTCGTCCAGATCGTCGGAAATTTCCAGCCCCTGGGCGATGGGCAGCAGCACATAGTAGTTGTCAGAGATCAGAGGGGAGGTGATGGTGTGGCTCTCCAGCTCCGGCAGCAGGTAGTAGGGATAGCCATAGGCATAGTTGCTCTGGCCCCCCTCCACCACGATGCCCTCCACCGTGGTCACGCCGTAGTCCGCCATGAGCGTCTCCAGATTGGTCAGGCTCTCTCCGTCCGAGGGCGTGTCGGTCAGGAGGAACAGATTGCCTCCGGCGGCGAGGTATTCCTGGAGCATCTCCAGCTCAGCCGCAGAGATGTCGCTGGAGGGGCCGTAGATGAGGATGCAGTCCGCATCCTCCGGGACGGCTTCCACCGTCAGGAGGGACAGCTCCTCGATCTCCACGTTCTCCTTCTCCAGCGCAGTCTCGAAGTCAGAGCTGAGGCTGGACTCTCCGTGGCCGGTGAGGGTGTAGATCTTGGGCAGGTCGTCGCGGGTGACATCGCTGATGGCGCTGGGCAGGTGGGACTCTCCGGCAAAGCTGATGTCTTAGGTGCCGGTGGTGTAATAGCTGCTGTAGTCGTACTCGTAGAGGTCGCTGGCGCTGACGGTGGTATACCGGTCGCCGCACTCCACGATCAGGTCGTTGTTGGTGGCCCCGTCCATACCATACTGGGTGACGAAGGTGGGATAGACGTCCGGGTCCTTCTTTACCACGGAGATGTGGTCGCTGAGGGACTCATACCGGCCCAGCAGGTTTTCCAGATAGGTGTCCTCGCTGCCGCTCTGCACCACCCAGTAGATGGTCACATCCTGCTCCAGCCCGCCCACGATCTGCTCCGTCTGAGAGGAGATGGAGAAGATGCCGGAGGCGGTGGTATCCAGCTGGGTCCAGCTGGAGGGGAGGGCGTTGACGAACAGGTTCACCATAATGGCGATGGCCAGCACGATGGCGGCCGCCGCCACGCTGTAGCCGCCCACCCGGAAGGTGCGGGTGCGGAAGCTCGCCCTGAACTTGGCCATGTCGGGCCGGGGAAGATGGAATTTCTTCTTTTCCGTATTCTTCCCGTCCTGCTCCTTGGCTTTCTTTCCGAACATCATTCACTCCACCTCCGCTTCTCCATAGACTGCACGCACAGAAACAGGAACACGCCGATGACCGTCAGGAAATAGACGATGGCGGTGATGTCAAAGACGCCGTAGACAAACTGATAGAACCGCTCATAGAGGGACATCCCCTCCATCACCTCGGAAAACAGTCCGGCAAAGCTGTCCTGGAACAGCAGATAGTAGACGGTCAGGACGACCTCCAGGACAACGATGGTCACCCAGGCGGCAAAGCTGTTTTTCGTCATCAGCCAGACCACAAGGCCCAGCAGCAGCACCAGAATGGCAAAGGCCACAAACGAGGCGTAGGCGTCGCTGGAGACAAAGCTGGCCAGAGAGCTGATAAAGTAGTTGAGCAGCATGACCACGAAGCAGAGCCCCGCCGACACCGCCTGGCTCTCGGTCAGAGAGGAGATGAACATACCGATGGCGATCAGGGACGCTCCCAGCAGGAAGAAGCCCAGAATGGAACCGTAGGCCTCAGGCAGATAGACGTTGCCAAAGGCACAGAGCACCAGGGGATAGATGCAGATGATGAGCATGGGGATGGCAAACACCACCAGCAGGGCCAGGTACTTTCCCATCACCACCTGGGTCATGCTCAGGGGCAGGGAATAGAGCAGCTGATCGGTTCTCTGCTTGCGCTCCTCTGAGATGACCCGCATGGTCAGAATGGGGACGATGATCAAAAAGACAAAGCCCACATAGTAGAGCACATACTCAAAGCTGGCCGAGGCAGAGCTGATGCAGATGGACATGGTGTAGATGCCCGTGAACAGCAGCAGGAACGCCCCGAACACGAAGGCGGTCATTCCGCTGAAATAGGAGGCCAGCTCATGTTTGAACACCGCTTTCATTCCGCTTCCTCCTCTCCGGTATCTTCTGTATCAAACGGGCCCTCCGGGTCCGATTCAAGCTCTGCATCCGGCGCATCCGGCTCCGGCGTCAGCTCCCATTCCGTCGCCTCCGACAGCGCCGAATCGCGAACGGGCGCGCCCTTCGGTCCGGCGGATTTCTCTGACTCGTCAGAGGTCAGCTCGATGAACACGTCCTCCAGACTGGCCTTAACGGTGGTCATGCGCAGGATGGGCTTTTCCGCCCGGCTGCACGCGAAGAAGATCTCCCGGCAGGCGTCCCCGGAGCCGTCCGTCTCCAGCTCCATGTCGCAGCTGCTGTTCGTCGCCCGTTTGAGCTCCACCTCCCGGATGTGCTCCAGGTTCTCCAGCATCCGGACCGCATCCTCCGGCTCTGCCTCCACCGTGAGCTCCACGGTGGTCTTGCCCGCAAAGAGCTGCTCCAGGTTCTCCGGCGTGTCGCAGGCCACCAGCCTGCCCTTGGAGATGATCATGATGGTCTGGCAGATGGCCTGCACCTCGGAGAGGATGTGGCTGCTGAGGATGACGGTGTGGGTCTGGCCCAGGCTGGTGATCAGGTCCCGGATCTCGATGATCTGCCGGGGGTCCAGGCCCACCGTGGGCTCGTCCAGAATGATGACCTCCGGATCTCCCAACAGAGCCTGGGCGATGCCCACCCGCTGCTTGTAGCCCTTGGACAGGTGCTTCATCAGCCGGTCGGCCACGTCGGTGATCTGGGTGGTCTCCATGACCCGCTGGATCTGCCCCTTCAGCTCCCCTTTGGGGATACGCTTGGCCTGGCCGACGAAGTTCAGGTATTCTCTGGGGGTGCGATCCAGGTACAGGGGCGGCTGCTCCGGCAGATAGCCGATGAGCCGTTTGGCCTGGGCCGCATCCTCAAAGATGTCGTAGCCGCCCACCTTCACCTCGCCGCTGGTGGCGGCGAGACAGCCGGTCATAATGTTCATCGTCGTGGATTTTCCCGCACCGTTTGGACCCAGGAATCCGTAGATCTGCCCCTTCCCGATGTGGAAGGTCAGGTCGGAGACGGCGGTATGGTTGCCATACCGCTTGGTCAGGTGCTTGACGTCAATCAATGTGAACCCTCCTTTTCCCGGCGGCCCGAAGGGTCCGGACTGTCGGTACAATTCTGCATTGCTATTGTAGTTCCACAGCCTGAAAAGAATCTGAAATCCTGAGAGGCGGGGCAGATAATTCACAAAACCGTAACATATCACAAAACCGTTTGACTTTTCCCCGGCGTTCCGGTACAATAACCCATGCAAGAGGGCCGGACAGCCGCGCGGACGGGGCGAAAGGCCCGCCCGTGAGGAAAGTCCGGGCTCCACAGGGCAAGGATAACGGGTAACGCCCGCCGAAGGCGACTTCAGGACAAGTGCAACAGAGAGATACCGCCGGTCATGCCGGTAAGGGTGGAAAGGCGAGGTAAGAGCTCACCGGTCGGCTGGAGACAGTCCGATCCTGTAAACTCTATCCGGAGCAACACCGTGGGGGGACATATGGCCGGCCCGGCCGTCCCCAGGAGGTGGCTGGAGCCTGGCGGCAACGTCAGGCCTAGATAGATGGCTGTCAAAACAGAACCCGGCTTACAGGCCCTCTTGTACCAGCAAACCGCCGCGCCAACCGTTTTTCGGCTGGCGCGGCGGCTTTATATTCGACGGCGGGAACGTCCGCCCCGCCCTTGCTTTTTCCTCCGTTTCAGGGTATACTTCATTTAAATACAGGAATATCAGGAGGGTCGCCCCATGTACATCCGCAAGCTGTTTGCCCAGAAGAGCTGTCTCTTCTCCATCGAGATCTTTCCCCCCAAGCAGGTGCTGAACTGGCCCGCCCTCCAGCAGACCCTTCGGGAGATCCAGCCCGTCCGCCCGGACTTCGTCAGCGTCACCTGCTCCGCCGGAGGCTCCGGCGCAGGGGGCGTATCCACCGGCCAGGTGGCCTCCTATCTGAAAAACGAGATGGGGATGGAGCCACTGGCCCACCTGACCTGCCTGGGGGGCGACCGGGCGGCCATCGAGGCCAGTCTGGATCAGCTGTTCGCCTCCGGCGTCCAGAACCTGATGATCCTCCGGGGGGACCGGAACCCCAACATTACCCAGTACCACGACTTCGAGCACGCCAGCGACCTGGCCGCCTTTGTCCGGGGCAGATATGAGGCGTTCGGCCTCTCCGGGGCCTGCTATCCCGACGTGCATCCGGAGAGCCCCTCTCTCCGGGAGGATGTCCGCTATCTCCGGGTGAAGCAGGACAGCGGCGTGTCCCACCTGGTGACCCAGATGTTCTTCGACAACGCCCGGTTCTACCGTTACATGACCCGTATCCGCAAGGAGGGCATCGACCTGCCCGTCTCCGCCGGGGTCATGCCCATCGTCCGCAAGAGCCAGATCACCCGGACCATCGCCCTCTCCAGCGCCACGGTGCCCCCCCGGTTCCAGGCCATTCTGGACCGGTGGCAGGACGACCCGGACGGGCTGTACCAGGCGGGCATCGACTACGCCGTGGGCCAGCTCCGGGACCTGATCGACGCCGGAGCGGACGGCGTCCACCTGTACGCCATGAACAACGCCGACGTGGTGCTGCGGGTGTATGACGGCATCAAAGATTTACTCTGACGCGCCCAACGGAAGAAAAAAACACACAGGCTCCTGTCTGCCGGGAACATCCGGCGGTCAGGAGCCTGTATTTGACAGAAAAATGATTGCTGCGGCAAATCATCCCTGTTTTCAGCGTTCGGTTTTTGGTTAGCGGTCATCAGGGAGCACTACCCTACCGCTTGCGATCTTCCCATGCGATTTTATGCTTCGCCCACCATTCAGGGAACTTAGGGTCGTTGGGGGATAGGGTTGGATGAGTAGGCACAAAGGCAGCATTGTTATATATTTTATTAAATGGAGTAATAATGCCTATTGCATTTCCTAAAAACAAAAATTCCATTATAATCCCATTATTTCTCGTCCAGACTTCACCGGTATACTTATGAGAAACCGATTTTGGCGTTAAAGTTGTTGTCATACTCTTTTGGTGCCAGGAAGCGACCTGGCCATATAGAAACTGGATTGATTTCTTATCCTTTGCAAGCTTGGTTCTGTCAAAATACACGATTTCATCTGCTTCTTTACTCCATCCGAGTTCTTGCGGGAAAAGATTTGCTACCTTCTTTTCCGCCGCATTTTTATCCGCCAGACATCTTTTGAATATTTCCTGCACATTTCGTTCATTTAAGTCGATTGGAGTAAAGCCATTTGTTCTAATTATTTTTCCGTTTTTGAACCCCATCACAACAGCCTCCCTTCACAAAATCCGACCGTCCTCTGCCCTATTCCACATCAAGCCGCCGTTACGGGCGGGCGTTTTCACCGTCGAAAAAGGTCACCCTGCCGGTCCGTACATCATACAGCGCACTCACCACAGAGACGCCGCTGCCACGGAGGACCTCCCGCACTGCCGCCGCCGTGCGCTCTGCGTTCAGGCAGCTGGCTTTCCGCTCGTCCGTCTCTCCCCGGATGGCCAGGGCGATCTGGTCGGTGATGGTTTTCGTGTAGCCCCCGGCCCCTCCGGCAATGGTGGCCGCCACCGCTCCGCAGCTGGAGTGGCCCAAAACGACCACCAGGGGGCAGCCCAGGTGCTCGGCGGCGTACTCCACGCTGCCCAGAACGCTGTCGTCCACCACGTTCCCGGCCACCCGGATGACGAACAGCTCCCCGATACCGCAGGAGAAGATCGCCTCCGGGATCTCCCGGGAATCGGAACAGGCGATCACCACCGCAAAGGGGTGCTGTCCGTGCTCCGCCGTGTAGCGGCGCACGCCCTCGGATATATCCCCGATCTCATTTTTTGCCAGCAGATACCGCTCGTTTCCCTCTTTCAGCCTTTGCAGGCTCTCCGCTGCGTCCATTACGACACCTCCAGTTCAATGTTATGTCAACCGTCTCCCTGACAGACACAGAGAGGCCGGTTCAGCGCATTTATGCTCTGTCACTCGGTTTTATTTTACCACAGCCCGCCCGAAAGTCAACCAAAGCAGAGATATTCTAACCGGACTTTTTCTGTTGCTCCGTCGCGTTTGCCCGGGACGGCCCATATCCCCGGTTTTGTTGTCCGTGCGTCCACCCCGCGTCACCGTCCAGCGGCGCTTTATTCCTTTACAAAAGTGCTTTTCTGTGCTATGCTATCCAGAGCAAAAGCGCACAGGAGGAATCGCCATGCCGAACTATCCCACCCCTCACATCCACGCCCGCCCGGAGGATTTTGGGCAGACTGTGCTGATGCCCGGCGACCCGCTGCGCTCCAAATGGATCGCGGAGCGCTTTCTGCGGGACGCCGTCCTGGTCAACGATGTCCGGGGCGTACAGGGCTATACCGGCTTTTACGGAGATGCCCGCGTCTCCGTCATGGCCTCCGGCATGGGGATGCCCTCCATGGGGATCTATTCCTATGAGCTGTTCCGTTTCTTCGGCGTGCGCAGCATCATCCGCATCGGCTCGGCGGGGGCCATCCAGCCGGAGGTGCGCCTGAGAGACATCGTCATCGGTCAGGGGGCCTCCACCGACAGCAGCTGGGCGGAGCAGTACCGACTCCCCGGCAGCTTTGCTCCCCTCTGCTCCTTCTCCCTGCTGCAGACCTGCGTCGCCGTGGCCGGGGAGCGGGGCCTGCCCTTCCATGTGGGCAATCTCCTGTCCTCAGACCGGTTTTACGGCGACGACGAGGGGCTGCCCCCCGCCCTTCAGACCAACGAGAGCTGGCGGAAGATGGGCGTGCTGGCCTTGGAGATGGAGAGCGCCGCCCTCTACATGAACGCCGCCCGCTGGGGCGGAAACGCCCTAGCTGTCTGCACCGTGTCCGACCACATTCTCCGGGGCGAGCATCTCACTGCCCAGGAGCGGCAGAGCGGCTTTTCCCGGATGGTGGAGCTGGCGCTGGAGACGGCCCGGCGGATATAGCGCCGCCTCGGCGCGTCAAAGGCCCTTTTTGCCCCGCTCAGCGGCTGTCCGGGCGCACGGGGAGATACATGCGGGCGGCCCCATAAAACCGGTTTTATGGGGCCGCCCTTAAATGCCTCTGCATCGCCTCAAATCACCGCTTTTTCACTTTACAAAAGCTCCTTTCGGTGCTATGCTGTCTTTACAGGCAAGGGAAAAGGAATGTCCGGCTCAACTCGAATCAAAGGGGGAAAATAATGAAACTGACCAAACTCACCGCTCTGCTGATGGCGATCGCCATGCTGCTGAGCATCACCGCCTGCAGCTCCTCTACCACCGAGGAGCAGACAGAAGAAGCCGATACCTCCAGCGCAGACGCCGCAGAGACGGAGGAGTCCGAGGAGACGGAAGCTGAGGAGACGGAAGCCGAGGATGAAGTCGTCGATACCGATACGGTCGCCGCCGAGCTGACCCTTTCCGGCACCCAGAGCGCCGTGATCGAGGGCTTCGACTGGGGCCCTGCGGTCACCAAGGTCGTTCTGTCCCTGGATCAGGCGGTGGACGCCGCCTCCGTGGACGCTGCCGCCTTTGCCGTCACCGAGCGGAAGGAGAGCTTTAACTGGGCCGCTCTGTATGACGACACCCTGGACGCCACAGAGCACACCATTGCCGAGGCAGCGCGCACCGTCACCGCCGCCTACGCCTGCGACGCGGACGGGAATCAGGTAGACGAGGCCTCCACCTACATCGCCCTGGAGCTGTACTACAGCCCCGACGAGGGCTCTCCCTACTGCTACGACCTGTACACCAGCCTGAACACCATTTGCGATCCCTATGAACTGGACGTCTCCCTCACCGACAGCAGCGCGCTGGCCGCAGAGGACGGAACGGCTGTCACCGGACTGGCCGTGGACGCCGCCATCGACCTGCACGCCGCCTCCATGCCCCAGCTGGAGCAGGTGGATCTCACCGGCAGCTTTACCGGCAGCGACGGCAAGACGCTGGCCTATGGCTCCTATGAGCCGGAGGATGACGGGGAACTGCATCCCCTGGTCATCTGGATCCACGGCGCTGGCGAGGGCGGCACCGACCCCTCCATCAACAACCTGGGCAACAAGGTCACGGCGCTGTATGGCGAGGAATTTCAGAGCGTCATGGGCGGCGCCTATGTGCTGACTCCCCAGACCCCTTCCTTCTGGCTGACCTATGACGAGGAGGGCAACTGGGCGGACAACCCCGGCACCGACTCCATCTATCTCTCCACCCTCATGGAGCTGATCGAGGACTATGTGGCAAACCATGAGGGCATCGACACCGACCGCATCTATGTGGGCGGCTGCTCCAACGGCGGCTACATGACCATGGACCTCGTTTTGAATTACCCCGACTACTTCGCCGCCGCCTACCCCATCTGCGAGGCCTATCTGGATTCCGGTATCACTGACGAGCAGCTGGAGGGCATCAAGGATCTGCCCATCTGGTTCGTCTATGCCTCCAACGACACGACGGTAGACCCCACCCTGTATGAGATGCCCACTATCGAGCGGCTCCAGGCCATCGGCGCAGACGTACACACCTCTGTCTTTGAGAGCGTAGTGGACACCACCGGCCTCTACACCACCGAGGACGGCTCCGCCTATGAATACATGGGCCACTGGTCCTGGCTGTACTTCTTCAACAACCAGTGCGAGGAGGACGGGGTAAGCCTGTGGACCTGGCTGGCGGAACAGAGCAAATAATTCACGCATCCGACCGGAGACGGCCTGATGGCCGTCTCCGACAGCCGCTTTTCCAAACCTGTTTGAGCCGCTCTCTTTTCGCGCATTGCCTTTCCTGACAGCCAGAGCCGACAGGCGGGATTCACCCGTTTGTCGGCTCTGCATTCCTTTACAAAAGTGCTTTTCTGTGCTATGCTATTCCCAGGAAAACCGGGCGGACAGCGCCGCCGCCGGCATCGGCCTGGCGGATGTGGCTATCCGTTCCGCCTCCCCTGCCCGTAATAGGCGTTGGGCCCGTGCTTGCGCAGATAGTGCTTATCCTGGATGCGCTGGGGCGCGGGGGCGGCGTTGGGGGCCACCTGCCGGGTCAGGAGGGCCATTTTGGCCACCTCCTCCAGCACCACGGCGTGATATACCGCCTGGGCCGCGTCCCTGCCCCAGGTGAAGGGGCCGTGGCTGTGGCAGATGACGGCGGGGACGGCCACCGGGTCGATGTCCCGGGAGCGGAACTCCTCCACAATGACCTTGCCGGTGTTGCGCTCATAGTCCTCATCCAGCTCCTCCTGGGTCAGATGGCGGGCGCAGGGGATGGGGCCGTAGAAATAGTCTGCGTGGGTGGTGCCATAGCAGGGGATGTCCTCCCCGGCCTGGGCCCAGCCCACGGCATAGGGGCTGTGGGTGTGGACGATGCCGCCGATCTGGGGAAAGGCGTTGTACAGCACCAGATGAGTGCGGGTGTCCGAGGAGGGATTCAGCGCTCCCTCCACCCGGTTGCCCTGCAGATCCATGACCACCAGATCCTCCGGGCGCAGCGCGTCATACTCCACGCCGGAGGGCTTGATGACGAACAAACCCCGCTCCCGGTCGATGCCGCTGACGTTGCCCCAGGTGTAGGTGACCAGGCCCCGCCGGGGCAGCTCCATGTTGGCCTCATACACCTTCTGTTTTAGTTCTTCCAGCATAACAAAACCTCCGTTTTTGCCTCCAGGTCCGCGGAACCGGAGCGTCTGTCCCCTCAGTATATCACGTATTCGACGATTCGAAAAGGAAAAATCCCCGGGAGCATCCGGGCGACCCGTACCGCCCCCGTCCCCGCGCCGAAGGAGGAAGCGCTCTATGGCAGAGATATTGCGGCAGATCGCAGAGGGGGGCCTCTGCCGTTTTGCAGACAGCGTCTCCTCCTGGGAGGAGGCCGTCCGGCTGGGGGTGGAGCCTCTGGCGGAGGGCGGGTATGTGGACGCAGACTACAGCCGGCAGATCATCGCCTGTATCCGGCAGTACGGCCCCTACATGGTCTTTGACCACTACGCGGCCCTGCCCCACGCCATGGGAGAGCCCTCCTGCGTCCACAGAACAGGCGTCAGTCTCCTGCGGGTCAGAACGGACGTGGACTTCGGCCGGGGGGCGGACGGGACGCCAAAGGTCGCCCGTCTGCTGTTCACGCTGGCCGCCCGCGGCCCGGAGGAGCACCTGGACTGCGTCCAAAGCCTGGCGCATATCTTCACCAACGAGCCTCTGCTGGACGCCCTGATGGCGGCGAATACCCCCGGGGACGTCCTGGCGGCGGCGGAACGATACCCCCTGGAGGGGGCCGATTGAGGAGGTATCCCATGCAGCAGTTTCATTTTACTGTCGCAGGCGCCCAGGGGCTTCATGTCCGCCCTGCCGGGGAGTTGGCCCGGCTGGCCGCAGGCTGCGCCCCCGCCGTCATCACCATCGCCAGAGGGGATGAGACGGTGCAGGCCACCCAGCTGCTGCGGCTGCTGTCCCTGGCCGTCAAACCGGGGGACAAGCTGACGGTGACTGTAGAGGGGGGAGACGAGGAGGAGACGGCCGCCGCCGTGGAGCGGCTCCTGCGGGAGCAGCTGTAGGACGGACAGCCTGGAGGCGCGAAACCTTCGCCCGCCCTTGCCATTTGCCCCAAAAACGTGTAAACTATAGCAAAGCCATCTTCAGGAGGAGACTCTTTATGTACGATGAGGAGAGCAATTACTGTGAAACCCTGATCACCCCGATGATCCCCCGATCGGTGCACGTCGCCAGCGTCGCCTATGTGGTGCTGACGGTGCTGTGCGTCATTGCGGCGCTGCTGGTGACCTGGTGGGCGCTGATCATCGCCGTGCTCAGCCTGGTGCTCCGGTGGAAGACCCTCCAGCTGACGACCACCGAGTACGAGTATCAGTTCTGGGGCCGCCAGCTGGACGTGGAAGCCATCGAGCGGAATGACAAGCGCCGTCCGCTTGCCACCTTCCGTCTGGACGACGTGGAGTGCATGGCCCGGGAGGACGCCCCGGAGATCCGGGCCTATCGCTCCGTGCTGGGCGGCGAGCGGACGGCCTATATGGATCTGACGGACAGGAACCCCCTGGGAATGCCGGTCTACCTCATGTTCGTCCGGGACGACGTGCTGCGGGAGGTCCGGCTACAGCCCAGCCGGGAGATGCTGCGGAAGATGTGGCAGGCCGCCCCGGGGG
Organism: Clostridiales bacterium; assembly: GCA_021205695.1. Taxonomy (GTDB): domain Bacteria; phylum Bacillota; class Clostridia; order Oscillospirales; family Oscillospiraceae; genus Onthomonas. The sequence continues at coordinate 26,238 of JAJPXB010000004.1, forward strand.
CGATACACATTCCGGAGGAGCTGCAGGCGGAGGCTGCGGAGGAGGTGTGACCCCCTCCGTTTCCGGCGAAAAAATTGGAAAACAGGGGTTGACAAAGCCAGAGGCGCGTGGTATATTATCACTTGCGTCCGATACCGGAGCCGCTTGACGGTTTGCACGAGTGGTGGAATTGGTAGACTCGCTGGCTTCAGGTGCCAGTGCTCGCAAGGGCGTGCGGGTTCGACTCCCGCCTCGTGCATCGAGGGGTCTCAGTTATAACAGGCTGAGGCCCTGATTTTTTTCGCCCTTTTGCGTCCTGTCGGAAACCGCCCCCTGGCCTGTTTCGGGCCCGGGGGCGGTTCTGTCCTGATCTGCGCGTCGGTTTGAAATGGGGGTCTTCCTTAATAGAAGGTCTTTTCCGTCAGCCAGTCCTTCAGCGCGCTGATGGGGATGCGGATCTGTTCCATGGTGTCCCGGTCACGGACGGTGACGGCGTTGTCGGCGGGCTTATCCCCGTCCCCTACCGTCTCGAAGTCAACGGTGATACAGTAGGGGGTGCCGATCTCGTCCTCCCGGCGATAGCGCTTGCCGATGGAGCCGGTGTCGTCGTAATCCACCATGAAGTATTTGGATAGCTCGGCATAGACCTCCTGGGCCCTGGGAGCCAGCTTTTTGGACAGGGGCAGCACCGCCGCCTTGAAGGGGGCCAGGGCCGCCGGGAAGTGCATGACCACCCGCACGTCGTCGTTGCCCTTTTTGTCCTGGCCCACCACCTCCTCGTCGTAGGCCTCCACCAGGAAGGCCAGGGTGACCCGGTCCGCGCCCAGAGACGGCTCGATGACGTAGGGGATATAGCGGCTGTTGTCCGAGGGGTCGAAGTAGGTCAGGTCCTTGCCGGAGACGTTCTGGTGCTGGGTCAGGTCGTAATCCGTCCGGTCGGCTACCCCCCACAGCTCGCCCCAGCCGAAGGGGAAGAGGTACTCAAAGTCGGTGGTCGCCTTGGAGTAGAAGCTCAGCTCCTCCGGCTCGTGGTCCCGGAGACGGAGGTTCTCGTCCTGCATCCCCAGGCCGGTGAGCCAGTCGTGGCAGAATTGCCGCCAGTAGGCGAACCACTCCAGGTCGGTGCCCGGCTTACAGAAGAACTCCAGCTCCATCTGCTCAAACTCCCGGGTGCGGAAGGTGAAGTTGCCCGGGGTGATCTCGTTGCGAAAGCTCTTGCCCCCCTGACAGACGCCGAAGGGCACCTTTTTCCGGCTGGTGCGCTGGATGGAGGGGAAGTTGACGAAAATGCCCTGGGCAGTCTCCGGGCGGAGATAGACGGTGTTCTTGGCGTCCTCCGTGACGCCCTGGAAGGTCTTGAACATCAGGTTGAACTGGCGGATCTCGGTGAAGTTGTGCTTGCCGCAGGTGGGGCAGCAGACGTGGTTGTTCTCCACGAAGTCCGCCATCTCCTGCTGGGAGAAGGCGTCGATGGGCTTTTCCAGGGTCACGCCGTTTTCCGCGCACCAGTCCTCGATGAGCTTGTCCGCCCGGAACCGCTCGTGGCACTCCTTGCAGTCCATCAGCGGGTCGGAGAAGCTCCCCAGATGGCCGGAGGCCACCCAGGTCTGGGGGTTCATCAGGATGGCGGCGTCCAGGCCCACGTTATAGGGATTCTCCTGGACGAACTTCTTCCACCAGGCCCGTTTCACGTTGTTTTTCAGCTCCACGCCCAGGGGGCCGTAGTCCCAGGTGTTGGCCAGGCCGCCGTAGATCTCGCTGCCCGGGAAGATAAAGCCCCGGTTCTTGCAGAGGGCGACCACCTTTTCCATCGTCTTTTTCTCGTTTTTCATAAAAGCTCCTCCTGTCCTGTCACGAACCAAAAACGCCCTGAGCAGAATCTGCTCAGGGCGAACGCTGTCCGTGGTACCACCTGAATTTGGCGCAGAGCGCCACACTCGAGCTCCCGATAACGGGGGAAACCGGCGGCGCCTACTGGGGACGTCCGTCCCGTTGGGGCCGCAGCTCAAAGGGGCCTTCCGACTGTCCTCCGCGGGGATTTGCACCGTCCATCCCCTCTCTGGGGCGGCGGGGCAGCCGTACTGTTCCTTCTCATCGCCTGCTGTCTGGAGGTATTTTATCATCTGCGGCGGCAAATGACAAGGGGAATTTCACCGCCGCCCCCCGATTTTTTGTAGCATTACAATAGATGTGAGACCAGAGGATAGAAAAAGGCGATTGAGT
>JAJPXB010000018.1 GCA_021205695.1 Clostridiales bacterium
CAGATGGATCTGGAACCCGGCGGCCTCGCCCACCAGACCGCCCTGGAGGATGGCCTGGTTATAGCCGGTGCCGTTGCCCACGAACCGGGAGTCCTTGAGCAGCAGGCCGTGGTACCAGGGGGGCAGCACCACCCACCGGCCCAGCATGGGGACGTTGGCCTCGTTGAGCAGCACCCCCAGATCCACCAGATAGTCGTAGGCGTCTGCGCTGGTGGGGGTGACGGCGGAGCTGTCGTCATAGAGGATATTGCCGCTGTCCGCTCCCTCCAGCAGCAGGGAGGCCAGATACTGGTCGATCACGTCGTTCATGCCGTAGCTGGCCCGCTGCATGGCGGCGTCCACCAGCTTAGGGTTGGACTGGGCGTGATCCACATCCTTCACCTGGAAGTTGAAGTACTTGGCCCTGTCGATGGTCAGATCCTGCATGGAGCCGTCCAGCTCCTCCGGGTCGGCGATGTCCGCGCCGGTGTAGTCGCTGATGGTGATATCCCCCAGCTGGTTGATGTGGACTGTGTCGCCGTAGGCCCGGATCTCGCCCTCATAGTCCCGGTTCATCAGACCGGCATAGACGTGGACGTTGTCCAGATGCTCCAGCAGTCGGGCAGACCAGATCTCGGGGATAAAATTGGAAAATGCCATATGCGCTCATCCTTTCCTTATGCTTTCCTGTGCGTTGTGTACTGTGTCACTGACTCTCCCGGAGCAGGCCGGAGATCTGGTCCCAGTTCCGGTTGATCTCCCGGGGGGACATCCCCCGCACCTGCTCCCGGGTCAGCTCCCGGGGCCGATCCGGCTCTCTGGGGGCGGCCTCCCCCCGCATCCGTCCGGCCACCGCCTGGGACAGGGCCTCCTGAAACAGTCCGGTGAACGCCTCCACCCGCTGGGCGGAGTCCTCGTCGCTCTCGCCGGTGATCCAGGGGGCGAACCGGGCATCCAGGCCCCGCTGCTGCAGGGCCTCCGCCACCGCCACCTGCCGGAGCCGCCGGTCAAAGTCCTGCCGTTGCCCGGCGAGGGTCTGCCGCTCCTGCTCCAGCGTCTCCTGCATCTCCGCCTCCAGCGTCTGACGGAGTTGGGCCTCCTGTCCCTGACGGTCCCGTTCCCAGTTGGCCCGGGCGGTAGCCAGCGCCTGGCTCACCTTTTTGTCATAGGCGGACTGATAGTCCCGATCCTCCCGGAGCAGCGTGTCCAGATCCGGCCGCTCCTGTCTCAGCTCTTCTGCGCTCATCTGACCTTCTCCTCTCCGTCCGGGTCGTTCCCCAGGGCCCGCCCCGTCCCGCTATGGTCACAGGCATTGCCTGCTGTCCCCTGTATCTGCTCCTGGCGGCGGAGGTTCCGCAGGGCCTCCGCCGGGTCACGGATGAACCAGAGCTGTCCCAGCAGCGTCTGGTCGTCCACCATTCCCCGGAGGCGGGTCACCATGTCCACCGTCTCGCTCTCGTTGATGGGCAGGTTTCGGGTGAACACCACGTCCACCTCCGCCGCCGACACCGGAGACATCTCTCCCTTGACGGCCAGCCAGTGGCTGTACAGCTCGAACCGCTCCCGCAGCCCCCGCTCCATCTGCCGCATCTTGCCCTGTACCAGCTGCTCCATGGTCAGCAGCTTCAGCTTCAGCGCCTGCCCGGAGGCGTTGCCGGAGAACTGCTCGTCGGACATATCCACCGTCAGGGTCATCTTGTGCATTTCCCGCACCAGACTGTCCGCCAGCACCTGCACCCCCGCCTCGTCGAAGGTCTTTTGGATGTATTCCGCCCGGGCGTCCAGAGGCGCCCCGTCGATGAACCGTTCCCGGAGGAGCTTTTCCTCCTCGCCGGGGGCCAGGGTCATGCCGAAGAATACCAGCAGCGCGTCCACGAACCGCCGCTTGTCGGTGAGGCGGCTGGACATGAGATCGTCATAGGCGTCGATCAGGCTTATAATCTGCTCGAAGTCTCCCTGGCGCTCGGTGTTGTTCTCATAGGCGATCACCGGCACCGCCCCGAAGTAGTGCTCCCTGGCGGGGCCGATGGGCCGAAAGACCGCCGTCTCCAGGTCGCCGCTGACATAGTCCCGCTCCGTCCGGTCGGTGTAGCAGGTGACGGCGTAATACTGCTCCCCAGAGGGGCGCTCCCGCCGCTCCCACACCAGGGCCAGCAGCTTGCTGTGCTCCACGGTGGCGTCGCAGAGAAGAATGCCGTTTCTCGGGTCAATACGGGCGCTCCTGGGGTGGGGGTTCGCCTCGCAGGAGGCGTAGCACAGCTCCAGGCAGTCTCCCATCACCCCCATGGTCTTGCCGATCTCCCGGTCTACCTGCCCGATGTGCTGCCGGTCGTAGCAGGCCAGCAGCGGAGTGATGTCCAGCGTCCGCCGCCCCAGCAGGCTCCGGGACGGTGTCTCCCCCCAGCTCTGGGGGTTGGGGTCATATTTCACGTCCGTCCCCAGGTAGTACCCCAGGGCGATGTCCACCACGTACCGGGCATAGTTCACCGCCACCCGGCTCTCCCCCTCTCCGCCGTTGCGCCGGAGGATGTCGTGCTCTCCCCGGTAGTACCGATCCAGCCGCTGATACCGCCCGTTGGCGATCTCCGCCTTCCGGATGCACCACCGAAGCACCGCCGGATTGGGGTGCTCCGGGTCGGGGAGCTCCTGCCTGTCCACATACAAAATCATCTTGTTCACCTCGTATTACAAAATTGGTCACAGCCCCTTGGGCCGCTTTCCCGCCCGGGCCTGACTGCGCACCAGCACGGTGCTGACGAAGTACCGCAGGGCGTCCATACAGTGGTCGTGTTCCTTCACCGGCCTGTCCTGGCCGACCTCGTCCTCGTCCCAGACATAGCTGCGAAATTCCGCGACCGTTTGAACGCAGGCGGGGGAGAAGAGCAGCCGCTCCTCCCGGAGCAGGTCGCCCACCCGGCGAATGCCGGAGAGCACCTGGTTGTCCGCCCCCAGGACAGGGTAGCCCCGCCGCCGCAGCAGGGCGATAAAGCTGGCCGCCGACGGGTCGACGATCACCGCCCGGGGCTTCACGCCGTCCAGAAAGATCTCCAGATCGTCGGCGTACTCCCCGTCGGTCTTCTGCCGCATCCGGTCCCGGCCGGACCAGTAATACTCCCGGAGACAGTACCACCGCCCCCGCTCCCCCTTCTGCCAGAGGAGAAAGACGGTGGGATTCTGGGTGCCGTAGTCGACGGAGACATAGCACCCCCGCCCGGCCTCCGGGAGCTGCTCCGTGACGTGTACCTCCGGGCGGAACATATCGTAGATCAGCCCCCTGGCCGCCGCCCAGAGCCCCTGGACATACCGCTGGTAGAACACGCCGCTGTACAGCCGCTCGTACCGCTGCCGGATGGCGGGGGAGAGGGCGGGGTTGTCCGCCATGGTGAAGTGGAGGTACAGCAGGTTCCGCTCCTCCGCCCGGAGGAGCCAGCTCTGATAGAACCAGTGGGTGGGCCCCTCCGGATTGCAGTTGAACCAGAATTTGGAGCCCTCCACGCTGCACCGGGCCAGCGCCTGCTCCACGAAGGAGCGGGGCATCAGGGCCACCTCGTCAAACAGCACCCCTGCCAGAGTCATGCCCTGGATGAGGGCATAGCTCCCCTCGTCCTTGCCGCCGAACAGGTAATAGTCGTTCTCATGCCCGTTCATGCGCACGGTGAGCCGGTTCTCTCCCCGCCGCTCCTCCATGGCGCACAGCCCCTCCATCCACTGGGGCAGCAGCCCGGACACGTTTCGCCGCAGGCTCTCGATGGTTTTGCCGCAGAGGGCGAACCGTTGCCGGTCAAAGGTCTCCATGCTCCACAGCAGGAACCCCACCGCCATGCTCACCGTCTTGCCCGACCGCACCGAGCCGTCGCAGATGATGCCGTCACGTTGCCGGAACGACGGGTGCTTCCACCAGGTGAGCACCAGCTTCTGCCGCCTGCTGAACGTTCGGTACTGCATCGCCCTTCAACTCCTCTCTCTCCCAGTCTCCCAGGGCCGCAAACAGATTGTTCTCCGCCGGAGGCCCCGGCTCCTCCTCGCCGCAGTCCCACACCTCCGGCCTGCGCCGCTTCAGCCACAGGCTGATGGCGGTGACGTTGGGGCTGACCTCCTTCTCTGTGGAGACCAGCTTGTCCCCCCGATCGGTCTGCTCCGTCTTTTCCTCGGTGTACCGATAGCCCATAGCCGCCTTGAGCAGCGCCTCCTCCACCTGGTAGTCAGTCAGCTCTCCCGTCTGGGCCAGCGCCGCTCCGATGGCCGGATACCGGCTCCGCCAGATCCGCAGGCCCAGAGGCTTGAGCCCCATCCGGCGGGCGATCTCCTTCGTCTCCACGCCGTCCCGCACCCAGCCCCGGATCAGGGCCAGCTGCTCCGGCTGCTGCCAGAACTCCGCCTGGGTCATGTCATCTCCTCCTTCCCGCACCGGAGGCCCCGGCGCTCTTTCTGTGTAAAGGATAGAACATTTGTACGATTTGCGAAATGCAACAAACGGTTTTTCAGCGAAAAAGAGGCCGCCTGACAGCAGAAAGTTGTAAAGCTGCGCAAATAAGCGCAGCTCCGTGCCGGAGGGCGGATCGCCCCCAAAAACTTTCTTCACCCTGTTGCCCCAAATCATCGAATTGGATATAATAGGATACGAAAAACGACCGGTGGAAAAGGAGGCCCTGCCATGTCCTGGACGATCTGTTACAACATTGCCCACGGCGAGGCGGCCATCCTCCGCTGTGCCGGGGACGGAAGCCCCCTGACCCTGCCGGAGACGTTAGAGGGCTGTCCGGTCACCTCCCTCGGCCCGAACTGCTTCGGAGGCGGGGCCTGGACAGGGGAGGGCGACCGCCTGATCGCTGCCGACCCGGAGCAGCTGCCGCCCCTCTCCCGGTCGGACAGCCCTCTGACCCGGCTGACCCTCCCGGACACGGTGACGCGCATCGGCGAGCGGGCCTTTGCCCGGTGCAGCGGCCTGAAACGGCTCGTCCTCCCGGCGGGTCTGACCCGGCTCGGGGCCAGGGCCTTCGAGGGCTGCGGCAGTCTGGAGCGCATTCGCCTCCCGGAGGGGCTGGCCGATCTGCCGGACTACGCCTTTTCCCAGTGCCGCCGCCTGGAGCGGGTGCTCCTGCCCTCTCAGCTGGAGACGATGGGAAGCCACGCCTTTTACAACTGCGTCGCACTGAAGGAGCTGACGATACCGGACACGGTACACTTCGTGGGGGGCGGGCTCTTTCTCAACTGCAAAAACCTCTCCCGGCTGACCCTTCCTCTGGGCGTCAACATCAGCGTCCTGCTCTCCGATCTGTCGGATGATCTGGACCTGACCGTCCGCTGCCCCGACGGGGTGGCCCGGTTTTTCCTCCCCGGCTTCTCCTATGAGTACGAGGACATCAACGCCCCCCGGATGTGGCGGACGATCACCTACGGCTCCGGCCAGCTCTATCGGGAGTGCTTTTCCAGCCGGGACATCGACTTTGACCTGTACGAGAGCTATTTTGACCTGGCCCGGAAGGAGGAGACGCCCGCCGTGGCCGCCCGCATCGCCTGGTACCGCCTCCGCTGGCCCTATCATCTGGGCAAGGGCCGGGAGGATTACCTGACCTATGCCGCCGCCCACGCGGGAGCGCTGCTGGCGCTGCTGCTGGAGCAGGAGGACGTGGAGGGCCTGGAGGCCATGCTGGAGATCCTGCCGCTGACCGGGGAGACGCTGGACGAGCTGTCCAGGCAGGCGGAGCGGGCGGGGAACGTCCGCTTCGTCAGCCGTCTGCTGGAGGCCCGGATGGGCCTCGGCGGCGGCGCAGACCGGGAATTTGACCTGTGACGGGGGGCGCTTATGCACGAAAATCACGAAAAGCTGGATCGGCTGGGCCGGGCTATCCTGTCCTCCGCCCGGAACGAGCTGTATCTGAACATGCGCTTTCTGGACATCGCCCTCTCCGGCCTGGACTACGCCATGAACCTGAATACGCCCACCATCGGCGTGGACGGGATCTCCATCCAGTTCAACCCCCGGTATCTGGCGGAGCTGTACCGGGACGATCTGGTGCTGCTCAACCGGGTGTATCTCCATATGCTCCTCCACTGTCTCCTGCGCCACCCCTTCAACCGGCAGGGCCGGGAGGAGGAGCGGTGGGGCCTGGCCTGCGACATCGCCGTGGAGTCCATCCTGGACTCTATCGACAGCCGTTGCCTGAAGCTGATGCAGAGCGAGTTCCGGGAGGACACCTACGCCGATCTGAAATCGGAGATGCCCGTCCTGACGGCGGAGGCCATTTACCGCTGGCTGGGCCAGCGCTGCCGGAGCTATGACGATGAGCTGGCGCTCATCCGGGAATTCCGCCGGGACGACCACCGGTTTTGGCCCCCGGAGGACGACCCCCAGGGGGACAGCCAGCCGGACAATCAGCCGGGAGACGGGGACAACGGCGACGGGGACCGGCGGCAGGAGCTGGAGGACAAGTGGCGCAGCCTGGGGGAAAAGACCCAGACCAGCCTGGAGACCTTCTTTGCCGACCACGGGGACCAGGCGGGAGATCTGCTCCGGTCCCTGGCGGTGGAGAACCGGGAGCGGTACGACTACCGGCAGTTTCTCCGCCGCTTCGTCACCACCCGGGAGGAGATGTGGGTGGACGTGGACAGCTTCGACTACGCCTACTACGCCCTGGGCCTGGAGCTGTACGGGGACATTCCCCTCATCGAGCCGCTGGAGTACCGGGAGAGCCGGAAAATCCAGGACTTTGCCATCGTCATCGACACCTCGGACTCCTGCTCCGGGGACACGGTGCGCCGCTTTCTGGAGGAGACGAGGGCCGTCCTGTCCAGCGAGGGCCTGTTCTTTGACCATGCCAACCTTCACATCATCCAGGCAGACGCCGGGGTGCAGCAGGACACGGCGGTACACACCCCGGAGGAGCTGGAGCGGCTCTGCCGGGACTTTCAGGTGCGGGGCTTCGGCGGCACCGATTTCCGCCCCGCCTTTGGCTACATCGACGGCCTGGTGCAGTCGGGGGAGCTGGCGGACCTGAAGGGCGTCCTCTATTTCACCGACGGCTTCGGCAGCTACCCGGAGCGCAAGCCGGACTACGAGACCGCCTTCGTCTTTTTCCGGGAGGACTACCAGGCGCCTCCCGTGCCCCCCTGGGCCATCCGGGTGGTGCTGGGCCCGGAGGAGCTGCCGGAGTGGACGGAGGGCGCGGAAAGGTAATAAAATTCAGCACTTTTTTCGGGGAACCCCCTGACTGTCGACTGGCTTGATACCTTGCGCCAGGGACAGAAAACTGACACAAAAAGACAACAGACGAGGGAGCAACGGGAATGAATATCAAAGAGGCGAAGGAACAGGTCAAAAACACGGTAAAGGCGTACCTCTCCAGGGACGAGCATGGGGAGTGGAGCATCCCCCTGGTGGCCCAGCGACCCATCCTGCTCATGGGCCCTCCGGGGGTGGGGAAAACCGCCATCGCCCAGCAGGCCGCCCGGGAGTGCGGCGTGGCCCTGGTGAGCTATACCATCACCCACCACACCCGCCAGTCCGCCATCGGCCTGCCCAGCATCCGGGAGGCCTCCTACCACGGCAAATCCTTCCAGGTCACGGAGTACACCATGAGCGAGATCATCGCCAGCGTCTACCGGGCCATGGAGGAGACGGGGCTGGAAAACGGCATTCTGTTTCTGGACGAGGTGAACTGTGTCTCCGAGACCCTGGCCCCGGCCATGCTGCAATTTCTCCAGTGCAAGACCTTCGGCAGCCATAAGCTCCCGGAGGGCTGGGTCATCGTGGCGGCGGGGAACCCTCCGGAGTACAACCGCTCCGTCCGGGACTTCGACGTGGTGACGCTTGACCGGGTGCGGCGGCTGGACATCCAGGCCAGCTACCCGGCCTGGAAGGAGTACGCCTATCTCCGCCAGGTGCATCCGGCGGTGATGGCCTATCTGGAGCTGAAGCCGGGGAACTTTTACCGGCTGGAGACCACGGTGGACGGCAAGCGCTTCGCCACCGCCCGGGGCTGGGAGGACCTGTCCCGTCTCATCTCCGCCAGTGAGGCCCTGCACCTGACGGTGGACGAGAGCGTGGTGGGCCAGTACATCCAGTACCCCGCCGTGGCCAAGGACTTTGCCAACTACTACGACCTCTACCGGAAGTATCGGACGGACTACGACGTGGAGGCCATCCTCTCCGGCCGCCTGACGGAGAAAACCGTGGCCCGGCTCCGTACCGCCCCCTTTGACGAGCGGCTGTCTGCCCTGTCCCTGCTGCTGGACGCCCTGTTCCGCACCTGCCGGGAGGCCAACGAGGAAGACGCCTATGTGACCCTTCTCCACCGGCAGCTCAAGGGCCTGATGCCCGCCCTGGAGGGCGGCACAGCGCCGGAGGACGCCTTCGCCCCGGTGACAGAAGCGCTCCGGGGCACGAAAGCGTCCAGGGCAAAAGCCGGCCTGCTGGAGCCGGAGGAGGCCCGGCGGCTGGACCGGGCGCTGGACGCCCTGGACGGGCTGCTCCAGACCCTTCGGCGGGAGTCCCTCGCCGGCCCTGCCGCCGCCGACCGGGTGCGCGCCGACTTCCGGGAGGTGGTGGAGAGCCGGAAAGCGGCCATCCGGGACGCCTCTCTCCGGCTGGATCGGGCCTTTGCTCTCATCGAGGCCGCCTTCGGGGAGGGGCAGGAGCTGGTCATCTTCCTGACCGAGCTGACCATGAACCCCTATTCCATGGCGTTTATCGCCCAGAACGGCTGCGAAAAGTTCTCCGGCTACAACCGTTCTCTCCTCCTGGGGGGCCGCCAGCGGGATATCCTCCGGGAACTGGAGGAGAGCGAATGAGAGACGGGACGACGCCCAACTACCGACACACCCTTTCCGCCTGCTGCTTCGGGTACATCACCCAGGCCATCGTCAACAGCTTCGCCCCGCTGCTGTTTCTCACCTTCCAGTCGGAGTTCGGTATCCCCCTGGAGCAGATCACCCTGCTGGTGACGCTGAACTTCTGCATCCAGCTCACGGTGGATCTGCTGTCGGTGAAGCTGGTGGACAAGATCGGCTATCGCCCCTGCGCCGTGGCCGCCAACCTGTTTGCCGCTCTGGGGCTGGTGGGACTGGGGACGCTGCCCTCTCTGCTGCCGGATCCGTATATTGGCCTGCTGTGCTCTGTGGCCCTCTACGCCGTGGGGGTGGCCTGCTGGAAGTGCTGGTCAGTCCCATCGTGGAGGCGTGCCCCTTCCCGAACAAGGCGGGAGTCATGGCAAACCTCCACTCCTTCTACTGCTGGGGCTGCGTGCTGGTGACGCTGCTCTCCACCGGATTTTTCGCCCTGGTGGGGGTAGGACGGTGGCGTATCCTGGCCTGTCTGTGGGCGATTCTGCCCCTGACCAACGCCCTCCTGTTCACCCGGGTCCCCATCCCCACTCTGGTCCCCGAGGGGGAGGGGATGCGCCTGGGAGAGCTGCTCCGCTCCCGGGTGATCTGGCTGTTCTTTGTGCTGATGCTCTGCTCCGGTGCGGCGGAGCAGGCCATGAGCCAGTGGGCCTCCACCTTTGCCGAGGCAGGGCTCCAGGTGTCCAAGACGGTGGGCGATCTGGCGGGCCCCTGCGCCTTTTCCCTGCTTATGGGGGCCAGCCGGGCGATCTACGGCAGATTCAGCGAGAGATGGGATCTGGTCCCCTTCATGATGGGCAGCGGCGTCCTGTGCATTGCCAGCTACCTCCTGGCCACGCTGAGCGGCAGCGCGGCGCTGGGCCTGGTGGGATGTGCCCTCTGCGGCTTTTCCGTGGGCATCCTCTGGCCGGGTACCTTCTCCCTGGTGTCGGCAAAATGTCCCCGGGGCGGCACCGCCATGTTCGCGCTGATGGCCCTGGGGGGCGACTTGGGCTGCGGCGGCGGCCCCACCCTGGTGGGCCTGATCTCCAGCGCCGCCGGAGACCTGAACACCGGCCTGCTGGCGGGAGCTGTTTTTCCCGTCGTCCTCATCGTCGGCCTGCTGCTGGTGCGGCGGACGGGGACGCTGGAATGAATGAAAAAAGACAGGAAACCTCTCCCGCCCTGCGCTGGAAAGGTTTCCTGTAACTTTTTGTAGTTGCATTTTTTTACAGATTCATTACAATATCATTTGTATCATATTTTACCCCGCTCTTGGGGAGAGGAGGTGCGCTCCATGGTCAGGCGTTCCACAGCAATTTTGTTATCCGCCCTGTTTCTTATCCTCGGCCTGGCCGGGGGATTTGCCGTCAGCCGGGCGATCTCTCCCAGAGGCGCCGCCATTCTCCAGACCGCTCTGGCCTCCGAACAGGAGCAGGGGGACGTGGCCTCCCTGGTATCCTGTGCCGTGGAGACCGCCCAGGCTATCCGGAGCGGTGACTATGAGACGCTGGCGGAATATGTCCACCCGGAGAAGGGAGTCACCTTCACCCCGAACACCACCGTGGACGCCGTCTCCAACCTGAACTTTTTGCCGGATGCCCTTGTGGAGGCGAGCGAGTCGACCGCCACCTGGCTCTGGGGCACCACCACCGACGCGGCCACACCCATCAATCTGACGTTGGCGGACTACTTCGCCTCCTATGTCTGGGAGCGGGACTATCTGGCCTCCCCGCGCATCAGCGTGGACAGCAGCCAGGTGGCGGGCAACGGCCTGGAAAATGTCCAGGAGGCCTACCCGGACGGCCGGTATGTGGAGTTTTATGCCACCGACGGGGAGAGCAATTGGTCCACCCTGAAGCTGGTCTATGAGTGGGAGAACGGCGCCTGGTATCTGGTGGGCGTCGTCCACAGCGCCTGGGTGGAGTGACGGTCAGTGACCAGCGGTTAACGGCTGGTGGCCGGCGAACAGCGTAACGAGAGAGAAAAGGAGACGGCGATGGAATCATTGACGCAGATGCTCCGGCGCTATCAGCGCAAGCCGGAGCAGGCCCTGGCGGCCCGGATCGTGTCCCGGCTGGTGGAGAGCCCGGGCTATGTCCCCGTCCAGGCGGCCCCAAACAGTCAGGGAGTCAGCCCGGACACCATCCCCGGTCCGGAAAACGTCGTCCTGTTCCCGGCCTTCTCCGCCCAGACCTAGATCGCCAACGAGTATGGGGAGCGGTTCACCTTCCTACACCTGGCGTTTCCCTCCTTTGCCGCCGCCTGCCTGACGGATCCCCGATGCGGCGGGGTGGTCCTCGACCCCTTTACGGCGAAATTTTTTCTCCCGCCGGAGACGCTGGGGGAGCTGGCCCGGGGCGCGGGACCGGAGCAGTGAGGACGGCTATTTCCCCAATCCGGCAGGGAAAAGCCCGCCTCATTCCCAGCTTTTTCACGAAAAAAGTTCCGGCCCTTGTGTTTTTGGCGGTTTGCTGTTATATTATTTTCAGCCGTCTGTAGTCGTAACGGCGGCTGAACCGGAAAATATGGCGTAGAGCAGGGAGATGGCGAAGAGGCTGTCCCGCCCCTCTGCGTTCTTTGTTTGAATTGGAGGTATCCTCATGATCAACGTACTCAACTCCGGCGCCTACTTTACCGGCGGCACCTTCGTCCCTGTCAGCGAGGGGGCAGGGCTGCCTCCTGTGGAGGAGGCCAAAAAAAAGACCATCTCTTACGGCATTCTCAGCAGCCACAACACCTCCCCGGATATGGGGGAGCTGAAGATCAGATTCGACGCCATGGCCTCCCATGACATCACCTATGTGGGCATTATCCAGACGGCCCGGGCCTCCGGCCTGGAGCGGTTCCCCCTGCCCTATGTGCTGACCAACTGCCACAACTCCCTGTGCGCCGTGGGCGGCACCATCAACGAGGACGACCATGTGTTCGGCCTCTCCGCCGCAAAGAAGTACGGCGGCGAGTTCGTCCCCGCCCACCAGGCGGTCATCCACTCCTACATGCGGGAGCGGTACGCCGGCAGCGGCCGGATGATCCTCGGCTCCGACTCCCACACCCGCTATGGCGCCTTCGGCACCATGGCCATCGGGGAGGGCGGCCCCGAGCTGGTCAAGCAGTTGCTGAATAAGACCTATGACATCGCTTATCCCCGCGTGGTGGCCGTCTACCTCACCGGCGCAGCCCGGCCGGGGGTGGGGCCCCAGGACGTGGCCCTGGCCATCATCGGCAAGACCTTCTCCAAGGGCGTGGTGAAAAACGCCGTTATGGAGTTTTTCGGCCCCGGCGTCGCCAACCTCTCCATGGACTACCGCTGTGGCATCGACGTGATGACCACCGAGACCTCCTGCCTCTCCTCCGTCTGGGCCACCGACGAGACCACCCGGGACTATCTGACCCTTCTGGGCAGGGACGGGGACTACCGCCGTCTGATGCCGGGGGAGGGCGCCTATTACGACGACGTGATCCTGGTGGACCTGAGCCTGGTGGAGCCCATGATCGCCCTGCCCTTCCACCCCTCCAACGCCTACACCATCAAGCAGTTCAAGGCCAACATGACCGATATCCTGGCGGAGACGGAGGAGACCGCCCGCCGCCAGCTGGGAATGGATAAGGTGCCCTCCCTGCTGAACAAGGTGAAGGACGGAAAGTTTTATGTCGACCAGGCGGTCATCGCCGGCTGCTCCGGCGGCACCTATCAGAACCTCCTCCGGGCTGCGGAGATTTTGAAGGGAAGCTCCATCGGCAGCCAGTCCTTCTGGCTGTCCTGCTACCCCGGCTCCATGCCCATCTTCCAGGAGCTGACCCGTCAGGGGGCCATCTCCGACCTGATGGCCGCCGGGGCCTCCATCCGCTCCTGCTTCTGCGGTCCCTGCTTCGGCGCGGGGGACGTGCCCGCCAACGGCGGCTTCTCCATCCGCCATTCCACCCGGAACTTCCCCAACCGGGAGGGCTCCAAGCCCGGCAACGGCCAGCTGTCCTATGTGGCGCTGATGGACGCCCGCTCCATTGCCGCCACCGCCTTAAATGGCGGAGTGCTCACCTCCGCCTTCGAGCTGGACAGCATCCCGGAGGACCGGCCGGACGAGGCGTACCACTATGACGACTCCGCCTATAAGAGCCGGGTCTACTTCGGCGTGGGCAATCCCCAGCCGGAGACTGAGCTGGTCTTTGGCCCCAACATCACCGATTGGCCGGCACAGATCCCCATGCCGGAGGATCTGATGCTCACCGTGGCCTCCGCCATCTACGACCCGGTGACCACCACCGACGAGCTGATCCCCTCCGGGGAGACCTCCTCCTACCGCTCCAACCCCCTGGGGCTGGCGGAATTTGCCCTGAGCCGGAAGGACCCCGCCTATGTGGGACGGGCCAAGGCCATCCAGAAGGTGGAAAAGCAGCGTCAGGCGGGCAAGTCCACCGCTAAGGTGAAGGAGGCCCTGGGCGGCTGCGACCCGAAGACCACCGGCCTGGGCTCCCTGGTCATGGCCCTCAAGCCCGGAGACGGCTCCGCCCGGGAGCAGGCCGCCTCCTGCCAGCGGGTGCTGGGGGGCGTGGCCAACCTGGCCGCCGAGTACGCCACCAAGCGCTATCGCTCCAACGTGGTCAACTGGGGCATGCTGCCCTTTATCGTGGACGGCCTGGCCGATCTGAACATCCAGCCCGGCGACCGGCTGTACATCCCCGGCATCAAAGCCCTGCTGGAAGGGGACGGGGAGGAGATCGAGGCCACCCTCTATCAGAAGGACGGGGAACAGACCGTCGTCCTTCGGCTCCCCGGTATGACCCGGGAGGAGCGGGACATCGTCCTGGCCGGGTGCCTCATCAACTACTACGCCAGGGCGTGACCGATAACGGAATATGACGACAGGCGGCGCAGCTCTTTTGACGGGTCTGCGCCGCTTTACTTGCAAAATGTGGGGAAGTGAAGTATAATCACCCTATCATGCGCCGCCGGTTGGGGCGGCAGAACGCTATGGAGGGAATCAAATTGAAATTTTCGGAAATGCCCTATGAACGCCCGGACCTGGAGGCGCTGAAGCGGGAGCAGGCCGCACTGACGGAGCGGCTGAAGCAGGCAGGCGACTATGAGACGGCAAAACAGGTCTTTTTGGAGAATGAGACGCTGCAAAAGCACGTCATCACCCTGGAGACGCTGGCCAGCATCCGCCACTCCATCGACACCCGGGACGCGTTTTATGACGGGGAGGCCAAATTCTGGAACGCCGCCATGCCGGAGCTCCAGGCGGTGAGCCAGGAGTGGACGATGGCGATGCTGTCCAGCCCCTTCCGGGCCGACTTTGCCCGGGAGTATGGCGAGCTGATGTTCACCAACGCCGAGATCCAGCTCAAGGCCTTCTCCCCGGAGATCGTCCCGGAATTGCAGCAGGAGAACGATCTGACCCAGGAGTATGAAAAGCTCCTGGCCTCCGCCCAGATCCCCTTTGAGGGCGGGGTGTACACCCTGAGCCAGATGACCCCCTTCAAGAGCGATGCGGACGACGACCGCCGCCTGGCGGCGTGGAAGGCGGAGGGCCGGTGGTACAAGGAGCACCAGGCGCAGATGGACGACATCTATGACCGGCTGGTGCACCTCCGGGACACCATGGGCAAAAAACTGGGCTACGAGGGCTACACCACCCTGGGCTACTACCGCATGGGCCGCAACTGCTACACCAAGGAGGACGTGGAGAAATTCCGCGCCGCCGTGGTGAAGTACCTGGTCCCCGTGGCGGACAGCATCTATCGGGAGCAGGCAAAGCGGCTGGGGAAGGAATACCCCATGAGCTTTGCGGACAACGAGCTGGAGTTCCGCTCCGGCAATCCCCGGCCCCAGGGGTCGGCGGAGGACATCCTGGCCCAGGGGAAGAAGTTCTATGACGAGCTGAGCCCGGAGACCAGCGCGTTCTTTAACACCATGCTGGACGGGGAGCTGATGGACGTGCTCAGCACCGAGGGCAAGGCCGGCGGCGGCTACTGCACCAGCATCCCGGACTACGAGGTGCCCTTCATCTTCGCCAACTTCAACGGCACCCAGGGAGACGTGGAAGTGGTCACCCACGAGGCGGGCCACGCCTTCGCCGGATACACGAACCGGAAGCGCGTCCCCCTGTCCTACTGCTGGCCCAGCATGGAGGCCTGCGAGGTACACTCCATGTCCATGGAGTTCTTTGCCTGGCCCTGGGCGGAGGGCTTCTTCGGGAAGGACACCCGGAAGTTCTATTACAGCCACCTGGCCAGCGCCCTGACCTTTATCCCCTACGGCACCATGGTGGACCATTTCCAGCACATCGTCTATGAAAAGCCCGACATGACCCCCGCCCAGCGGCACGGGGTCTGGAAGGAGCTGCTGGGGGTCTATATGCCCTGGATGCGGCTGGACGGGGACATCCCGTTCTATTCCGAGGGCGAGGGCTGGCAGCGGCAGCACCACATCTACTCCTCCCCCTTTTACTATATCGACTACTGCCTGGCCCAGACGGTGTCCCTGGAGTTCTGGGCCATGATCCAGAAGGATCTCCCGGACGCCTGGAAGCACTATATGGCCTACACCGTCCAGGGCGGCAGCGCCACCTTCACCGACCTGCTGAAAAACGCCGGGCTGGAGAGCCCCTTTGAGGAGAGCTGCCTCCGGGGCGTGTGCCAGACCGCCCGGGAGTGGCTGGCGAACTACGATCTGACGGGTATCGCCTGACATGAACAGGCGGAAATGGGGCGTCAACGCCCACACCGATGAGTTTCAGCGCACCGCCACCGGGGAGTATGTCTACACCGGCAGCTACTACGCCTACCAGGACCGGGGGAAGCGCCGCCTCCGGGCCATGGGGGAGCTGGTGGCGGTGTGGGCGGTGGCCTTTGCCGCCACCGTCGCCGCGGGCTGCATCCCTGGCACGGGGATGGAGAACCGGGCCTACGCCGTCCTGCCCTATGCAATTCAGCTGGTGGCTTCCGTCAGTTTGGGCTGGGGCGTCATCCGTCTGGCGGCGGGGGGCGACCCCCTCCGGGCGTACGTCTACGACGAGACGGCGGGCCGCATCCCCCGGCGGGCGATCGTCTCCGCTGTGGGATGCGCGCTGACGGCCCTGGGAGAGCTGCTGGGGCTGCTTTTTGCCGGGGAGGATGAAACTTTTCTGGCAGTTATTTCCTTTTTCGGGTTGGAAATACTGGCGTTTTTCGGGTTTCTGCTCACAAATCGGGTGTTGTCGGGATTGCACTGGGAAAAAGCTGACGGAATTTGAGAAAATTTCCGAAAACTTTACAAAGAAATTGACAAACGACCGAAAAAGCAGTATGATGAAACAGAACAGTACCACCGCCCGGAACGGGCGTCGAGACAAACGGGGCCGCTCCCGTTTCATCCTGTGTTCTGCACAGGATGATGGATGTTCTCTGGCAGGGGGACTGGCAAATTAACAAGGAGGAAGCAAAAATGAAACATGTCAAGAAACTGCTTGCACTGCTTCTGGCGCTGATGATGGTTCTGTCCATGGCGGCCTGCGGCAGCAGCGACTCCACCGACGACACGACGACCACCGATGACACCACTGCCACCGATGACGCCGAGGAGACGGAAGACGATGCCACCGAGGCTGAGGCCACGGAAGACACCAGCACCGAGGAGACCAGCTCCAGCGGCAACGATACCCTGGTGGCCAGCGTCACCGGTCTGGAGCAGAAGTTCTCCCCGTTCTTCGCCTCCAGTGTGGACGATGTCAACGTCACCGATATGACCCAGCTGTACCTGGTCTCCGGCGACCGCGTGGGCGAGCCTGTTCTGAGCGGCATCGAGGGTGAGACCCGGTCCTACAACGGCACCGACTACACCTACTATGGCCCCGCTGACGTCACCGTCACCGAGAACGACGACGGCACCGTCACCTACAGCATCGTCATGCGGGAGGACATCCAGTTCTCCGACGGCACCTATGCCGACATCGACGACGTGATCTTCACCATGTATGTGTTCCTGGACCCCACCTATGACGGCTCCACCACCATGTACTCCGCTCCCATCGTGGGCCTGGATGAGTACCGCAGCGGCATGAGCACCCTGTTTGATCTGCTGGTCGCCGCCGGTGAGGACAACACCGACTACACCTATTGGGATGAGGCCACTCAGACCGCGTTCTGGGCTGACCTGACTCAGGCCGGTATCGCCTTCGCCCAGGAGATCGTGGACTACTGCGTGGATGCTGGCGCTGCTGAAGAGGGCGATGTCGCCACCGCCGCTGCTGCCTGGGCCTTTGACGGTCTGGCTGAGGACGCCACTGTTGAGGACTTCTGGAACCTGCTGGTCGAGTCCTATGGTGGCGACTATGCCACCCTGTCTGACACCGAAACCGCCGGCTCCTCCCTGTTCGATCTGATGGAGGACTATGACAGCTACTCCGTCGGCATCGAGACCGGCGAGTCCGCCGACTACATCTCCGGCATCGTCCGCACCGGCGACTACAGCATGGAGATCACTACCTCCGAGCTGGACGCCACCTTCATCTATTACCTGGAGCTCCCCATCGTCCCCATGGCTTACTATGGCGACGAGAGCCTGTATGACTACGACAACCACTCCTTCGGCTTCACCAAGGGCGACCTGAGCGCTGTCAAGGAGAAGACCTCCGCCCCCATGGGCGCCGGCGCCTACATGTTCAACGATTACTCCAACGGCGTGGTCTACATGGAGGCCAACCCCTATTACTATATGGGCGAAGCCAAGACCAAGTATCTGAACTTCCAGGAGATCACCTCTGAGGACGATAAGATCACCGCCATCGTCACCGGCACCGTGGACATCGCCGACCCCTCCTACTCCGCTGAGCGCGCCGACGAGATCAAGACCTACAACTCCAACGGCGAGCTGACCGGCGACACCATCACCACTTATCTCTATGACTTCCGTGGCTACGGCTACATCGGCATCTGCGCGGACAACGTGAAGGTGGGCGACGATCCCTCCTCCGAGGAGTCCAAGAACCTGCGCAAGGCCTTCGCCACCATCTTCGCCGTCTATCGTGACGAGTCCGTCGACTCCTACTATGGCGAGACCGCTTCCGTCATCAACTACCCCATCTCCAGCACCAGCTGGGCTGCGCCTCAGGTCACGGACGACGGCTATCAGGTCTGCTACTCCACCGATCTGGAGGGCAACGCCATCTACACCGACAGCATGAGCGTGGATGACAAGTACGCCGCCGCTCTGGAGACCGCTCTGGAGTACTTTGAGGCCGCCGGCTACACCGTGGAGGACGGCGTGGTCACCGCCGCTCCCGAGGGCGCTTCCCTGACCTACACCGTCCACATCGGCGGTTCCGGCACCGGCGATCACCCCTCCTTCCTGCTGCTGAGCAACGCCTCTGACGCCCTGGCTACCATCGGCATCACCCTGACCATCAACGACCACGCCAACGCCTCCGAGCTGTACGCTGCGTACCAGTCCGGCGAGGCTGACATGTGGGTCGCCGCATGGCAGGCTTCCACCGATCCCGATATGTATCAGCTGTACCACAGCGAGGGCTCCACCAACTACTACTGCATCGACGACGAGGAGCTGGATGAGCTGATCATGACTGCCCGTCAGTCCACCGACCAGACCTTCCGGAAGACCCTGTACAAGAGCGCCATGGAGATCATCCTGGACTGGGCCGTCGAGGTTCCTGTCTATCAGCGGAGCGAGAACTACATCGTGTCCACTGAGCGGGTCAACACCGACACCGTCACGCCCGACATGACTCCTTACTGGAGCTGGATGTCTGAGGTCTATCTCATTGAGATGAACTGAGCATCTTCCCTGCGTTGACAAGACCCTGACCCCCAATCGGGGGTCAGGAGGCAGGGGGCGGCCGGGCAACCGCCGCCCCCTGCAAAACAAAGAGAACATCTGCAAGCGCAAAGGAGCCGCTCCAGAGCCTTGGAACGGCTCCTTTGCGCTTTTAGAGGTTTCAGCACGCTACAGCGAAAAAGCGCCTGCGGACATCCCCCGGGTCTGCGGAGAAAAGAGAAAGGGAAGGGGAGTACGTTTATGCAGCAGAGTATGTCCAAGTATGTGATCAAACGAATCCTGTTGTCCGTGGTGATCCTGATTCTGGTGGCATTCATCATCTATGTCCTGATGCGGTGTCTGCCCACCTCCTACGTGGAATCCATGGCGCAGCAGCGGGCCACCGCCCCCGGCTCCAAGAGCTATGAGGAGTGGCTGGAACAGCTCAACGCCCAGTACGGTCTGGACAAGGGGATCATCCCCGGCTTCCTGAGCTGGTGCGTCAACGCCATTCAGGGCGAGTTCGGCGACAGCTGGAAGTACACTGTACCCGTCACCGAGAAGTTTGCCGAGGTCATCGGCGTGTCCGTGGTCATGGCCGGTATCTCCTTCATCCTGGAGCTGGTCATCGCCATCCCCCTGGGCGTCATCGCCGCCGTGCGGCAGTATTCCAAGACGGATTACGCCATCACGACCGTCGCCCTCATCGGTATGTCCCTCCCCACCTTCTTCTTTGCGGCGCTGCTCAAGCTGGTGTTCGCCGTCAATCTGGGCTGGTTCGACCTGACCGGACTGGTGGGCCGAGACTATGCGCAGCTGGATGCCTGGGGACAGTTCTGGGACATGGCGCACCATCTGGTGCTGCCCATCGTCACCCTGGTCATTATCTCCATCGGCTCTCTGATGCGTTATACCCGCACCAATATGCTGGAGGTCCTGAACGCCGACTACATCCGTACCGCCCGGGCCAAGGGCCTGAGCGAGGGGAAGGTCATCTACAAGCACGCCTTCCGGAACACCCTGATCCCCCTGGTGACCATTATCGGCGGCTCTCTCCCCGGCCTGTTCTCCGGCGCACTGATCACCGAGACCCTGTTCTCCATCCCCGGTATCGGCTACACGTCTTACCAGGCGATGGTGGCGGGCGACATTCCCTTCAGTATGTTCTATATGTGCTTCCTGGCTGTCCTGACCCTGGCCTGTAACCTGCTCACCGACATCGTGTACGGCCTGGTAGACCCCCGGGTCCGTGTGGCCGCATAAGAGAGGAGGAGTAAACCATGAGCGAAAACAAGAAAGAAGAGCGCAAGGACGAGGTTACTCCTGCTCAGGAGGAACAGCAGTATTCCCTGAACGACGACCGCCGCGTAAGAGTGCTGACCCCGGGCGCCATGGTGGCGAAGCGGTTCTTCCGGAACCGGCTGGCCATGGTGGGACTGATCATGCTGGTGGCCATGTTCCTGTTCTCCTTTGTGGGCGGCTGGATCAGCCCCTACGACGAGAACGAGCAGTTCTATACCTACGAGTACCAGACCAAGCAGTACGCCGGCGTGGTGGAAAACGACGATTTCCGCTATGCAGTGGCGGACGACCAGGAGTTTGGCACCACCGTACAGGCCTACTTCCTGCTGGGCTATAACGGCACCAACGGGGCGGAGGATTTCAGCTTTGACTACAAGGACGTGACCTATGACGTCGTGTGCGAGGGCGAGGGCTTCTACTCCGTCTACTCCGACGGCACCCTTCTGGCGATGGCCTACAAGGACGTCATCAACGAGGAGAGCGGCAGCCTGAGCTTTAACGTGAAGTACGCCGCCATGCTGGCCTTCGTCAACGGCGAGACCACCTTCGAGGCGGACGGCGCCACCTACACCATGGATGAGGACGGCAACATCGGCCAGGACGGCACGGTGATCGCCTATATCAGCCGCTTCGTGGTCACCGCCACCGAAAACGGCGTGACCCTCACCCGGGCTTTCAAGGAGGAGCTCCAGGAGTGCATCGAGAACGACGAGGAGGAATTCGTCTTTACCGACGCCGACGGGGAGACCTACACCTATGAGGTCAGCTACGAGGCGTTCACCGACAGCTGGACGGTCAACCAGGAGACGGCGACCTACGTCTACGACGCATACTCCTATCCCTCCTGGGAGCATCCCCTGGGCACCGACCGTAACGGCATGGATATGCTGACCCGTCTGATGTACGGCGGCCGGGTGTCCCTGGTCATCGGCTTTATCGTGGTCATCATCGCCGGCGTCCTGGGCATCATCCTGGGCGGTATCTCCGGCTACTTCGGCGGCTGGGTGGACAACCTGATCATGCGTATCGTGGATGTGTTCTACTGCATCCCGTCCACGCCTCTGATGATCATTCTGGGCGCAGCCATGGACGCCATGAACGTCGACCCGCAGATACGAATGCTTTTCCTGATGCTTCTGCTGGGCTTCCTGAGCTGGCCCTCCATCGCCCGCCTGGTGCGCGGCCAGATCCTCTCCCTGCGTGAGCAGGAGTTCATGATGGCCACAGAGGCCTGCGGCATCCGCACCTCCCGCCGGATCTTCCGGCACCTGATCCCCAACGTCATGCCGCAGCTGATCGTGTCCTGCACCATGATGCTGGGCAGCACCATCATCACCGAGGCGACCCTGTCCTTCCTGGGCCTGGGCGTCAAGTTCCCCTTCGCCTCCTGGGGCAACATCATCAACGATGTCAACAGCACCTACGTCATGACGAACTACTGGTTCATCTGGATCCCCGCGGGTGTCTGCCTGCTGATCACCGTGCTGGGCTTCAACTTCGTGGGCGACGGCCTTCGGGACGCCTTCGATCCCAAGATGAAACGGTAAAGGGAGGTAGAAGAGAATGGCAAAGAAAAATGCGGAAGGTTATCTTTCTGCGAAGGAATCCCGGCGCATCACCAGGGAAAACCGGAAGATCACCAGCGAGCTGGAGAAAAAGCGCAAGCGCAAGCATGTTCCTGAGTCCGAATATCTGACCACCATGCATGACCCCAACAATGCGGTGGAATTTGATAATCTGCATACCTGCTTCTTCACCGATGCAGGCACCGTCAAGAGCGTGGACGGCGTCAGCTTCGAGGTGCCCATCGGCAAGACGGTGGGCGTCGTGGGCGAGTCCGGCTGCGGCAAGTCGGTGACCAGTCTCTCTCTGATGCAGCTGCTCCAGCGGCCTCAGGGCCAGGTCGTAGAGGGCGAGATTCGTCTGAACCTGGGGGACAAGGCATACGACGTCGCCAAGATCCCCGAGGAGAAGATGCAGCCCCTCCGCGGCAACTTCATCTCCATGATCTTCCAGGAGCCCATGACCTCCCTGAACCCGGTCTTTAAGATCGGCGCCCAGGTGAACGAGGTCATCGCCCTCCACGACGGCGAGGGCAAGAGCAAGGAGGACATCAAGGCCCGCACCATCGAGCTGTTGGAGATGGTGGGCATCGCCAACAGTGAGGGCGTGTACAATATGTACCCCCACGAGCTCTCCGGCGGTATGCGTCAGCGTGTCATGATCGCCATGGCCCTGGCCTGCAACCCCAAGATCATCATCGCTGACGAGCCCACCACCGCACTGGACGTGACCATTCAGGCGCAGATCCTGGATCTGCTGCGGCAGCTGAAGGACAAGATCAACTCCTCCATCATGTTCATCACCCATGACCTGGGCGTCATTGCGGAGATGGCGGACTACGTGGTGGTCATGTACTCCGGCCGTATCGTGGAAAAGGGCACCGCCGAGGAGATCTTCGCCCACCCCGCTCACCCCTATACCATCGGCCTGATGGCCTCCAAGCCTGTGGTGGGCAAGCAGGTGGAAGAGCTGTACTCTATCCCCGGCAAGGTCCCCAACCCCATCAATATGCCCGACTACTGCTATTTCAAGGATCGCTGCGAAATGTGCGTAGAGGCCTGCAGCGGGGCCTATCCCTGCGAGATCAGCCTGTCCCCCACCCATAAGGTCAGCTGCTATCGCTACTACGACAAGAAAGAGGGAGGCGAGGCATAATGGCAATTGGAAGCGGTATGGGTGATGCTTTCGGCAGAAATCATCCTGAGAAAGATCCAAATCGAATGCAGGAAGAGCATGAGAAACGGGTGGAGCGCGTCTCCAAGGGCGTTTCTCAGCAGCCCGACGATCAGAACAAGGGCAAGAAAAAGGACGAGGCGCTGGACTACGAGCCGGTGGTCTATGACCCTCAGTACATCCTGATGGTCAACAATTTGAAAAAATATTTCCCCATCAAGGGCGGCATGATCTCTCATGTGGTGGGCCACGTCAAGGCAGTGGACGGCGTCACCTTCAATCTGAAGCGGGGTACCACCATGGGCCTGGTGGGCGAGTCCGGCTGCGGTAAGACCACCTGCGGGCGCACCATCCTCCGGCTGGCCGGGCCAAAGACCGGCGGCCAGGTGCTGTTCAACGGCCAGGAGGTCTATGACCTGACGCCTCAGGAGATGCGCCCCATGCGCACTAAGATGCAGATCATCTTCCAGGACCCCTTCTCCAGCCTGTCTCCCCGTATGCCTGTCAGCGAGATCATCGGCGAGGCCGTCCGGGAGCACGATCTGGTGCCCAAGGAGGAGTTCGACGACTATATCGACCAGGTCATGGACGAGTGCGGCCTCCAGCCCTTCCACAAGGACCGGTATCCCCACGAGTTCTCCGGCGGTCAGCGGCAGCGTATCTGTATCGCCCGCGCCCTGGCGCTGAACCCGGAATTCGTGGTCTGCGACGAGCCGGTCTCCGCCCTGGATGTGTCCATCCAGGCGCAGATCATCAACCTGCTGAAAAAGCTCCAGGAGGAGCGTCAGCTGACCTACCTGTTCATCTCCCATGACCTGTCCGTGGTGGAGCATATCTCCGACTCTGTGGGCGTCATGTATCTGGGCAACCTGGTGGAGTACGGCGATACGGCAGATATCTTCCGCAACCCGCTGCACCCGTACACCAAGGCACTGTTCTCCGCCATCCCCGTCCCCGACCCCACGGTGAAGATGAACCGTATCGTGCTGGAGGGCTCCATTCCCTCTCCGGCCAATCCGCCCTCCGGCTGCAAATTCCACACCCGTTGCGCCAACTGCATGGAGAAGTGTAAGGTGGAGGCTCCCATCCAGCGCGAGATCGAGCCCGGACACTTCGTGGTGTGCCACCTGTACGACGAATGAGCAGGCGCAAAAGCGATTTCTGGGACGGCGAGGACGACGGACGCACCATTGCGGATATGAGCGGCGTCACCCGGCCCTCCATGTTCGGCCATATGCCCGCTGCGATGCAGCATGAGGACCGGACGAGGCAGTCTGAGGCACCCGGGAAGGAGCAGCCTCCCTGGGAGGAACAGCCCGCGACTCTGCGGGAACAGTTGGCCTGCGCTCTGGGCGCCATGGGAGCGGCCCTGTGCATTGGGCTGATCTATGTGGCGGTCCTGGGACTCATCATTCTGCTGATGGTGATCTGCTGGACTTGAACGAAACGTGACGAACCGGCTCTGGCCCTGTGCCAGGGCCGGTTTTGTCTGGCAGAGCGTGAAAAAGTGAAATTGACGGTTCCATTTTCCGAAGAACTGATGTATAATGGAAGGACATTCTAAAAAGGGGAAACAAAAACATGGATAATACCAAGCGCAACGTTCAGTTCCACATCCATCTGGGCCACGATGCCCCGGTAGGGCGGTACTGCATCCTCCCCGGTGATCCGGGGCGGTGCGAGTCCATTGCGGCTCTGTTTGACGAGCCGGTACATCTGGGCATGAACCGGGAATACAACTGCTGGGCGGGCAAGCTTCTTGGGGAGCCGGTCAGCGTCATGAGTACGGGCATCGGCGGCCCCTCCGCTGTCATCGCCATGGAGGAGCTGAAGGAGCTGGGGGTGGACACCTTTATCCGGGTGGGTACCTGCGGCGGCATTCGGCTGGACGTGGTCAGCGGCGATGTAGTCATCGCAACCGGCGCCGTCCGTATGGAGGGCACCAGCCGGGAGTATGCGCCCATCGAGTTCCCGGCAGTGGCAGATTTTCAGGTGACTTCCGCCCTGGTGGAGGCCGCTGCCAAACTGGGCAAGCGGGGCAAGACAGGAGTCGTCCAGTGTAAGGACTCCTTCTACGGACAGCACTCTCCCCAGCGGATGCCCGTCTCCTATGAGCTGGAGGCCAAGTGGGAGGCGTGGAAGCGGCTGGGCGTCCTGGCCAGCGAGATGGAGTCAGCGGCTCTGTTCACGGCTGCGGCGGCGCTGGGCGTGCGGTGCGGCTCCTGCTTCCATGTGATCTGGAACCAGGAACGGCAGCAGGCGGGCCTGGACCAGACCGAGGACCACGACACTCAGGCGGCTATCCGTGTGGGCGTGGAGGCGCTGAAGATTTTGATTGCCCATGACAGAGAAGATAAGGAAGAACGCCATGCTGGATGAGGTTTGATTGAAAGAGGCGCTGAACAATTACAAACAGGATTTCACCGCATTCCAGTGGAAAAATGAGCAGTACAAGTGGAAGGCGATTCAGACGTTCCAGGACAACTGGGATGTCAATGCTACAGATTTCGCGGATATGCTTTCACGTTCCTTGGCCAAAACTGAGAATTTGTTAGAAGCTGCAAATTACTTTCCTAAGGGAATGATTACAAGATTCGCGAAGAGGGCACCAGAAGAGGTTCGCGGGATGTTTATTGCCCTTTTCGATGAAAGCACAGATGTGATAGCGCGTATCCAGGCGTTTAAGAACAACGCCTCTGTCTTGCTCGAAAAATATGGAAATAGGGCCCGTCAGCATTATCAGGCGGAGAACGCCGTTAGCACCTACCTGTGGCTTCGCTATCCGGACAAATATTATATTTACAAATATGCTGAGGTGAAAAAGGTAGCAGAAATTCTTGGCAGCGACTATCGTTTTAAAAAGGGTGCTTATACGGCAAACCTCCGAAATTTCTATCGCCTTTATGATGAAATCTGTGCCTATATCCGTACCGATACGGAGCTGACCGATCTTTTGCGGTCCCAGCTCACAGATTCCTGCTATCCAGACCCGGCGTATAAAACGCTGACAGTGGACGTGGGATTCTATATCAGCCGATTTGATTCTCAGCGAAAACCAGACGCCGATGTTTCAGTTGTTGATGTTAATGAGTTGCATTCTGAGGCTAAATTTGCTAATTGGTTTGTGCCACTGATTGAGACGTTGTTAAAGCTTGGCGGAAGTGGAAAAAGACCGGAAGTACATAAATTGTTGCTTGAAGAGTGGACAGATGTAAAAGAACCTGGTGAAGATGCTGCTAGAACAAAAAATAATATTGACTGGGCAAGAAACTATCTTGTGTATGAAGGCTTTATTTCAAATGATGTAAGCGGAATCTGGGAACTTACTGATATTGGTAAGTCAGTACGGATGACCAGAGAACTGGCGGGGAAAATTGTTGCAAAATGGGTCCGTATAAAAGCTGCGGAGAGGAATAAAACGCCTATACCAGAGATTGATTTATCGCAGTATTATATTTATCGAGATGTGGAAAACGACGGTATGTGTGTGCAATATGCAAAAGAGGATTTTCTTCGTGAGGTCTTTCTGTCCGAGCAGCGATATGATATGCTCACGGCTGTTCTGAAAACGAAGAAGAATCTCATCCTTCAAGGTGCGCCCGGTGTAGGCAAAACGTTTGCTGCGAAAAGGCTGGCGTACTCCATCATGGGGGAGAAGGATGAAAGTCGCATTGAATTTGTCCAGTTCCATCAGAACTATTCTTACGAGGATTTTGTCATGGGCTACAAGCCGTACGAAAATGGCTTTAAGCTGGAAACGGGGATTTTCTACCGATTCTGCCAAAAGGCTGCCGGCCAGCCGGAGAAGGATTTCTTCTTTATTATTGATGAGATCAACCGGGGAAATATGAGCAAGATCTTCGGCGAACTGCTGATGCTGATCGAAAATGACTATCGCGGCGTAGAAGCAACCCTGGCTTATAGCGGAAAGCCATTCTCTGTGCCAAAAAATCTCTATATCATCGGCATGATGAACACGGCGGACAGAAGCCTTGCCATGATCGACTATGCCCTGCGCCGCCGATTCAGCTTTTTTGAAATGGAACCGGGGTTTGACTCGGAAGGCTTTGTTCGGTACCAAAATGGTCTGGAGAACGAGACGTTTAACCAACTCATAGAAAGAATCAAAGAGCTGAATCGGGAGATTGCCAACGACCGGTCGCTTGGAAAAGGCTTCTGCATTGGTCACAGCTATTTCAGCAATTGGAGCGAATGCACGGATGAAAAGATGCAGACAGTGGTAGAGTTTGATGTCCTCCCGATGCTGGAGGAGTACTGGTTTGACGATACAGCGAAGCTGCAGCGCTGGAGCAATATACTGCATGGGGTGTTTCAATGAGGCAGAATAGGCATATTCTGATAAAAAACATTTACTATATGCTGTCTTATGCGTTTCAGGTTCTGCGTCAGTCCAATTTCGTTGATGTAGCTACCGAGGAATTTGACCATGCGCAAAACCTGTTCGCTGCCATTTTGTGCAAGGGGATTGGTGCGCAGTTAAAGCAGGGGCTGTATCGTGACTATCAGACCAGAAAAGAAGGCATCCCCACCATGCGGGGACGTATCGATATGCCAGGGACTACCCGATACAAGATCGCCCGTCGGCAGATTCTTGCCTGTGAGTACGATGAACTGTCAGAGAATATTCTTTTGAATCAGATTTTGAAAACAACTGTCATGTTTCTGCTGAAGAGCTGCGAGGTTGACGTACAATACAAAGATATTCTGAAAAGGGAGATGCTGTATTTCTCTGCTGTAGACGTAATAGAACCGTCCTCCATCCGTTGGGAGCGGCTCCGTTTTCACAGGAACAATCAGAACTACCAGATGCTTATCGGCCTGTGCCAACTGATTTTGCAGGGAATGCTGATGACGACGGAGCATGGCGAAAACAGGCTGGCATCCTTTGTGGATGAGCAATGGATGTGTCGCCTATATGAAAAATTCATCCTGGAATACTACGGCAGAGAATTTCCAGAGCTGCACGCTGCCGCGTCACAGATTCATTGGGCGCTGGATGACGGCATCGGGACGATGCTTCCCATTATGCAAAGCGACATTATGCTCTCCCATCATGAAACGGTGCTGATTATTGACGCCAAATATTACGCCCACACCACGCAGGGGAGATATGGTGTCCATACGCTGCACTCGAACAATCTGTATCAGATCTTCACCTATGTAAAAAATCAGGAGGCGGAACTTGCAGGCAAGTCTCATACCGTTTCGGGAATGCTCCTATACGCCCACACGGACGAAGCCGTTCAGCCAAACCAGTCCTACCAAATGAGCGGAAACCGCATTGATGTGAGAACTTTGGATTTAAACTGCGAATTTGCAGCTATTGCAGAGCAACTCGATCAGATAGCTGAGGATTTCTTCGGAATACAGCACAGCGCATAGCTTTTTGAGATAACCTTGTATACGAATGAATATGTCCCACGGCGATTTTGTTGATCTTCAGCGTGAAAGAGGGTTGGCAGAGAGGTCAAGATCACCACAAAGAAATTTTTCGCCGAAAAAGAAAAAAGTGCTTGACAAGCGGCGTCCCACCGGATATAATAATCAAGCTGTCTGCGAGAGCGGGCGGCGGGCGTGTATCTTGTAAATTAAACAACGTGAAACAAAACGAAGCA
>JAJPXB010000037.1 GCA_021205695.1 Clostridiales bacterium
TAACGAACAAACGCTTTCGCTTTCCCTGGTCTCACATCATTGACAAATGAACATTTAGCAAAAACCGGCAGGCCACGGGACGACACGGACACGGAACGGAACTAAAAACAGCAGACGCCCCATGGCGGGACGTCTGCTGTTTTGTGCGTTCAGCTCACGCCGGAGGCAGCGATTAGAGCTGCGGACCGGCGGCGACCAGGCTCTTGCCCAGGTCGTTGGTCTGGTACTTGACGAAGTTCTTGATGAACCGCTGCGCCAGATCCTTGGCCTTCTCCTCCCACTGGGAAGCTTCGGCATAGGTGTCCCGGGGATCGAGGATGTCGGGATCAACGCCAGGCAGCTCGGTGGGAACCTCGAAGTTGAAGTAGGGGATCATCTTGGTGGAAGCGGAGTTGATGGAACCGTCCAGGATAGCGTCGATGATGCCGCGGGTATCCTTGATGGAAATACGCTTGCCGGTGCCGTTCCAGCCGGTGTTGACCAGATAGGCCTTGGCACCGCTCTTCTCCATGCGCTTGACCAGCTCCTCACCGTACTTGGTGGGATGCAGCTCCAGGAAGGCCTGGCCGAAGCAGGCGGAGAAGGTGGGAGTGGGCTCGGTGATGCCGCGCTCGGTGCCGGCCAGCTTGGCAGTGAAGCCGGAGAGGAAGTAATACTGGGTCTGCTCCGGGGTCAGGATGGACACGGGAGGCAGCACGCCGAAGGCGTCGGCGGACAGGAAGATGACGTTCTTGGCGGCAGGGCCGGCGGACACGGGGCGGACGATCTTCTCAATGTGATCGATGGGATAGGAGACGCGGGTGTTCTCGGTGACGCTCTTGTCGGCAAAGTCGATCTTGCCGTTCTCGTCCAGAGTGACGTTCTCCAGCAGGGCGTTACGCTTGATGGCGTTGTAGATGTCGGGCTCGGACTCCTTGTCCAGGTTGATGACCTTGGCGTAGCAGCCGCCCTCGAAGTTAAACACGCCGTTGTCGTCCCAGCCGTGCTCGTCGTCGCCGATGAGCAGACGCTTGGGATCGGTGGACAGGGTGGTCTTGCCGGTGCCAGACAGGCCGAAGAAGATGGCGGTGTTCTCGCCGTTCATGTCGGTGTTGGCGGAGCAGTGCATGGCGGCAATGCCCTTCAGCGGCAGGTAGTAGTTCATCATGGAGAACATACCCTTCTTCATCTCGCCGCCGTACCAGGTGTTGATGATGACGGACTCACGGCTGGTGATGTTGAAGACAACGGCAGTCTCGGAGCGGAGGCCCAGCTCCTTGTAGTTCTCCACCTTGGCCTTGGATGCGTTGTAGATCACGAAGTCCGGCTCAAAGTTCTCCAGCTCCTCTTCGGTGGGCCGGATGAACATATTCTTGATGAAATGAGCCTGCCATGCCACCTCCATGATGAAGCGGATGGCCATACGGGTGTCCTTGTTGGTGCCGCAGAAGGCGTCCACGACGAACAGGCGCTTGTTGCACAGCTCATCCTGAGCAATCTTCTTCACGGCAGCCCAGGTCTCCTGAGAGGCGGGATGGTTGTCGTTGGGATAGTCGTCGGTGGTCCACCAGATGGTGTCCTTGGAGTTCTCGTCCATGACAATATACTTGTCCTTGGGAGAGCGCCCCGTATAAATGCCGGTCATGACGTTGACAGCGCCCAGCTCGCTGACCTGGCCCTTTTCGAAGCCCTCCAGCTCGGGCTTGGTCTCCTCCTCAAAGAGCATTTCATAGGAGGGGTTGCGAACAATTTCTGTGGTTCCGGTGATGCCATACTGGCTCAAATCAATTTTTGCCATAGTTTTACCTAACCTCCTGGATAGATGGTGGAAGCATTCGCCCAGACCGTTCGATCTGAACACATTCTTCGTTTTCCAATTATTACATCTTGGGGAGCAAAAGTCAAGAGCAATGAACACTTTTCAACGCAGATATGCCGGAACAAAGTCGCAATTCTGTCCCGTAGCTCCTCTGTGGCGCGGTCAAACCTCCGTCCGCTGGGCCAGATGATATTTTTTCGCATACTCCTCGTAGAGCTTTCGGTACTGGATATCCTGCGTCTTGACCTCGTACAGATAACGGTGGGGATCGTCATCCTCCTTCCGGTTTTTTGCGACATAGGCGGCGATATTGACGCAGTGATCGCTGATCCGGTTCAGGTCAGAGAGCAGGTCGGTGAAAATCAGGCCCTGGCGCTGACTGCATACGCCTTCCCGGAGACGCATGACGTGCTGTTCCCGGAACTGGGTGCTGAGCTGAGATACATTTTGGCGCAGGGGTGGAATCCGTTCGGCCGCCTCCATGTCTTTCTGACTGAAGGTCTGGATGGTGAGGTTCAGAATTTCCGTCACGGCTTCGCAGGCCAGCTTCAGCTCCTTCTGCGCATTGACAGAGAAGGTGCAGTTGTTGTGATACAGGATCCTGCACGACATTTGAATACTGTTGGCATGGTCGCTAATCCGCTCCAGATCCACCACGGTATGGAGCAGCAGATTCAGCTCCCGGCTGTCCGCCATGGAGAGGCTCTTACTGGAGAGCTTTACCAGATAGGCGTCCAAGACATTCTCGAACTCATCCATCCGCTCCTCGATCTGTTCAATTGTCCAGGCGTTGTCTTCATTCCAAACGGACACCACCATGGCAAAGGCCTTCTCGCACGCCTCCCGGGTCTGGACGGCCATGTCGACGCTGATCCGCTTGCACTGGCTCAGCGCGACGGAGGGGGTCACCATGAGCCGTTCGTCCAGCAGCGGCTGCTGCTCTTTTGCCGTCTCCTCCGGGACGGTGAGGTATGCCAGCTTTTCCAGCATATCGGCGAGCGGGAGCATAATCAGAGTGCAGGCGACGTTGAAAACGGTATGGATGACGGCAATCCCCGCCTGATTCACCGGCAGGCTGGTCCAGGTGAACTGGAATATGGCGTCCGCTACCATATACACCGTCAGGCAGACCACCGTTCCGATGATATTGAAATACAGGTGTACCAGAGCCGCCCGACGGGCGTTCCGGTTGGCGCCGATGGAGGAGATTAGGGCCGTGACCGTAGTGCCGATGTTCTGCCCCATGATAATGGGGATGGCGCTGCCCACCGTCACGGCGCCGGTCACAGAAAGTGCCTGTAAAATACCCACTGATGCCGAGGAGGACTGGATAATGGCGGTGAGCAGCGCTCCAGCCAGGACGCCCAGGATGGGATTGGAGAACATGAGCAGGATGTTGGTGAACTCCGGCACGTCCTTAAGACCGGAGACGGCGCCGGACATGGTCTCCATCCCCGTAATCAGTACCGCAAAGCCCAGGAGAATGGTGCCTACGTCCCGGTGCTTTCCGTCCTTCATGAACACATAAAAGATGACGCCGATCAGCGCCAGAACAGGGGTGAAGGAGGATGGCTTGAGCAGCTGCACGAAGAAATTGCTGCTCTCGATCCCGCTCAGGCTCAGGATCCATGCGGTGATAGTGGTGCCCACGTTGGCGCCCATAATGATGTTGATGGCCTGACGCAGGGTCATGATACCGGAGTTCACAAAGCCAACCACCATGACCGTGGTGGCGGAGGAGGACTGAATGACTGCCGTTACGCCCAGGCCGGTGAGAAAACCGGCCAGCGGGCTGGAGGTCAACCGCTCCAGGATGGTTTTCAGCTTATCCCCGGCACACTGCTCCAGACCGTCTCCCATGACCGACATTCCGTACAGGAACAGGGCCAGTCCGCCGATCAGCGTCAATACGTCAAAAAAATCCATGCAAAAATCTCCTCTGTCTGTCTATCCCATCCCCTGCTCTGCCAGACGGCATTGCAGGAGCCGGGTTCGTTTTAATTTATGGTAATGCCTGACGTGTAAAAACTGCTATCGGCTCATCGTAAAATCTATGTAAAATCCGACAGGAATGTGTATTCCGGGTAATTTTCCGAGAACCGCAGCTTCTGACAGCGCAGTATGACACAGGCTGCGGGTGGCGGAGAGTGAGAAAGCTGTTGCAAAATCCGGTGGAACAAGTATAATAAACTCAGGAGCACGAATTACCAACCCTAAAAGTCCAAAAGCACAGGCGCATGCTCAGAGGTATTATGGCCTTGTTTGGAGCATGAAAACAGACGTCAAGAGAATCGCAGAAAACACTAGGTATGCGGCAGATGAGATTCAGCGGATAAAAGACTTTGTGTTCTATGAGAAACACGATCTTGGTGGATTGGTGCCGGAACAGTTTGCGCCAGATTTTGCAATGGCGCAGTCCTGGCAAAGGCTGATTGAAGGAACTCCAGAGCATCATGATTTGACTTTACTTCAACATGAGGGCATGGAGTGTCGGCTGATGGAATCGGGGATGTCCCAATATGATGCCCATATTCTAGTCAGTAAAACGCATAATTACTCAAAAGAGGTGAGAGAATTTTATGCTGCGCTTGAAAAACGTAATAATCAAAAATAAAACGGGTGAAGCTGATTTTTATCCGGAGCAAGAAGAGTGTCACGGACATATTTTAGTAGATATTGAGAGCGGCAACATTCTCCGTCTCGACAATGCACCTGGGTATGAGATGATTTACCCAAGCCATGCTGCCCAGGCATTGTGCACAATGGCCCGGCAGAATGACGCAAGGAAAGAACGTTATGTAATGTGGTACTGAGAAGCACGACGCAGACCGCCGTGCTTTCCTTATGTCCAAAACCGTATACCGTGCGTAAAAACCAAATGCGTTGAACGAAGCAGCCACCGGCACACCGGCAGCTGCTTTTTTCATACCCAAATCATGACACTGCGAGGGCTTGAACTCGCAAGACGCAGAGAGGCGTTTTTCACAGGGACGGGGAAGCCAGGAACCAGACCACACGAGCCGGGCGCAGTCGGACGCCCGGGACGAGATAGACCCCGCGTGTGGTGCGCCCCTTTTGGCATTCTGTGGCAGTCTGCATCCGAATAATGCGTTTTCCGCTGACTTTTGCAGGCGCTCCGGCAAAATAATCTGTATGCCGCCCGTATACCATGATATTTTGTTTTATCCATTTATCAATACAAAAAGCGCCCGGTTTCACATGAAACCAGGCGCTTTTTATACGGCAGAAGGGACTCGAACCCCCGACCTTTTGATTCGTAGTCAAACGCTCTATCCAACTGAGCTACTACCGCATACCGCAATGAGTCCTCATCGACAGCTTTAATATTATAGCATGGCCGTTTTGCGATTGCAAGCATTTTCTTCCCGTTCCGGCAGAAATTTTTGTAGCATTACAATAGATGTGAGACCAGAGGATAGAAAAAGGCGATTGAG
>JAJPXB010000073.1 GCA_021205695.1 Clostridiales bacterium
AAATATATTTACTGGCAGGTTTCTATTTCGGGTTATTTTGAACTATTATAGAGAAAAAATATAACCTACCTCACAGATTAAGTTAAGATATCAACTAAAACGAATAGTAAATATCTATACTAGTTTATGCTATCACAAAGGAGTGATAGCATGGATTATGTAAAGCGAATCCGCGACTTGCGGGAGGACCATGATTATACCCAGGAATATGTGGCGAAAAGACTGGGCACCTCTCAGAGCATGTATGCCCGCTATGAGCGGGCGGCCAACGAGTTGCCCATTCATCATCTGTTAACGCTCTGTGATCTTTACCGTGTCTCGGCGGACTACATCCTCGGGCGCACTGACCAGCCGGAGAGCTACCCTCCGGCCAGGGAATAGGGGACGTTGAACACCAAAAGGGCAGGGGAGCGGCAGAATTGAAAAAACCGACGCAGCCAGACGCTGCGCCGGTTTTTCCAATATACTGCCATCGACGGGCAAAGCTCACACGATACGCACCCGGATGACCGGCTCCATGGCGTTGAGCCTGGCCCGGACGTCGTCGCCGACAGGGGTGTCGATGTCCACCATGGTGTAGGCGTACTCTCCCCGGGATTTGTTGGTCATGTTCTCCACGTTGATGCCCAGCTCACCGAAGCTGGCGGCGATACCCGCCAGGACGGAGTGGACGTTTCGGTGGATGACGCACACCCGGCAGACCCCGCTCCGGGGCATGGACACGGCGGGGAGGTTCACCGAGTTGGTGATATTGCCGTTGACCAGGTAGTCCTTGACCTCGTTGGCGGCCATGACGGCGCAGTTCTCCTCGCTCTCCGGGGTGGAGGCTCCCAGGTGAGGGGTGCAGATCACGTTTCTGGTCTGGGCCAGACGGTTGTTGGGGAAGTCGGTGACGTACCGGGCCACCTTGCCGGACTCCAGGGCAGGGATGATGGCGTCGTCCTCCACCAGACCGCCCCGGGCGAAGTTGATGATGCGCACCCCGTCCTTCATCCGGTCGATGGCGGCGGCGTTCACCGTGTTGGCCGTCTCCTTATTGTAGGGGAGATGGAGGGTGATATAGTCCGAGGTGCGGAACACGTCCTCCAGCTGAGTGGTGTGCCGAACGTGGCTGTCCAGCAGCAGGGCGGCGTGGACGGTGAGGAAGGGGTCATAGCCGATGACCTTCATCCCCAGGGCGACGGCGGCGTTGGCCACCTTGGCCCCGATGGCCCCCAGGCCGATGATGCCCAGCGTCTTGCCCTGGATCTCCGGGCCGGCAAAGGCGGACTTGCCCTTTTCCACCACGGTGGTCACGTCTACGCCCTCCAGTACACGGTTGTTCACCCACTGGCTGCCGCCGAAGATGTCCCGGGAGGAGTAGAGCAGAGCGGCAATCACCAGCTCCTTCACCGCATTGGCGTTGGCGCCGGGGGTATTAAAGACCACGATGCCCTGCTGGGTACACTTGTCGATGGGGATATTGTTCACTCCGGCGCCCGCCCGGGCAATGGCCCGCAGCTCCGGAGGAAATGCCACGTCATGGAGGCTGGCGGAACGGACCAGCACGCCCTCATATTGCTCCAGATCAGGGCCGACCTGGAAGGAATCCGCAGGCAGCTCGTCCAGACCTGCCTGAGCAATCTTATTCATCGTCTTGACACGAAACATAGTCTCTCTACTCCTTTCGCCCGACATGGCCGGACGCGCATGGTTTTCGTGAATATTATAACGATTGCGCTCGTTTTTTTCAATTCGTCACTGTACTAAAGAATATTCTCCCCGTTTCCCTGTTCCTGTCACTTTTGCTCAAGCAGAACGCCATTTTGTGGGGGAGACTGACAAATTGTCTGATTTTCGGGGGATGTGAAATCAAATGGGATGGGTTGGAAAGCGGCGGAGAGGTACGTCTGTCCGGGTGGCCGGACGGGGGCGCGGCCTGTATGGAGCAGATGAATTTTCGTAATGCCGCTGAAAAAACTGCTCCGCAACTGCCGGTTGACAGATTGCAAGGCCCAAATGGTGGCTTTGCAACTGGCCGTAATGCTATTATAATAGATATCACAAAACGGCAAAGGAGTGCTGACAGATGAACATGGCGGACAGGATACAGCATTTGAGGAAAACGAAAGGTCTGTCTCAGGAGGAGCTTGCAGATCAGGTAGGCGTCTCCAGGCAGGCCGTATCCAAATGGGAGAGCGGACAGAGCACACCCGATTTGGACAAGGTGGTCATCATGAGCGATTTGTTCCAGGTGACAACGGACTATATTCTGAAGGGGACAGAGCCGGCCTCGTCTGCAAGCAACGGCGCGATAAAAATGAAATGGCTGTATTTGGGCTTTGCGATCGCCTTTGCTGCGGCAGCGGGGATATGGGCCTTTACAGCCAATCGGTTTAACAATAGCGAGTGCTTCTGTATCATTTTGGCGGGAGCCGCCGCCGGTTTGGGCGTCAGTCTGGTCATTCATGGGATAAGCGGTTTGCTTCAAAACAGGTGAAGACCCGGTAATGACGGCTTCCGGCGTGCAGAGAGGGGAAAGGGCCGGACATGACGCCGCCGCTTAATTTTCCTTCCCACCTTGAAAGAACAGGCTTTTTATGCTATCCTGATAAAAGAAAATTTCCCCGTCCTTCCGCCTGCGGAGGGATGCGTTTTTGGAAAGGAGCCGCGAGTCGATCATGAAGCCTGTCATCGTCATCGGGCACAAGAACCCGGACACCGATTCCATCTGTTCCGCCATCTGCTACGCCCATCTGAAGCAGACCGTCACCGGCAACGAATACATCCCCTGCCGGGCGGGACAGGTCAACAGTGAGACGCACTATGTTCTGGAGCGCTTCGGTGTAGACCCCCCAAAATATGTGGAGTCCCTGGAGCCACGCATCTCTGACGTCCAGTACCGCCATGTGGACGGCATCAGCGCCCACCTGTCTCTGAAACGGGCCTGGGAGTATATGCGGGACAACAATGTCCAAACGCTCCCCGTGGTCAACGGCTACAACCAGCTCCGGGGCATCCTGACCCTGGGGGACGTGGCCCGGTTCTATATGCAGGATCAGGGGGCCAACGCGCTGGCCGAGGCGGAGACCAGCTATCACAACATCGTGGACGCCCTTTCCGGCGAGCTGGTGGTGGGCGACCCGGAGAGCCACTTCACCCAGGGCAACGTGGTGGTGGCCGCCGCCAACCCGGACGTGATGGAGGACTACATCCACGAGCACGACCTGGTCATCCTGGGCAACCGCTATGAGTCTCAGCTCTGCTCCATCGAGATGAAGGCGGGCTGTATCGTGGTGGGACTGGGGGCCAAGGTCTCCAAAACCATCCAGAAGCTGGCCCGTGAGGGGAACTGCTCCATCATCGCATCCCCCCTGGATACCTACACCTGCTCCAAGCTCATCAACCAGGCGGTCCCCGTGCGCCATGTCATGCGCACCAAGGGCCTGGTCACCTTCCGTACCGACGACCTGGTCAGCGAGGTCAAGACCGCCGTATCCAAAAAGCGCATCCGTTACTTCCCCATTCTGGACGCCGACGGCAACTATGTGGGCCTGCTGTCCCAGCGGAATCTGCTGGACATGGAGAAGCAGCAGGTGGTTCTGGTGGATCACAACGAGAAGGATCAGGCGGTGGACGGCATCCGCTCCGCTGAGGTCATCGAGATCATCGATCACCACCGCATCGATGCAGTGGAGACCTCCAGTCCCATCTACTTCCGCAACCAGCCTCTGGGCTGCACCGCCACCATTATCGCCCTCATGTATCAGGAGAACAACGTGGAGATCACCCCCACCATCGCCGGCCTGCTCTGCTCCGCCATCCTCTCGGATACCCTCATGTTCCGCTCGCCCACCTGTACCTTCGTGGACAAGCAGATCGCCCAGATGCTGGCGGGCATTGCGGGCATCGACGTCACCGAGCACGCCACCGCCATGTTCAATGCCGGCTCCTCCCTGGGGGACAAGACGGCGGACGAGATCTTCCACATCGACTACAAGCGCTTCACCGTGGAGGACACCTCTATAGCCGTCTCCCAGGTCACCAGCGTCAGCCATACTGAGCTGGCCAGGCTGAAGGAGGAGATGATCCCCTACCTGAAATCCGTCCTGCCTACCTCGGGGCTGGATATGCTGTTTCTCATGCTGACCAACATCATCGAGGAGAGCACCGAGCTGCTCTTTGTGGGAAAGGGGGCGGACGACGTGGTCCGCGCTGCCTTCCACACCGACTGCGAGGCCAACTCCATCACCCTCCCCGGGGTGGTCAGCCGGAAAAAGCAGATGGTGCAGCCGCTCTCAGCCGCTATCGAGAATGCGGCCCTGGTGTAAGGCACCATATGTTCACAACTTATTCAAAATTCGTTTTCAGTTCCTTCACCCATTTCTCCGCATGGGGGAGTAATATAACACCGTAAGCAGCAAGCATGATATCTCTTACAGTAGAAACCTCCCAAATCTCTTCTCTCTCTTTTCTCTCTCAAAGCAAGACCGCACCGGCTCGCCGGTGCGGTCTTGTCGTCTGCAATGACATCATTTGTGCGGCGGCTTTAACCCTTTACCAGCCAACCGGCCACCCGGTTCAGCTCTCCTGCTCCCACAGTGAGCACCAGGTCTCCCGGCTGTGCCAGGCCGCGGAGGGCGGCCTCCGTCTCCTCCAGGGTGGCGCAATAGATCGCCCCGGGGATACGCTCCGCCAGGTCACGGGAGGAGATGCCGGTGGTGTTGGTCTCCCGGGCAGGGAAGATCTCCATGAGCACCGTCCGGTCGGGCCGGGACAGCTCCTCCACGAAGCCGTCGAAGAAGGCGACTGTCCGGGAGTAGGTGTGGGGCTGGAAGGCGCAGAGGATGCGTCTGTGGGGCAGCGTCTCCGCCATGGAGAACAGGGTGTGCAGCTCGCCGGGGTGGTGGGCGTAGTCGTCGTACACCTTCGCCCCGTTGACCTCGCCCCGGTACTCGAATCGGCGCTCCGCCCCCCGGTAGGCGTTCAGCCCTGCGGCGATGGCGGCCCCGCTGACGCCCATGAACCAGCAGGCGGCGGCAGCGGCCAGGGCGTTCATGACATTGTGCCGTCCGGGGACGGACAGCTCCGCGTGGCACAGAAAGGCCCCGTCGCAGATAATGTCGAACTGGGCCAGGCCCTCCTCGAATAGCAGGTTCCGGGCGGTGACCCGGGCGGGCTGCTCCAGACCGAAGGTGATGAGGTTGCGCTCCAGGCCGTACAGCGCCGCCATGGTGGCCGGGTGGTCGGCGTTGGCCACCACGCAGCCGTCCTTCGGCACCAGCTCAGCGAAGGTGCGGAAGGAGGTCTGGATCTCCTCCAGGCTGTGGAAGAAGTCCATGTGATCCTCCTCTACGTTGAGGATGACCGCCACGGTGGGCCGGAAGGAGAGAAAGGAGTTGCAGTACTCACAGGCCTCCAGAACGAAGGTGTCCCCGCCGCCGATGCGGTAGCCGCTGCCCAGTATGGGCAGATTGCCGCCGATCATGATGGAGGGATCCAGGCGAGCTTCCAGGGCAATGTGGGCGCACATGGAGGTGGTGGTGGTCTTGCCGTGGGTCCCGGCAACGCAGAGGGCGTGGTCGTAATCGCTCATGAGCGCTCCCAGAGCCTGGGCCCGCTCAAAGACGGGGATGCCGGCAGAGCGGGCGGCGGCGATCTCCGGGTTGTCGTCGTGGACGGCGGCGGTGCGGATGACCAGATCGGCCCCCTGCACCGACTCCGGCAGATGGCCGATGGCGACGGGGACCCCCTGGGCCCGGAGCCGGGCCACGTGGTCGGACTCCCTGGCGTCGGAGCCGGAGACGACGACGCCCCGGTGCAGCAGCATCTCCGCCAGCGGGAACATGGACACGCCGCCCACGCCCACCAGATGGGCGCGGCAGCCGGGGCGCAGCATTGCTTTCAGTTGAGAAACAGACATAAAAAAACCGGCCTCCCGGAAAATCTACAATGAAGTGTCGGGCCGCGGAATGCGGCGAAAAAGGGGATCGGTCGTCCCCGGCTCCATTATAATACGCTTTTTCCCCGGTGACAAGCGGAAAAGCGGGGCGACAGGGGAGACAGCTCCAGTATGCCCGGTTTTTCCGGCGGGCAGACGGGAAATAGGGTGGCTGCGGGTGCGGCGTGCACCTTCGATCACACAAAACCCTCCGCCGAACGCGAAAACCGCCAGACCTGAACGGCCCAATTCCCCCGTTGCCCGGGCCGCCCTTCCGTGCTATAATCGGGAGAAGAAAAACGCAAGGGAGAAGAGAGCTATGAAGCAGCAGCGCCCCTATCCCGCCCTCCAGATCTCGGGGAAGGCGGAACGCTCGGTAAAAAACGGCCATCCTTGGGTCTATGGGGAGGAGGTCAGACCCCTCCGGGGGACGCCGGAGGACGGCGGGCTGGTGGATATATTTGCCGGGAATGCCTGGATGGGCACAGGCTTTTACAACAGCCGCTCCAAAATCGCCGTCCGGCTGCTCAGCCGGAACGCCAACGACGCCTTTGACCCGGACTTCTGGGCCCGGCGGGTGGGATATGCGGTGGACTATCGCCGGACGGTCATGCCGGGGGACGACTTCCTCTGCTGCCGACTGGTACACGGAGAGGCGGATCAGATGCCCGGCCTGACGGTGGACCGGTACGGCGACCTCCTGTCGGTGCAGATCCTCTCCCTGGGGATGGAGCGGGTGCGGGATACGGTGCTCCGGGCCCTGGTCGACCGGCTGGCCGAGCTGGGGCAGCCGGTGCAGGGGGTGTACCTCCGAAACGACGCAGTCCTCCGGGAGCGGGAGGGAATGGAGCAGAGCAAGGCCTGGTGGCCCGGGATGCCCCATCCGGACGCGTCCGTCACCGAGATCACGGAGAACGGTATCCGCTACCTGGTGGACGTGGAAAACGGCCAAAAGACCGGCTTTTTCCTGGATCAGAAATACAATCGTCAGGCGGTGGCCCGGCTGGCAAAGGGCAAACGGGTGCTGGACTGCTTCACCCACACCGGCTCCTTCGGCCTCAACGCAGCCCGGGGCGGGGCGGAACGGGTGCTCAGCGTGGACATCTCCGGCTCTGCCATCGAGATGGCCCGGGAGAACGCCCGGCGCAACGGGCTGGAAAATATCGACTTCCGGACCGCCGACGTGTTCCGGCTGCTCACCGACCTGTGCGCCGCCAAATGCCGGGACTTTGATTTTATCATCCTCGACCCGCCCGCCTTCACCAAGTCCCGGGACACCATCGACCGGGCGGCGGCGGGGTATAAGGAGATCAACCTCCGGGCCATGAAGCTGCTCCCCCGGGGCGG
The DNA here is from genome assembly GCA_021205695.1 of Clostridiales bacterium. GTDB lineage: Bacteria > Bacillota > Clostridia > Oscillospirales > Oscillospiraceae > Onthomonas. Next base: position 7,268 of record JAJPXB010000073.1, read on the forward strand.
TTATCTGGCCACCTGCTCCTGCTCCCATTTTATGAGCGAGGGGGACTTCCGGCACATGCTCCGGGAGGCCGCCCGGGACGCGGGCGTCTCCCTCCGGCAGATCGAGGCCCGGCAGCAGGGGCCGGACCACCCCATCCTGTGGAACGTGCCGGAGACGGCGTATCTGAAATTCTACCTGTTCCAGGTGGTGTGACGGTCAATAACACAAAAAACGGCCCATCCGCAGAGAAACGGATGGGCCGTGTTGGTTTCCATGGGCAGAAGACCGATCGCATCAATAGATCAGGTTGTCCAGCTCCACGATGTACTCCGGCTCGGTGCAGACCTTTTCCGTGGCCTTGTTTGCGAACTGGTTCACGGCGGTCTGGCTCTTGCGGATGGGCTGCATGGTGCCGGCGCCGGCCACGCAGCCGCCGGGGCAGGCCATGCCCTCCAGCAGGTAGCCGTTGTACTTTCCGGCCTTGGCCAGCATCATCATCTTCCGGCAGTCCCGCAGGCCCTCGGCGCTGGTGACCTTCACCTCTCTGTCCGGGTATTTGGACTGGATGACGTTGACCACCGAGGCGGCCACGCCGCCGGAGACGGCGAAGTTCCGGCCATCCCGGGTGGGCTCCAAGGTCTCGGAGGTGTCCTCGGGCATGGTCTCCGGGTCGATGCCCTTGGCGTCGAAGATACCGTCCAGCTCCTCAAAGGTGAGCACGAAGTCCACCTCGCTGCGGACGGTGCGGCGCATGGCCTCCAGCTTTTTGGCAGCGCAGGGGCCGAAGAAGGCCACCTTCACCCCGGGCTTCTTGCTCTTGATGAACCGGGCGGTCAGGGTCATGGGGGTCAGGGCCATGGAGATGCACTTTGCCTGTTGGGGGAACTGCTTCTTTGCCATGACGGACCAGGCGGGGCAGCAGGAGGTGCCCATAAAGGGCAGCTCCTCCGGGACCTCCCGGACGAAATCCTCCGCCTCCTGGACGGCGCACAGGTCTGCGCCGATGGCGACTTCCACCACATCGGCAAAGCCCAGATCTTTCAGGGCGGAGCGGAGCTTTCCAAACGTGGCCTTGGGTCCGAACTGCCCCACAAAGGCGGGGGCCACGGCGGCGTAGACCTGCTCCCCGTTCCGAAGGGCCCGGCCCAGCTGATAGATCTGGGACTTGTCCGAGATGGCGCCGAAGGGGCAGTTCACCAGGCACTGGCCGCAGGAGACGCACTTATCGTAGTCAATGTCCGCCTTGCCGTTCTCGTCTGAGCTGATGGCGTCCATGCCGCAGGCGGCGGCGCAGGGCCGCTCCTGGATGATGATGGCGTTATAGGAGCAGGCCTCCACACAGCGGCCGCACTTGATGCACTTGTCCTGGTCGATGACCGACCGGCCGTTGAACTTCTCCAGGTGGACCGCCTTCTTAGGGCAGACCTCCTCGCAGGGGTGGGCCAGGCAGCCCTGGCAACCGTCGGTGACATAGACCCGCTTCTCCGGGCAGGCGTTGCAGGCAAACTTGATGACGTTAATCAGGGGAGGGGTGTAATAGGTCTCCGCCTTGTCTGCCTCCTCGATGCCCTGGGACACGGGGGCATGGGCCGCCGCGCTCCGGCTGGGCATACCCATGGCCAGACGGAGCCGCTCGCCCACGATGGCCCGCTCCAGGAATACGTTGTTCCGATAAGTACCCGTCTCGCCGGGGATGATCTTATAGGGCAGCTCCTCGATGGTGTTCGCAGGAGCGTCGTCCTCGTACGCCATTCGGGCGACCTCGCAGAAGATCTGATGCCGGATGCTCTGGATCTTGGTCTCTACGCCTCTCATCAGTCGTTCCTCCTTGCAGTCTGAGCCGTCTCTCCGGCCCGGTATAGGTAGCTACTGCTAACTTTTTGACACAATAAGCGGGAAAGACGCCTGATCATCGGTTCAAATCCCCGCAAATCGGTCGCCTCCCACACTACTCTAAGAATATCCCAGCCGGAGGGGATTGTCAATGATTTTCCGGCGGTTTTGTGATTTTTTTCACAGGAGGCCTGGTCTCCCGCTTTGAGAGAGGCGCGGCCTGCGGGGACCCAAAAACAGAAAAAGCCCCTGCCGCCGGGCGGCAGGGGGGACTGTGACGGGTCAGCCTGCAGTCTCAGTTCGGGCGGTGTCCGTGTCCCGGAACAGCAGCGAGATGCACCACAGCGCACCCACGGCCACCAGAACGTAGACGATCCGGCTGAGAATGCTTCCGGAGCCTCCCAGCAGAAAGGCGACCAGGTCAAACTGGAACAGGCCGATCAGCCCCCAGTTGATGCCGCCGATAATGCTCAGAACCAGAGCGATCTTATCCAACATCTGTATTCCCTCCTTTGTCGATATCACAGGCGGGAGCCGCAGGACAGCAGCCTGCGGGGCCCACAGGATTACTATGGTTCGGGAGAAGGGAAATTATGCGCAAAGAGGGACGGGGGTCAGGATTCCCCGCCCTCCTCCACGTCCAGGGAGAAGTCGGCGTCGTCCAGCTTGGAGAAGTCCGGGTCGGCAGGGACAGTGGGCACTCGCTTGAAGGGGTCATAGGTGAACCCCCGGCAGCTCCCGCCGCCGGACATGACGCCCTTTTTCAGACAGACTACCGTGTCCTCAGCGATGGCGGTGCCGTGCTGGCAGTAGATGCAACGGGGCTCAATGTTATCTCGAAACAGCATGGGAAGCGCCTCTTTCCGGATGGTGATATGTCACATTGACAGCCTTATTATACCCGTTCCCATCCGTTTTTTCCACCCCTTTTTGTCAGCAAAAAGCCTACGCCCAGTAGGCGTTATAATGATACTTTACAAAATGCAGAAGGCGTAGCTCACTGTGGCAAAGTGTGGGATCTTGTCCAGCAGGCTGTAGCACAGGAACCAGCGGCAGGCAATGTTCCCGTTGATCTCCTGATAAGTCTGCCGAAGCGACGGGGGGCCGAACAGGTGCTGGATGAGCACCATCTTTTTGAGAACGACCGGGTCCTGCTCCGGGTCGGCCATTCGCGTGGCAGTAATGGAGGTCAAGCCGCTCATACAGCCAATTGCAATCCATGACCTTCTCGATCTTCCGCAGCAGATGATCCCTGTGTGCCAGCGTATCTATGTTAACTATGTTTGCCTCGATTCGGGCGTCTTTTCTCCACTGTTCCACATTACTCCACCCCGTTTTCCTTATTATACCGGAATTGGGGTGGACGTTAGACATTTGATAGACTACCCGCTGTCCTTCGAAAAACGAAAGGACAGAGGGTTTTGTGCGCTTTTCGACCGGCCGCGGGAGGAAAAATTGAAAGGACAAAAGAATATTTGTGCGGTTTTTTGCCGTTCCCTGCCAGTTTTCATCCCGGAAAGGGAGAAAACGCTTCCAGGTGCTGAGAAAATTTTGGCGTCTGATTCCACAAATGAACAAGTCTATCCCACGCCAGAACATTGTCAAATGTTTTTGGCGTGTCTATACTTATGGTAATCTCCTTGAGACAACTTGGGCTCTTGGAAAAAGATTCAGAAGGAGGCACAAACTGTAATGAAGAGCATCAAAAAATGGATGGCGCTTCTGCTGGCTGTCGTCATGGCGCTTTCCCTGACGGCCTGCGGAGCTGCCGGCGATTCCAGCGGAGATGCCGACCCGGAGGCGGAGCTGGACACGTCCGCGGAGCTGGAGGTCTGGGTGTGGGACTCTGACCAGCAGGACGGCATCCAGGAGATCTGCGACCTGTTCACCGAGGAGACCGGCATCTCCGTCAAGGTCAACGTGGTGACATGGGACAACTACTGGACGCTGCTGGAGGCCGGTGCGTCCGGCGGCGACATGGCCGATGTGTTCTGGATGCACGTCCAGGAGGCGGAGAAGTATATGTCCGGCGACATCCTGCTGGATCTGACCCCGTACATCGAGGCGGACGAGGATATCGATATGTCCAACTATTACGAGGGCGCCGTGGATACCTTCACCTATGACGGCAAGTACTATGGCATCCCCAAGGATCACGACATCAACGTTATCCTTTACAACAAGGCCATCTTTGACGAGTACGGCTTCGACTATCCCGACGAGACCTGGACGTGGGAGACCTTCTATGAGGTGGCCTCCGGCATCACCGCCGCCAGCGGCGGCAGCGTCTACGGCGCAGCCATGAACACCACCAACGACCAGGATGGCTGGTGGAACATCGTCTACGCCATGGGCGGAACGGTCATCTCCGAGGACGGGACGGTCTCCGGTCTGGACTCCGACGCCACCAAGACAGCCATGGAGTTTGTGGGCAAGCTCATCGACGACGCCTTTGCGCCGCAGTCCATGGTTTCCGAGAACGGCACTAACGGCCTGTTCACCAACGACCTGGCGGCCATGATCTGCCAGGGCAACTACACGCTGGCGGGCTTTACCGAGTATGACGGCTCAGAGAACTACGCCACCGCCGTCCTGCCCTACTACGACGCCAACGGCAACGGCCAGTGCGACGACGGCGAGCGGGTGACCATCTATAACTCCCTGGCATGGTCGGCCTCCGCCTCCACCGCCCATCCCAACGAGGCTGCCGCGCTGGTGCTGTGGCTGTCCAGCTACGATATGCAGGTCAAGCAGGCGGAGCTGGGTGTGACGCTGTCCGGCTATGTGGGGGCCGACAGCGCCTATGCGGACGTCATCTCCGCCAAGGGCATCGACGCCTCCGCCGTTCAGGTCATGAATGACACTGCCACCCTCATCTCCTATCCCCACAGCCGCTATACCACCACCTGGCAGAACTATTATCGGGAGCAGCTGGTGAACGCCTGGCTGGATACGTCAGTGATGAGTGACGTTCTGGACAACTGCGCCGCCTACATGAACGACATCCTCGCAACGGAATGACCGGCCGGCAGCCACGCAATATCCGGGTGACTCCGGCCGGGACGGAGAGATGCCCCGGCCGGAGCGCGGACGGAACAGAAAGGAGAAGTCATGGCCCAGAAAATCAGAAAAAAGATGTCCAGGGCGGAGAAAAACGAGGCCATGTGGGGGCTGATCTTCGTGGCCCCCACCATGATCGGCCTGATCGTCCTGAACTTCTATCCCATCCTTTACACCATCTACCAGTCCCTTTGTAAGACCGGCGACTTCGGCAGAGGGAACGTGTTCATCGGTCTTCAAAACTATCAGAGCGTACTGACCAGCTCGGAATTCTGGGGCAGCCTGCTCAACACGCTGAAATATGCCATTATCGAGGTGCCCTTCGGCATCGGTATCGGCCTGGTGCTGGCCGTCCTGCTCAACCGGAAGATCGCCTTCCGGGGCGGCTACCGTACCATCTTCTTCCTGCCCATGGTGGCGGCCCCCGCGGCGGTGGCCATGGTGTGGAAGTTCCTGTACAACCAGCAGTTTGGCCTGCTGAACAACCTGTTCGGGCTGGACGTGGCCTGGATCTCCGATCCCAACACGGCCTGGATCTCTATCGGCATCATCGGCGTCTGGTCCATCGTGGGCTACAATATGATCCTGTTCCTCTCCGGCTTACAGGAGATCCCCCACGACTACTATGAGGCGGCGGAGATCGACGGGGCCTCCGGCATCCGGCAGTTCTTCTCCATCACCGTCCCCCTGCTCAGCCCCACCACCTTCTTTATCCTCCAGACCCGCATCATCGGGGCGCTGCAGATCTTCGATCTGATCTACATGGTGATGGACAACACCAACCAGGCGCTGTCTTCGGTGCAGTCCGTGGTCTACATCTTCTACAAGTACACCTTCACCAACGGCGACCGGGGCTACGGTGCCACCATCGTGGTGTGCATGCTGGTCATCATTATGGCGCTCACCTTCCTCTTGCAGAAAAGCGAGAAGAAGTGGGTCTTCTACGGTTAAGGAGGCGCGGTATGGAAAGCTATCAGGCAAGACAACGGGCGACCCAGGGGCTGATCCATCTCATCCTCATCATCTGCTCCATTACCATGCTGGTGCCCTTCCTGTGGATGCTGCTGACCGCATTCAAGACGCTGTCCGAGGCCACGTCGGTCAACCCCTTCGTCATCTTCCCCTCCAGCTGGAGCCTGGATAATTTCGTCTCCGTCTGGAAGAACTACAATTTCCTGTACCTCTATAAAAACACCATCCTGATGATCTTCTGGCGGGTGGTCTGCGCCGTGCTGACCGCCACCCTGGCGGGCTACGCCTTCGGCCGTCTCCACTTTCCCGGGAAGAACCTCCTGTTCTCCCTCATCCTTATCCAGATGATGGTGCCCAGCCAGATTTTCATCATCCCCCAGTATGTCATGGTGACCAGCCTGGGCTGGACCAACAGCATTGCCGGCCTGGTGTTCCCCGGCGTGGTGACTGCCTTCGGCACCTTCCTGCTCAAGCAGGGGTATCAGGGTCTGCCCAGAGACCTGGAGGAGGCCGCCGCCATCGACGGCTGCAACATCCCCCAGCGGTTTTTGTGGATCATGGCCCCGCTGACCCGGTCTGCCATGGTCAGCCTGGGTATCTTTACGGCGGTGTTTGCCTATAAGGACCTGATGTGGCCCATGATCGTCTGCCCCCAGGTGGAGAGCACCACCCTCTCCGCTGCCCTGGCGAAGATGCAGGGCCAGTACAGCTCCAACTATCCGGAGCTGATGGCCGCCGCCCTGATGGCCTGCATCCCCATGATCGTGCTGTACCTGATTTTCCAGAAACAGTTTATCGAGGGCATTGCAACCTCGGGAAGCAAGCTGTAAAATAACAGCAATATCAAAATTGTTTTCCTCCTTTTCCTGCCTCCGGCGGCTTATCCGCCGGGGGCGGGACCGGGAGGACCCGGCGGTCAGAGCGACCGCCTTTGCCCGTTTCCCCGCCGGGAGGGAGGCCGCTGCCCACCCGACTGAGGCCGCATCAGCGCATATGGGAGTATGGCTTATGGCGAAAATGCAGTTTTTCTTCAAGGCGGGCCAGTACCGGCTGTTCGAGCTGACCTACCGAAACCGGCAGACGGAATCCCTCTACCTGATGAGCTGCGGCATTGAAAAATGCCGTCCGGGCTATTCCTTCGGCCCCATCAGCCGTCCGGGGTATCACTTCCATGTGATTATGTCCGGGGAGGGGTTCCTGGAGGTGAACGGCGTCACCAGGGCGGTTCACGACGGACAGATCTTTGTGGCCAAGCCCGGCGAGATGACCCGCTACTGGGCCGACTGGGACAACCCATGGGCCTACTGCTGGATCACCTTCGCCGGGGAGAAGGCGCCCTACTATCTGGAGCAGGCGGGGTTTCCAGCCGGGGTGAACATCCGGGACTGTAACACCGATCCGGCGGGCTTCAGCTCTCTGATCTCCGATCTGCTGGACAAGACGGAGCTGAACCTGACCCACGACCTGTGGCGTCTGGGGGTGCTGTATCAGTTTTTGGGCCTGGCCATTCAGTCCGGCAGCAGCGAGACCCGCAGCCTCCACTCGGAATATGACCCGAACGACTATGTCCAGCACGGCCTGAACTATATCCGGCACAACTACGCCTCCATGAAGGTGGGCGAGGTGGCCGCATCCATCGGCATCGACCGCAGCTATTTCACCAAGCTGTTCACCCAGAAGATGGGCATCTCTCCCAAGGACTACATGATCCTGCTGCGTATGCGGGAGGGGGCGAAGCTGCTGACCAACACCGGCCTCTCGGTGGAGACTATCGCCGGGATGGTGGGGTACAACAGTATCCAGGCGTTTACCCACAGCTTTACCAAACATTATCGATGCAGCCCCGGGGCGTATCGCCGCCTTCCGGAGGAGGAGCGGGTGCACCTGGAGTGCCCCGAGGGAGAGCTGCTCCCATTAGATGAACATTAACCTGCTACGGAGGAGTCCGCATGAGTATTTCCTTTCAGAGAGACGAGGGCATTTTTGTCCTGCACACCCAAAACACCACCTATCAGATGCAGATCGACCCGCTGGGCTATCTCCGCCATCTGTATTATGGCCGCCGGGTGTCCGGCAGCATGGAACACCTGTACCGCCCGGTAGATTTTGGCTTTTCCCCCAACCCATATCCCAGCCGCTATGAGCCGCAGATCAGCCTGGATACCATGCCCCAGGAGTATACCGGCTGTAACACCGGAGATTTCCGGGTCAGCTGTCTGGTTGTCTCCGGGCCGGAGGGGGCTTACGGGGCGGCGTTTCGGTACGTCTCCCACCACATCCGGCCCGGCAAGTACACGGTGGAGGGGATGCCCTCCGCCTTTGCCGGAGACGGGGAGGCGGAGACGCTGGTCGTCACCCTGGCCGACACCGTGACGGGACTGGAGCTGAAGCTGTACTACGGCGTGTTCGAGGAGCGGGACGTGATCACCCGCGCCGCACAGCTGCGCAATACAGGAACGGGCGCCCTGACGCTGGAGCGCGCGGCCTCTCTCTGCCTGGACATCCCCTTTGGGGACTGGGACCTGCTCCACTTCCAGGGGCGGCACAATATGGAGCGGCAGCCGGTGCGGGCTCCCATCACCGGCGGCATCCAGACGGTGGCCTCCCGCCGGGGGGCCTCCAGCCATCAGCACAACCCCTTCGTCATTCTGGCGGGGCGGGAGGCCACCGAGGACAACGGAGACTGCATCGGCCTGATGCTGGTCTACTCCGGCAATCACCGGACGGACGTCGAGCGGGACCAGTCCGGCGGCACCCGCGTCGTCATGGGCATCCACGACGAGCAGTTCCGCTGGACCCTGCGCCCTGGAGAACGGTTCCAGGCACCGGAGGCGCTGCTCACCTTCACCCATCGGGGCCTGGGGCAGCTCTCCCGGAATTACCACCGCTTTCTCCGGAGCAACCTGTGCCGCAGCCCATGGGTCAACCGTCGCCGCCCGGTCCTCCTGAACAACTGGGAGGCCACCTATTTTGACTTCGACACGGACAAGATCATCTCCATTGCCCGCCAGGCCAGCGCCCTGGGGGTGGAGATGCTGGTGCTGGACGACGGATGGTTCGGGACCCGGGACGACGAGAACCAGGGCCTGGGGGACTGGTACGTCAACGAGAAAAAGCTGCCCGGCGGCCTGAGCCGCCTCATCGCAGAGGTGAACGGCCTGGGGATGAAATTCGGGCTGTGGGTAGAGCCGGAGATGGTGAGCGAGGACTCCGATCTGTACCGTGCCCACCCGGACTGGGCGCTGACCCTGCCCGACCGCAGCCCCACCATGGGCCGGAACCAGCTGGTGCTGGACATGGGCCGACCGGAGGTGGTAGACTACCTCTGCGAGCGGCTGTCCGCCCTGCTGGAGACCTACCGCATCGACTACATCAAATGGGATATGAACCGGAGCCTGACCGACGTGTACAGCCGGACGCTCTCCCCGGAGCGCCAGGGGGAGGCGGCCCACCGGTATGTGCTGGGGGTGTATGACCTGCTGGAGCGGCTCACTGCCCGGTTCCCGGAGGTGCTGCTGGAGGGCTGCGCCGGGGGCGGCGGGCGGTTCGACGCCGGAATGCTGGCCTACTGTCCCCAGATCTGGTGCAGCGACGACACCGACGCGGTGGAGCGGCTGTCCATTCAGCACGGCACCTCCTTCGGCTACCCCGTGTCCGCCGTGGGAGCCCATGTCTCTGCCTGCCCCAACCACCAGACCGGACGGACTGTGCCCCTGGATACCCGGGCGGTGGTGGCCATGAGCGGCACCTTTGGCTATGAGTTGGACCTGAACCTGCTGACGGAGGAGGAAAAGGCGGCTGTCCGCCGCCAGATCGAGCGGTTCCGCCGCTACTGCGATCTGATCCAGAGGGGGGACTATTACCGCCTGTCCGACCCTGCCCAAAGCCCCGATCACACCGCCTGGCAGAGCGTCTCGGCGGACAGGGGGGAAACGCTGGTCAGTGTTGTGGTCACCCACGTCCGGGCCACCGCCCCGCTGATCTGCCTGCGGCTCCGGGGCCTGGAGGAGAGCGCCGGGTATCGGGTCCGGGAGTTTGCCGTCTTTGGCACGGGAGGCGCCTGCGGCGACCTGCCCGCCCAGGAGGAGGGCAGGGTCTATACCGGCGGCGGGCTGATGTACGGGGGCTTTGTCCTGCCCCGGCTGTACGGCGACTGCCCCAGCGTTCAGATCTACCTGGAGAGGGTGCAATGAGATGGATCGCCTGAAAGCGTATATGGCCGCAGAATGGAAGAAAATTTGCGCCCTGGAGCCGGGAGAGCGCCCCGGCTATATATGGATGTATTACAAGCTGTGGATCATCGCCATCGTGGTGATCGTGGGCTTTGCGGTCACTATGACCTGGCACGCCGTCACCACTCCGTCGGAGACGTGGTTCTTTGCCTGCTTTGCCAACGTGACGGAGGATCTGGGAGAGGGCTCCGACCTGTACGACGGCTTTGCCGCATACGCCGGATATGACCTGACCCGGGGACAGCTCCAGTTTGAGGACAGCATCTACTGCAACCCCGCTACCAGCTCCACCACCGGCAGCGCCTATTACGAGCAGATGATCGCCTACCTGGACGGGGGCACCCTGGACGTGCTGGTGATGAACACGGACGATCTGCTGGCGGTGGGGGAGAGCGGACGGCTCATGAGCCTGTCCGACGAACGGGTCTCCGCCCTGCTGGAGACCTATTCCGACCGCATTTTGACGGTGGAGGCCGACCTGGAGGGGGACGGGACGCTGACGGAGGTGCCGGTGGGCATCGACCTCTCCGGCTCTCTGCTGGAGGAGTATTACGGCGGGGACTGTGCCCTGGGCATCTCTGCCAATGCGCCCCACATCGACCAGATCGACCTGTTCCTTCGCTATCTGTTTTCCCGCTGAAAGGGGAGATCCTCATGAAATTTTTACGTGGCTTTCTGGACAATGACAGCGTCTTTGGCCAGCTCATGACCCGGTGCGGCATCCTCATCGCCGCCAACCTGCTCTTTGTCCTCTCCCTCCTGCCGGTGGTGACGGCGGGGGCGGGGTACGCCGCCCTGTACTTCACCCTGCTGACCTGTCTGCGGGAGCAGACCTGCAACCCCTTCTCCACCTTCTGGCGGGGCTTTAAGAGCAATTTCAAACAGGGTACCCTCTGCTTTCTGGCGCTGCTGGCGCTGGGCGTGGTGCTGTGGCTGGAGATCAGCTGGTGCGAGCAGTTTGAAGGGGTGATGGCTCTGTTTCGGTATCCCCTGATGGCCATTGGAATTGCGGTCGTCGTCCTGGCCTGCTATCTGTTCCCGGTGATGGCGGCCTTTCAGGTGAGCTTCAGACAGCTGCTGGCGGATTCGGTGTACTTCGCGGTGAAGCGGCCCGTCACCACTGTCGCCGTGCTGATCGTCAACGTCGTCCCCATGGCGGTGACCTACCTTGACCGGGGGAACCTGCCCACCTACGCCTTCGTGTGGGTGCTGTGCGGCTTTTCCGCCGTCACCATGCTCAACGCCAGTATGCTGCTGAAATCCTTCGCCCCCTATCTGGAGCGGAAGGAAGAAAAAGAGGATGCCCCCGACGAGGGACATGTACAGACGGAGGAGGAAGTCCTCTCCGACATGGAAAAGCTGGGGATGTGACCAAAACAGGAGGAGTTACCGATGACTGAGGAATTCCGCGCCCGGCTCGCAAGCCGATATGACGAGCTGAGACAGCTCTACTGCACCCTGTATCCGGATCGGGAGGACACGCTGGACGAGCTGTTGTCCGCCATGGAGGGGATGTACCTGGCCCGGTCTGCGGATCTGAGGCAGTCGGACCGGCAGCGGGAGGCCGACCCGGGCTGGTACCGCGACCGGGAGCGGCTGGGAATGATGCTCTACGTCAAGCCCTTCGCCGGCGATTTGAACGGCGTCCGGGACAGGCTGGATTATCTTCAGGCGTGCGGGGTGAATTACCTCCATCTGATGCCCCTGCTGGAGAGCCCCCAGGGGCGGAGCGACGGCGGCTATGCCGTCTCCGACTTCCGGCGGGTGCAGCCGGAGCTGGGGACCATGGCCGACCTGGAGGCGCTGACCAGAGACTGCCGCAGGCGGGGCATCTCCGTCTGCCTGGACTTCGTAATGAACCACACCAGCGAAGAGCATGAGTGGGCGCGTCGGGCCAGAGCAGGGGAGCAGGCGTATCAGGAACGATATTTCTTCTACGACAACTGGGACATCCCCAACCTGTATGAGCAGACGGTGCCCCAGGTGTTCCCCACCGACGCTCCGGGCAGCTTCACCTGGCAGGAGGAGCTGGGAAAGGTGGTCATGACCACTTTTTACCCCTACCAGTGGGATCTGAACTATGCCAATCCGGTGGTTTTTCGGGAGATGACGGAGAACCTGCTGTTCCTGACCAACCGGGGCATCGACGTGATCCGCCTGGACGCCGTCCCCTACATCTGGAAGCAGTTGGGCACCAGCTGCCGGAACCTGCCCCAGGTGCACACTCTGGTTCGGATGCTGCGCATCGTGACCGAAGTGGTCTGCCCCGGCGTGTTGCTGCTGGGGGAGGTGGTCATGGAGCCAGCCCTGGTGGCCCCGTATTTCGGAACGCCGGAGCGGCCGGAATGCCATATGCTCTACAATGTGACCGCCATGTGTACCACCTGGCACACGGCGGCCACCCACGACGTGCGCCTCCTGCGGCACCAGCTGGATCAGGTGGCGGCGCTCCCCAAGGGCTACACCTTCCAGAACTACCTCCGCTGTCACGACGACATCGGCTGGGGGCTGGACTACCCCTTTCTGGCCCGGTTCGGCATGGGAGAGGTGCCTCACAAGCGGTTTTTGAACGACTATTTCACCGGTAAGCTGCCCTACGGGGCCAGCCGGGGAACGCTCTACAACGACGACGCGCGGCTGGGAGACGCCCGGCTCTGCGGCACCACCGCCTCCCTCTGCGGGCTGGAGACGGCGGTGGAGACGGGGAGCGAGGCGCTCACCGACCAGGCGATACAGCTGGATCTGATGCTCCATGCCTGTATGCTGTCCCAGAGCGGCATTCCGGTGCTCTACGCCGGAGACGAGGTGGGCCAGCAGAATGACTGGGGCTACCTGGCCGACCCGGAGAAGGCGGGGGACAGCCGCTATCTCCACCGGGGGGACTTCCGGTGGGACGAGGCAGAGCGGCGGCAGGAGCCGGACTCCGTCCAGGGACGGCTGTTCCGGGGCCTGCGGCGGCTGGAGAAGGTGCGGAAGGCCAGCCCCGTCTTTGACGCGGACGCGGACTTCTGGACGGCGGACGCGGGCAACCATTCCGTGCTAATCCTGGGCCGATATAAGGACGGGGAGAAGCTCTACGGGCTGTACAACTTCAGCCCGGAGCCGCAGAAGGCGTGGCTGAGCGAGACGGGGGCCTATGCCGACCTGTTGGGCGAACGACAGGTACAGAACCCCGGCGTTTTGACGCTGGGCGGATACGAGTTCCTGTGGATGGCGAAGCGGGTATGATTTCCCTTGCGGGAAGGCGGGAGGTACAGCATGAGATATGACGTGACTGCGATCGGGGAGCTGCTCATCGACTTCGCCTGTGTCAGCACGGACGGAGGCGGTTATCCCACGCTGGCGGCCCACCCCGGCGGGGCGCCAGGCAATCTGCTGGCGGCGCTGAGCGCCTACGGCTGCAAGACGGCGCTGCTGGGCAAGGTGGGGACGGACGCCTTCGGCGGGCTGCTGCTGGACACCCTGGCCCAGGCGGGCATCGAGACGGCCGGTATCGTGACCGATCCGGACTGCTTTACCACCCTGGCCTTCGTCACGCTGGACAGCGCGGGGAACCGGACGTTCAGCTTTGCCCGAAAGCCGGGGGCGGACACCCGGCTGTGCTATGCAGAGCTGGAGCTCCGGCTGATCGACGACTGCCGGGACTTCCATTTTGGCACGCTGAGCCTGACGGACGACCCGGCGCGCACCGCTACCCGAAAGGCGGTGGCCTATGCCCGGGAGCGGGGCAAGCTGATCTCCTTCGACCCCAACCTGCGCAAGCCTCTGTGGCGGGACCCGGACGAGGCAAAACGGCAGATGCTGTGGGGCGCATCCCAGGCGGATATCGTCAAGATCAGCGACGAGGAGGTGTCCTTTCTCTGGGGCTGCTCCCCGGAGGAGGGCGCAGAGCGGCTGCTGAGGGACTGCGGGGCCGACCTGGTGTTTGTCACTCTGGGGCCGAAGGGCTGCTACTTCTCCAACGGGGTTGCCTCCGGCACGGTGGAGACCCCGACCGGCATTCATCCGGTGGACACCACCGGCGCAGGGGATATCTTTGGGGGCAGCGTGCTCAGCCGCATCCTGAAAACCGGCGGGGCCCCTGGGCGCCTGACAGCCGAGGAGCTGCGGGAGGCGACCCGCTTTGCCTGCTGCGCCGCCAGTCTCTCTACCCAGCGGTACGGCGGCATCTCCAGCGTTGTGCCGGAGGGAGAGGTGTGGGACGCGGTGAGACGGATGGACGCGGACTGACCGCACAGGGGAAATATCGTTGTCATCAGGCCATCAGACCGTTTCCGGACGGTTTGATGGCTTTTGCTGACCACGGACGCAGACGGATACGTCCGCCCCAGGCTTTCTCTGCGTGTTTTGGAAAAGACGATAAAATTGCCCTTGACGATAGGAGAGAAAGGCATTAAAATAATAAAAAATAGGACGCATCTGTAATCAGAGAATGCTGGGGTCAACGGGGACGCAACGCCTGTGGAACCTCGGCAGGAGAGGAGGACAGGCGAGGCATGATACGGATCGCAGTGGTAGAGGACGACCCCATTTACACCGCACAGCTCAGAGACTACCTGACCCAGTATGAGAAATCTGCCGGGGAAAAACTGGTCGTCACCTGTTTCTCTGACGGGGACGAGATTGCCGTGGGCTATAAGGCGGAATATGACATCATCCTGCTGGACATCGAGTTGGGCTTTATGGACGGCATGACGGCGGCGGAGGAGATCCGAAAGCTGGATACCGAGGTGGTCATTATCTTTATCACCAATATGCCCCAGTATGCCATCAAGGGCTACGCCGTGGACGCATTGGACTATGTGCTCAAGCCCATCTCCTACTATGCATTCTCCCAGCGCATCGACCGGGCTGTGGCCCGGATGCAGCGCAGGAGCCGCCGCTATCTCTATGTGGGCGGGAAGAACGGCGCACAGAAGCTGGAGCTCTCCCGCATCTGCTATGTGGAGGTGGACGGCCATAAGTTGACCTATCACACCCTGGACGGAGAGGTCACATCGACCGGGGCCATGAAGGATGTGGAGAGCAGCGTGGACAAAAAGATGTTCTTCCGGTGCAACAAGGGCTATCTGGTCAACCTGGAGCGGGTGGACGCCATCCGGGGCGACAACGCCGTGGTCAACGGTGAGGAGGTTCAGGTCAGCCGCTCCAAGAAAAAGGCTTTTCTGGATGCGCTGAACGATTACATCAATGAGGTCGGCAAATGACCGGAGTTGAGCAAAACATCCCGTTCTACTGGACGGCATTTGCACACTGGATCGCCAGCCTGCTGTATGTGTCCCTTCTGCCCAAACGTGTGGAGGGCTGGAAATTCTGGGTGGCGTCCGCCATACAGCTGGCGCTTCAGCTTGGCTATATGGCGCTCATCGTGGACCAGGACGGCATGACGTTCAATGTGGGTATGATAGGGATGGCGGCGCTGACCTCGCTTCCCTTTGCCGTCCTCAACCAGACCTGGTGGGAGAACCGTATCTATTACTGCGCCCGGGCCTTTATCCTGGGGGCCTTTATGTGCTCGCTGGGCTGGCAGCTGTATGCCTATTTTGAGGGGATGTTCCCGACCTTGGAGACATTGGTGTGGGAGGCCGCCTTTATGCTGCCGGTCTATGCCATCGTCATCGTCCTCATGAACTGTCTGGAGAGCGGACACCGGGAGGTGGACCGGGAGATGGAGGTGACGCCCGTGGCCTGCGGCAGCGCAGTCCTCATCGCCCTGTTCATCTACATTTTCAGCAGCCTCAGCTTTTCCAGCACGGATACGCCCTTCAGCGGCACCACCTACGCCGAGGCGTTCAACATCCGTACCATCGTCTACCTGGGAGGTGTGGCCATCCTCTATGGGCTGCACTTGCAGCTCTGCGACGCTCACGCCCGGACGGAGGTCACGGCCCTGCAGAATATGCTGGATATGCAGTACGCCAACTATCGATTGAGCCAGGAGCCGGTGGATCTGGTGAACCAGAAGTATCACGACCTGAAGCACCAGATCGCCATTCTCCGGGCGGGGGTCGGCACAGAGCAGAAGCTGGAATATCTGGACCGGATGGAGCAGGAGATCAAAGCCTACGAGGCCCAGAACAAGACGGGCAACGAGGTGCTGGACACCATTCTCACCGGGAAAAGCGTCTACTGCCAGAACCATGATATCAGGCTCACCTGCGTGGCGGACGGCAAGGCCCTGGACTTTATGGACGTGATGGATCTGAGCGCCCTGTTCGGCAACGCCCTGGACAACGCCATCGAGAGCGTGGGCAAGCTGTCCGACCCGGAGCAGCGGCTGATCCATCTCTCGGTGGCGGTGCAGAAGGGGTTCCTCCGCATCCGGGTGGAGAACCGCTGTGACGAGGGCTACACGGTCAAAAAGGGCCTGCCCCTGACCACGAAAAAGGACACCAGACTCCATGGCTACGGCCTGAAAAGCATCTGCCGGACGGCGGAGAAGTACGGCGGCTCCGCCACCGTGAGCGCCTCCGGCGGCTGGTTTGAGCTGCGTATCCTCATCCCACTGAAGGAAGAAAAAGCAAAGGACAAAAAAGAATAAAAGGCGAGCCGTCCGGACAAAGGACGGCTCTCAGCTGTGTGCCAGCCCCTCCTGTTGAGAGACTGGCATTTTGCTAAAGTTTTGGCGGTTCAATTTGGACAGTTTGCCCAAAACGATTTTCGGATTATGCGTCGAAATCAACGGATTGTGCAGTTCATGTGAACGATTTGTAAAAAGTGTTGTATAATGTGTGCAAGCAAATGGGGGCGCCCTGCTCAGCGCCCCAAAACAATCGCGGCACACAGGAAAAGGAGGAACTTATGTTAACTATCAGCAGATTCACCGTGGAGAACCTGACGAAAGGCTGCGTCACCGACGAGGCGCAGCCCCGGTTTGCCTTCGCCCTGGACAGCGACGGCAGCGGCGTCTCCCTGAAGGAGGCGGTTCTGAAGGTGGGGGACTGGAAGACCCGGACGGACAGCCAGACGGGGATCCGGTATGCCGGCCCCGCTCTGGAGCCCTTCACCACCTATCCTGCGGAGCTGACCGTGACGGCCAGCACGGGGGAGAAAGCCACCGCTTCCCTCACCTTTGAAACCGGCCGTCTGGGGACTCCCTGGAAGGGGGAGTGGATTAGCGATCCCGGCTACTCCTTCACCGAGGAGAAGGTGTCGCCCGTCCCCATGACCTTCCGCAAGGCCTTCCAGGGCAAGGGAAAGATCGCCTCCGCCAAGATCTACGCCACCGCCATGGGCATCTATGAGCTGACCATCAACGGCGAGAAGGTGGGAGATCAGTACTTCGCCCCCGGCTTCACCTCCTACAAGACCTATCTCCAGTACCAGACCTATGACGTCACCGATATGCTTACCGGGAACGACACCATCCAGGCGGATGTGGGCGGCGGCTGGGCCGTGGGCTCCTTCGTCTTTACCCGGAAAAACCGGGTCACCGCCGACCGGCAGGCGCTGCTCCTGGAGCTGCGGGTCACCTATGCCGACGGCAGCCAGGAGGTGGTGGGCACCGACGAGAGCTGGGAGGTCACAGAGGACGGAAATTACCGCATGACCGACATCTACGACGGCGAAACCTACGACGCCACCGTGGATCTGCGCAAGGCCAACTGGCGCAAGGCCGCCAAGGAGACCCTGCGGGTGAGCCCCACCATCGCGGCGGACTACGGCGCGCCTGTCCGGGCCCATGAGGAGCTCAAGCCCATCTCCTGCAACAAGCTGCCCTCCGGCGTGCTGATTTACGACTTCGGCCAGAACTTCGCCGGTGTGGTGAAGTTCACCGTAAACGGCAAGGCGGGCCAGGTCATCACCGTCAAGCACGCCGAGATTTTGAACCCGGACGGCACCCTGAACGTGGCCTTCCTCCGCACCGCCAAGGCCACCGCCACCTATACCTGCGTGGACGGCGTACAGACCTACTCCCCCCGGATGACCTATATGGGCTTCCGCTACATCAGCGTGGAGGGCGTAGAGCAGGACAAGATCGAGATCTCCGCCCTGGCCCTGTACTCCGACGTGGAGACCACCGGCAGCTTCTCCTGCTCCAACGACATGCTCAACCGCCTCCAGAAGAATATCGAGTGGGGCGCGAAGTCCAACTTCATGGACATCCCCACCGACTGCCCCCAGCGGGATGAGCGGATGGGCTGGACGGGCGACATCGCCGTGTTCGCCCCCACCGGCTGCTATAACTTCGACCTGAGCCGGTTCCTGGAGAAGTGGCTGCTGGACGTGAAGGCGGAGCAGCTGCCCAGCGGCGGCCTGCCCAACACCGTCCCCGCCCAGGGCTACGGCTTCCCGGCCACCATGCCCAATATGGCGGTGGCCTGGTGGGACGACGCCTGTATCCTGGTGCCCTGGGCGGAGTACCAGGCCCGTGGCGACGTGGAGCTGCTGCGGAAGATGTACCCCTCCATGAAGAAGTATGTGAAGGCTAGTAAGTTCTGGTGCAGCTTCGGCTTCGGCAAGAACCGGTACATCTGGAACGTGCCCGGCGTGCTGGCCTTTGGCGACTGGATTGCCCCGGACGTGCCCCAGATGAGCCAGTGGCAGGCCCGGGTCAAGTGGACGGGCACCGCCTCCCTCCGCAACACCAGCGACATCGTCGCCAAGGTGGCGGAGATCCTGGGGGAGAAGGAGGACGCCGCCTACTACCGTGACCTGAGCGACAAGACGGCGGACGCCTATTGCTCCGTCCTCACCGACGGCAACGGCAAGCTGTTGGAGGAGTTCCAGACCGCCTATGTCCTGCCCATCTACCTGAATATGTTCCCCGACAAGGCTACCCAGGACAAGGCCACCGAGAACCTGGTGGCCCTGGTGGAGAAGAACGACTACTGCATCGGCACCGGCTTCCCCGGCACCCCCTATATCCTCTTTGCCTTGGCGGACAACGGCCGGGCGGACGTGGCCTATAAGATGCTGATGAACACCAAATGCCCCTCCTGGCTGTACGAGGTCAAGATGGGTGCCACCACCATCTGGGAGCGGTGGGATGGCCTGGACGAGAACGGCCTGTGCCCCATCGGGGACGACGGCACCGACACCATGATCTCCTATAACCACTATGCCAGCGGCGCCGTGGGCGACTTCCTCTACCGCCGGGTGGCGGGCATCGAGGCCACAGAGCCGGGCTACAAATCCTTCCGGGTGAAGCCCATCCTGGGCGGCGGCCTGACCTGGGCCAAGGGCTCTGTCCGCACCCCCTACGGCGTGGCCGCCTCGGAGTGGAAGCTGGAAAAGGGCGTATTCACCGTCACCGTCGCCGTCCCCGTGGGGACCAGCTGCCAGCTGGTGCTCCCCGACGGCACGGAAAAGACCTTCGGCAGCGGCAGCTATACCTGCACCTGCAAGGCGTGACCTCCGTTTATCTCCTCATCAGAGGTAAAATTGGGAGGGCCGCAAGGCCCTTCCGAAACAAATCCGGAGCCTCTGCTCCAGAGGCCGGAGTGCACCCGGCCTCTGGAGTCCCCGGCTCCCAGAAAACAGAAAGGAAATGAAGCAAGATGAGCAAAAACGAAAAGGGCGGCTTCTGGAGCACACCTCTGACAAGCAGCGCCATTAAGACCGACAGGGTAAAAATGCCTGAGATGCTCCTGGGCTACCTGGTCGGCCCCTTCGGCGCACTGCTGTCCTCCGGTATCTTCACCAGCTTCCTGAACAAGTACTTCACCGACGTCCTCCAGCTGGAAACCAGCTTCCTGTCCATCCTGCAGGTGGTATCCACCATCCTCATCGTGGCGGCCAACCTGATCGTGGGCCAGCTGATCGAGCGCACCCGCTGCCTGGCCGGTAAGGCCCGTCCCTGGGTGCTGCTGTCCGCCCTGACCCTGTCCATCGGCAGTCTGCTCATGTTCATCGTCCCCTTCGAGAGTGAGATTGCCAAGATGGTCTGGATCGCCATCGCCTACAACCTGTACTATGCGGTGGCCTACCCCATCTACAATACCGCTAACTCCACTATGATCGCTGTCTCCACCCGGAACAGCCAGGATCGCGGCGCACTGGCCTCCTTCACCAACATCGCCGGTCTGGGCGTCATGGGCGTGGGCTCCATGATCTTCCCCATCCTGGTGTCCAACGTCATGGGCAACGACCAGAACATGTGGTTCCTGGTCATGCTGGCCATCGCCATCTTCTCCGCTCTGACCATCTTCCTCCAGTACAAGTTCACCCGTGAGCGTGTCACCGAGGAGAGCATGACC
>JAJPXB010000016.1 GCA_021205695.1 Clostridiales bacterium
CAAACTCAATCGCCTTTTTCTATGCCCTGGTCTCACATCTATTGTAAAGCTACATTCTGGCCAGATTGTTCCCCAATTCTCTGAAAGTGAGGAGATTTTGCGACTAATTGGTTAGATACAGCTAACTATAAGAAAAGACTTAAAACGGCTGTTTTTGCCTGGAAACATTTCTTAACCGAAATTCCATTGACCTTTCACAATTCGTTCATCCTCTCCTGCTAAAATAAGATATAATGAATATCAGAAGTAAAAACGGGGCGATTGCCCGAAACGAGTAAGAAAGGATGAAACAAAATGGGAAGCTTTTTCAAGGGATTGAGACACCAGAGCGCGTTGAATGCAGTTGTGACCATTTTACTTGGACTGCTGCTGATTTTCCTGCCGGACAGTACATTGGCTGTGGTGTTGGGAATTCTGGGCTGGGTGCTGGTCATTCTGGGCGTGGTTTCCATTGTGACCTTTGTCTTTAACCGCAGCATTGCCGTGAGCTACGGACAGCTAATCTTCGGTGTGGTGGAGCTGATTTTGGGCCTGTGGATCGCCCGCAATCCGGGAGGGATGGTGTCCTTTATCACCACTATTGCCGGTATCTGGGTCCTGGTTCACGCCATTCAGAATTTGCAGTTCGCATTCAGCGCGTATCGGGCGGGTGCTGCCGGCTGGGGGACAGCCCTGGCGACAGGCATCCTGACCCTGATCGTGGCTATCATTGTACTGCTCAACCCCTGGAGCTCCGCCGTGACGCTGATGGTATTTGTGGGCATTTGCCTGGTGATCGACGGCGTGGCGGATCTGGTGACCGTGGCCCGGTTGGGAGACTACTTCCGCAATCTGTAAAACGTTATAAGCCCTATGGACAGAAAGAGCATCGCCGGGAGGGACATACCTTCCGGCGATGCTGCTGTTTATTGGTGGTTATGCGGGGACAGGAAATTTACTGATAGAGGGGGTACCGGTCGGTGAGGGCCACGACGGCGTCCCGGATGTCGTTGGCCCTGGTGTCGTAAGCGGTGGCGGTCTGGCAGATCAGGTCGCCCACCAGGGCGCAGTCCGCCTCATTGAAGCCGCGGGTGGTGACGGCGGGAGTGCCCAGGCGAAGGCCGGAGGTGACAAAGGGCTTCTCCGGGTCGTCAGGGATGGCGTTCTTGTTGGCGGTGATAAACACCTCGTCCAGACGGCGCTCCATCTCCCTGCCGGTGAGTCCGGCGGGGCGGAGATCCACCAGCATCAGGTGATTGTCCGTACCTCCGGAGACCAAATCCAGCCCGCCGTCCAGAATGGCCTTGGCCATGGCCTGGGCGTTTTTGACGATGTTCTCCGCATAGACCTTGAACTCCGGCTGAAGCGCCTCTCCCAGAGCCACTGCCTTGGCGGCGATGATATGCATCAGCGGGCCGCCCTGAGAGCCGGGGAAGACGGCGGAGTTCACCTTTTTGGCGATAGTCTCATCATTGGTGAGAATCATGCCGCCCCGAGGGCCGCGGAGGGTCTTGTGGGTGGTGGTGGTGACGATGTCGGCGTAGGGAACCGGTGACATATGCTGGCCGCCTGCCACCAGACCGGCGATGTGGGCCATGTCCACCATGAGATAGGCGCCGACCTCATGGGCGATGTCGGCGAACAGCTTGAAGTCGATGGCACGGGGATAGGCAGAGGCGCCGGCAATAATCATCCTGGGCCGGTATTTTCTGGCCAGATCCCGCACCTGGTCATAGTCGATCAGGCCGGTCTTGACGTCTACTCCATAGGAGACCATTTTGTAGTCCTTGCCGGAGAAATTGACCGGAGATCCATGGGTCAGATGTCCGCCCTGATCCAGGCGCATCCCCAGCACGGTATCTCCCACATTGCACAGAGCACGGTAGGCGGCGTAGTTGGCCTGTGCGCCGGAGTGGGGCTGGACGTTGGCGAACTTCGCCCCGAACAGCTCTTTGGCCCGGTCACGGGCGATATCTTCCACGATGTCTACGCACTGGCAGCCGCCGTAGTACCGGCGTCCGGGATAGCCCTCAGCGTATTTGTTGGTCAAAACGGAACCGGCAGCGGCCAGCACCGCCTCCGAGACCACGTTCTCCGAAGCGATCAGCTCAATATTCCGCCGTTGACGGGTCAGCTCCTGGGCGACGGCGGCCCCCACCTGGGGGTCTGCCTGGTTCAAAAAGGAAAGGGTCTCCTCTACCATGACTGCTCCTCCTGTACTGTGTGCTTTCTGCGGAAAAACGTCCACAGATGACGCACGGATGTTTACCAAAATATTATACCAGAGTTGAGAGAAAAGACAATAGTGGGATTTTCCTGTTTGTAGGGGTCGAAATGCCGGACAGTTTGTGATAAAATTGTAGAAAAGACAGAGATCTGCCGCAGAGGCGGAAGGGGAGGACTTTCGGATGAAAACGGAGCAGGAAGTATGGGCCATTGTGGAGGCGCTGAAGGAACGCTATCACGATTCGCTCTGTTCCCTACAGTATGAAAAGGACTATGAGCTGCTCTTTGCGGTGCGGCTCTCCGCCCAGTGCACCGATGCCCGGGTGAACCAGGTGACGCCCGCCCTCTTTGCCCGGTTTCCCACCCTGGAGGCCTTTGCCCAGGCAGACCCGGAGGAGGTGGGACAGTACATCCACTCCTGCGGCTTCTTCCGGGGCAAGAGCCGGGACCTGGTGAACTGCGCCCGGATGCTGCTGTCCGATTACGGCGGAAAGGTGCCGGGGGAGATGGAGGAGCTGCTCCGTCTGCCGGGTGTGGGACGTAAGACCGCCAACCTGATCCAGGGGGACGTGTACCACACGCCGGGAGTGGTAGTAGCGGACACCCACTGTATTCGTATTGCCGGACGGCTGGGACTCACCGATGGGACGAAGGACCCCAAGCGGGTGGAGGAGCAGCTCCGGGCGATGTTGCCCCCGGAGGAGTCCAATAACTTCTGCCATCGGCTGGTGCTCTTTGGCCGGGAGGTTTGTACTGCCCGGCGCGCCTGGTGCGAAAAGTGCCCGCTGCGACCCTGGTGCAGCTATTTTCAGGGGGAGAATGGCGCAGATCGGACGACCGGTGCGGAAAATACATGAACAAAGGATGAAAATAATTTGAAAAGTGCTTCAAATAGCTTGCAATTTTAGCCTGAAGCCGTTAGAATAATAGCATACCGGAATAAGACCGGGCAAATCCCGGATGCGGAGGAGGAAAATTACTATGGCATTCAATGTAAACGTAGACGAACTGAAGAAAAAGGCTATAGCCCTGGGCCAGAGCGGCATGAACCTGGCGCAGACCGGCGTGGACAAAGGCATCCAGCTGGCCAATGAGGCCAGACTGAGGGCCGCCAACGTAAAGGAGGACAGCAACCTCCGGGCCGCCTATGCGGAGCTGGGCAAGATGTACTTTGCCGACCACGGCGCTGAGCCGGAGGAGACCTATGCCGCCGTGTGCGCCCAGATTGCCAACATCCAGGCCGCTATCGCCGCCAACAACGCCAAAATCGCGGAGGCAAAGGTCGCGCCGGAGGCAGAGGTTGAAGTTGAGGTTGAAGCCGAAGCCGAAGCTGAGCCGGAAGCGGAGGAGCCTGCTGCTGCAGAGGAAGCGCCTGCGGAAGAGGCCCCTGTCGATGACGACAGCGCTGAATGAGCGGAAAATCGACTCCTTGAAACGGACTGAGCCCAGACTGCCTTTGGCGGTCTGGGCTTTTCCAGACAGTGCGCTCCCATTGCATTTCCACGACAGTTCCGCTATAATGTATACGCTGCCCGTTCCTGTATGCCGGACGAATCCATATCGGCTCGGTCATGGAACAGAAATGCCGGCATATGGAGGTCATCTGGCATGAAACGATTCTTTTACTGGCTGGTGCTGTTGCTGTGCGTTGTACTGTTCGGCGTCTGTGCCTGGCAGATCTGGAATATTGTCAGCGAATACAACACAGGCACGACCCTTTATGAGGAGACTGCCACGCAATTTGTCACCATTCTGGAACCGGAGGACGAGGCGTCCGACGCAGAGGGCGACTCCGATGCAGAGGCGGAAGCGGAAACAGAAACAGAGGATTCGCTGGAGGAAGAAGAACCCGTGGAGATAGCGGAGGAAGAGGAGGCAGAGGAAGAAACAGAGGAAGAGGGGAAAACGGAAAAGGAAGAGGGCAGCGTTCCCATCTCGGTGGACTTTGACGCCCTGCTGAAGACCAATTCTGATGTGGTGGGATGGATCTATTGCCCGAATACTAACATCAATTATCCTGTCCTGCAGGGGGAGACCAACGACACATATCTCCGCCATATGATAGACGGGAGCTATAACTCCGCCGGCAGCATCTTCCTGGACTATCGCAATACCTCAGACTTTTCCGATGCAAACTCTATCATCTACGGGCACAATATGCAGAACAGCTCCATGTTCAGCTCCCTGATGAGCTATAAAAAACAGAGCTACTACGATAAACACCCGGTGCTCTGGCTGCTGACTCCGTCATGCACTTACCGGCTGGACATCATCGGAGGCTGCGTGATGAGCGCAGACAGCGACTTCTACAATTCCCTCCTCTGGGGAGACGATGTGGAGTCTCAGATCAACTACATTCTCTCCAATTCCACCTTTGACGCCAGCGCAGAGTGGGACGGGGAGAGCACGGTCATCTCCCTTTCCACCTGCTCTCACGAGTACAACAATGCGAGGTACGTCCTTCTCTGCGTACCCGTGCAGGTAGATGGAGACTGATCTGTAACAGAATAAGAAAGATGCCGTATTTCCCAAAGGCAGGGGAATACGGCATCTTTTTTATTCTTATTGGTCAGTTTCGGTCAGTCTGTTGTCCGGCGGGCCAGGGCGGCGTTCATGTAACGCTCGTCTCCGGTGACATCCCGGATGACCCGCAGCTGCTCCGGAAAATGGATCTCATTTTCCTTCTCGCTGGTCTCGATGTTTGCAATGGCCTGATCGTGCCAGAAGGGATAGACGTCGATCTCAAAATACTGGTTGCCGTATGTCAGGCAATAGCGGGTCTTGCGGATCTGACGGAGGGTGGTGTCCGCATCCATCAGGAGCGTGAGATACTCCTCCTGAGACAGACGGCGCTCCGTCTCGATCCACTGCCGGTCATTTACC
The DNA here is from genome assembly GCA_021205695.1 of Clostridiales bacterium. Classification (GTDB taxonomy): domain Bacteria; phylum Bacillota; class Clostridia; order Oscillospirales; family Oscillospiraceae; genus Onthomonas. The sequence continues at coordinate 5,089 of JAJPXB010000016.1, forward strand.
CGGCTCCTTGTGGTCTGAAAATAGATGTAGTGGCCTGCGGTCCCCCTCTGCCGTACCCGTACCTGATCGCTGTTGGTGGATTTCAGGTAGGTTTGAATGACCTCTACCCGCTGACAGTTGGGAATGGACTCCAGCCATTGGATATCCGGGTATTCGATGAGGAACTTTCGGGCGGTCTCATTGAGGGCCGGTTCTCCCAGTGCGTAGGCGATCTCGGAGATCAGACGCTCCATCTTCACCTCAAAGTCGGTGGCGTTGTCAATGACCCGAAGATGGGGATGGCCTGTCCAGGAGGCGACGATCTTGTCGTCCAGGGCGATGGCCTCATCCACCGTCTCGATACGGGCGGCGTTGTTGGCAGTGGTGTAGAACTCCTGCGCCCCCTTAGCCGCGGTGACCAGATGGAATACGGCGTCGTAATTGTCGCGGAGAGTGATCTCGTCCGAATGGACATACCTGAGCACTTCGTCAAACTCCTCCTGCGTCATATACGCCTTGTTGTCCAGTGCGCCCCGATCGCAGACGATAAGGATCTTGTCCCCGGGCATGGTCCGGGCTGCCTGCTCAAACAGCTGCTCCTTCACCATCTGGAGCTTCACCTGGCATTTCTGATAGTCCACGTTGGTTCTGCAGGTCCAAGGGGCTACGCCGCCGGTGATGAACTCTGTGGCCGTCTCGGGCACAAAGAGCACGGTATACCCTCTCTGGGTGAAGTTGTTCTGTATCCAGCTCATAGCCGTGGTCTTGCCTGCGCAGGGCCCGCCGGTCACGACGATCTTCGAGATTGTACCCATTGATTTTCCTCCTTCAGGTCGGTCACTGTACCGCACTGAACCATTTTACAAACAGATTATAACATATTTTCTCCATCTATACAATTACAGATGTAAAATTCTGCGGGGCAGGGGAGAGAGGAGAAGAGAAGAAAACGCACCGGAGCGACGAGGGTACGCCCGATGCGGTGACTTGGAACGGCTGTCGGCCCTGCTGGCGGAGGCGGGTGTGAAGGGGACAGACAAGAGCAATACATGTAAAGCAATTTCACTTTGCGGGAATAAAATCTGTAAAGGTCATTCGCCTGCCAAACATATGAAGTCTGACAGGCGAATAAGATTTACACATACTGAATCGTTAGAAAGAGACGTACAACTGCCGTGCAAATCCCATAATTCCGGCAAATTCCACCACATACCATCCCTCATATGCATTCCAGACGGTCAACTCCGCCCCGTCGTATGCCCTGGCCAAAATGGCGGAGGAGGTGCTGGGTCGCTCCCGGATATTTAGGCTGCCCCAGTTCAGGTCTACTGTCCCCTCCCGGGCGGGCTGGGGCGTGAGAACGGGCAGTTCAAAGAACGTTGCCACACTGGCGCTGACATTCCGGGCAATCTTTCCGGTGTGGGTCTGGAGCCATATGGCGTCCTGGGTATTGTCATGATAGGCCAGCTCTATGAGGACGGCAGGGGCGCGGACCTTTGCTACCTCGCCTATGGTGGTGGTAGGCTCTGCGCTCACCAGATTCGGGTCGGGATAGATCTCCCGCAATCCGGCAGCTGCCAGCTCGGCGAACTGTTTCCCGTCCACAGAGCCGGGATAGTAATAGACGATGGAGCCCTGCAGCGTGCCGGACAGAAATTCCGGGGCGGCATTGGAGTGGAGGGCCAGGTGCAGGTCATAGGTTCCTTCGTTGGAGGCCTGGATACACTGGGCGGCGGTCATATCCGGATGGTTCCGGACTACAGTGATGCCGCTGGCCCGAAGGTATGGCTCCATCTGGTCGGCAATGAGGTTCATATATTGCTCCTCGTTGCCGCCAGTGACATAGGGATTGAATTCCTGGGTGGAGGGGGAGAGATAGAGCAGCGACATGGCGGGGCCTCCTTGGGTTGATGAGCCATTCTATGTAACGGGCAGCTTTGCGGATACAGAAAATTTTCTCTGAAATCCCGCTCCGGTGCAGCACTTCCCGCGTCTCATGCGTATGATAATCAGAACACAAACAGGACTGACTGCAACAGAGAGGAGCATGATCATGAAACGAAAGAGATGGCTTGCGGCGGCAGTGGCGCTGATGCTGGCCCTGGGACTGGTATCCTGTGGAAGCTCGTCAGACAGCTCGTCGGTTGAGCGCACATCGGTTTTAACAGCGACGACAGAGACGGCGGCGGAAGATACAGATTACGGATACGATGAAGCATACGATTCGGTGGCGACAGAGGAAACCGAGAGCGATGAGAGCCTGGCGGGCAGCTATGACCCCAGCCAGGTAAAGCTGATCTACACCGCCTGGGTGGACGTGGAGGTGCTGGACTTTGACGTCGCCGTAAGTGGATTGGAGACCCTGGTGGATGAGCTGGGCGGCTATTGCGAATCCTCCTATCTGAGCAACTACGGCAACAGCCGGTATGCCTCCTATACGGTTCGAGTGCCTCAGGAGCAGTACCGGTCGTTCCTGGACGCCTGGTCGGAATCGGACAACTGCCACCTGCTCAGCCGCGAGGAGAACGTGGACGATGTGGGGACGGAATATTTCGACCTGGAGACCCGACTGAACACCCTGAACACCAAGATGGAGCGTCTCCAGGCCCTTCTGGAACAGGCGGAGGAGATGACGGACATCATTGCACTGGAGAGCGAGATCAGCGATACGGAGTACGAGATCGAGTACTATACTTCCGAGCTGAACCGATATGACAGCCTGATCAACTACTCCACCGTCTATCTGACGATCAACGAGGTCGTCACACTGACGGAGAATGAGGAGGAGAGCCTGGGAGCCAGGCTGCTGCAAAATCTGCGTTGGGGCGCAGAGAGCTTTATAGACGGACTGGAGAATCTGGCGGTATGGCTGGCGCGAAATCTGATCGAAGTAGTCATAGCCATTGTGCTGGCGATCGTCCTGGTGACCGCCGTTCTGCGGTGGCGCAGAAAACGGAGAGCGACGGCAGGGAGGACTGCGAACGGGCAGACGCCTCCTGTCAAATCGGAATCAGAAGAGAACGGGACAAAAGAGCAATAAAACAGACTGTAAAAAGCGCATGAGACTTCCGCAGCAGAGCGGCAGGGGGTACAGGGGAGTTGGAAAAGGCCCTCCTTCGCGTGCAGTGAAAACGCTTTTCAGAACGTTCCTAAGGTTCAAAAATCGTATTCAGCGTGTCAAAAGGGACTTTTGAGCGCTGAATAAAAGCGCAGGGGCCCTGGCTCCTGCGCTTTTATATGCGGTTGACAGTATCAGCCGACTCTGCCCCCGTCCAGCAAGTCCCCCAGACAGTTTGACAGCCGGGCAAACGCCTCCAGGCTCAGGGTCTCTCCCCGGACAGAGTCGGGAAAACCGCAGTCGGCCAGGGCGCCCGCCAGCTCCTCCCGGGACAGCTCTCCCTGGAAGGCGGAGGTCAGGCCGTTGAGCAGCTTCTTTCGTCGCTGGGCGAAGGAGGCCCGGATGGTGCGAAACAGCAGCTCCCGATCCGAAGCCTGCACGGCGGGCTTTAGCAGCACCTCCATGTGAACTACAGCGGAGGTCACCTTGGGGGCGGGGAGAAAGCTCTCCGGCGGTACCTCCAGGACGATGGAGCAGTCCGCATAATACTGGCAGAGCAGGGTGAACGCCCCATAGTCCCCCGTCCCCGGCTGAGCACAGATGCGTCGGGCCACCTCCCGCTGAACCAGGACGGTGACAGAGCGGAACAGGCCACTCTCCAGCAGACGGGTCAGCACCGGGGTGGTGATATTATAAGGCAGGTTGGCGCAGACCAGGGGAGTCAGCCCGCCCAGCCGTTCCCGGACAAGGGGCTCCAGTTCCAGCTTCATGATGTCTCCGGAGACGACCTCTGTATTCGGATAGGGAGAGAGCGTCTCCTTCAAAATGGGCAGCAGAGAGCGGTCCAGCTCCACCGAAACCACCCTGCCCGCCCGCTGGGCCAGATGAACGGTGAGAGAGCCGATTCCCGGCCCGATCTCCAGCACACCGCAGGAGCGGTCCGCCCCGGAGGCAGCGGCGATTTCCCGGGGAATCTCCGGGTCGATGAGGAAGTTCTGCCCCATGGATTTGGAGAAGTGAAAGCCGTAGCGGACCAGCAGCGCCCGGAGCTGACGCTCGTCACAGAGTTCCATTAACATACCAGCCTTTCGGTAGGGAATATCACCCTTACATCATACCAGACGTCAGTAAAAAAGAAAAGCGGCAAGATAACAAAAACCCGGACAGACACAAGGGCCTGTCCGGGTTGTGCTTGGAAAGGGAAGGGAACTCAATCCTCTACCGTACCGGTAATGACATAGGCGACCACGTTCCGGCGACCGAAATTGATACAGGTGGAACGGGAGGTCATGTACAGATCTACGTCGTTGTTGTCAATGGCGCTGCCGCAGTCGCCGGCAACAGCAATGCCGTAGACAAAGCTGCCATCGGCAGACATGATGAACATCTTGGTGCCGTAGGGGATGTAGTCGGGATCAACTGCTACGACGCCCACCCGGGCCAGACAGCCGGTGGAGCAGACGGCGCCGGACCGAGCGGTATAGGCGGTGGCATTCAGCGTCAACGTGCCGGAGAAGGTATAGGTGTCGCCTTTGGAGGTGGTGAAGGTGCCCGCCTCGTCGTCGATATTGGTGATGTACTCACTGGAGGTGCTGTAGCCGGTAGGCTTTTCAAAGCTGACCTTCGTGCCATAAGAGACTACCTCATCCACCGGGTCGGTAACGGAGGTGGCCACCTGTTCATAGACAGTCTCCTGACCGTCCAGCTCGATCACCCGGTAAGTGACGTTGATGCTGCCCTCCACGCCTTCGGTGGTGACCGCCTCGGTGCCACGATACATCTCGGGATCGGCCTGACGACTGGAGGAATAGGCGATGGGGGTGCTCTCAGTGACGTAGCTGACGTTGGCGCGGGTGACTTCGATAAAATCGATGTCGCTGTCCAGGACAGTGTCCGGATCGACGGAAACCTGGTCGTATTCGCCCAACTGGATGTTCAGGTGCTCCAGCACGTCGGCCACAGTATCGTGGGTCTCAGCGAGGGTGGAGGTGGTGACACCGTCGCAGACGACGGTCACATACTGTCTCCGGGTGATGGACAGGCTGATCACCTCATCGCCGGAGGACGCCTCCAGCACATCCAGGTCGGAATAGACGATGCCAGCCTCGTCCAGCACAGCGGAAAGCTCCTCTGCATCAGAGGAGATGACGTACTGCTCGTCCCCGTCGGTGATCTCATATGTAGTGGCGGCAGTGGCGGGAATATTACACAGCAGCACGACAGCCAGCACGGTGAGGGCAAATACACCGACGTGGGCAGCAGCCTTTGAACGCAGTAAACATAATGCAAAATTGTGCTTTGTCATAAGTGCCTCCTTGGGGAGAAACAGGGAAAGAAGAGGGGAACTGTCGAAGCGTGGTGTAATTTTTGTTACCGCGCCTGACTACGGAAAGTATACACCCAAAACAGAGATTTGTCAATAAAAAGTTTGAAAAAACGTCAGTTATGGTAAACCGAGAAACTTTTGCAGCAAAAAATAAGCAGAAGTTCGGCGAACAAGAGCGAAAAGAATACAAAAACGGTAACAAAGAGTTACAAATGAATATATGAAAACGGAAATGGATAGACGAGATCGGCCGAAGCACGGGAAAAAGTAGATCGTCAAAACGCCCAGGCGTTTGCAAGAAGATGAAAGGAATCCTGCAAGTCGGCCTCATCCAGCTTTCCGTATCCCATAACGTAGGTAGGTGGGGCGGAATGGGGAGGTTCACATAAATAATAGGCGTCCAGAGGGTAGAGACGTACCCCTTTTTCGGCGGCCAGTCGGGTCAGTTTACCCTGAGAGCGATCGGTCCGGACCTGCATCAGCTGATGAAGTCCGGACTCTCCGCCGGAAAAGGTGCAGATGTCTTCCAGGCCCTCCCGGCGGACTGCCCGGGCCATGGCGGCCCGCCGCTGCTGATAGCGGTTCCGCGTCCGGGCGATGTGGCGATCCATGTGTCCACGTTCCATGAACAGTGCCAGGGTATATTGCTCAAAGGAGGGGACGGTTGAGGAGTAAAAGAGCAGCTCCCGGCGGTACCGCTCCAGCAGCCGGGGAGGCAGCACCATATAGCTGATACGCAGAGAGGGGGCCAGGCTCTTGGCGAAGGTGTTGAGATAGATAACCCGCCCGGAGCGGTCCAGTCCCTGAAGGGCGGGGATGGGGCGGCCGGAGAAGCGAAACTCACTGTCGTAATCGTCCTCGATGATATATCGCTCCTCTCCCTGGTCGGCCCATTGGAGCAGCTCTGATCGCCGGGAGACGGGCATGACGATGCCCAGAGGAAAGTGATGGGAGGGGGTCACATGGACGACTCTCGCCCCGCTGGCCTCCAGCCGATCGACCATCAGCCCCTGACGGTCCAGGGGAACAGGGCACACCTCCGCCCCGCTGGCGTGAAAGATGCGTGCGATCTTGCCGTATCCCGGGTCCTCCAGGGCGTAGCCCCCCCGTGCGCCCAGAAGCTGCACCAGCAGGGCGGTGAGAAATTCCGATCCGGCGCCCACCACGACCTGCTCCGGAGAGACCTGGATCCCCCGGAACTGGTAGAGATGCCGGACGATGGCCTGGCGCAGCTCAGGCACGCCCTGGGGATGGGCGGCGGAGAGAAGGGCCTGATCCCGGCTGGACAGCACTTCCCGGCTCAGTCTGGCCCAGGTGGCGAAGGGAAAGCTGGAGGCGTCTCCGCCGGAGGTGGCAAAATCGTACCGACAGGGCGGGACAGCTTGGGTGAGATCGGGCGGCTCCGGGGCGGAAGCAGGAGCCGCCCCAGGCCGGGGGAGCACCGGCAGCACATAGAAGCCGCTGCGGTTCTTACTCTGAAGATAGCCTTCGGCCACCAGCTGGCTGTAGGCCCCCTCTACCGTCACCACGCTGACGCTCAGCGCTTTGGAGAGCTGGCGCTTGGAGGGCAGCTTCTCTCCGGAGGCCAGGCGGCCGGACAGAATTTCCCCCCGGATATATTGATAGAGCTGCTGATAGAGCGGCTCGCTGCCGCTTGGTACAAAGGAGAGAGAGAGCATGATACACCTGACCTTATCAAAATGGGAGAAATAAGTAAAAATGACCGGACCAGAGTCGCGGCGATTGCAGACAGTATAGCCATATGAGGGGGAATTGTCAAGTTTTGGAAGGCAGCATATTCAGAGACGCTTTCTCATACAATGCCCCATGACAAAGGAGGGGTGGACATGGAGCGTCTGGAAGCGGTGCGGGAGGCGGCCTCCGTTCTGCCGTCGGATTTGCGCCGGGTGCTGCTGGCGCAGGAGCGCAGGGAGCAGAGCGGCTGGGAGGAGATCCGTCTCCGGGCGGGCCGGGGCCTCTCCTGTACGGACAGGACAGGCAGGGAACGCTCCATCTCGGAGCAGGGCAGACCGATTTCGGTGACAGAGGAGCATCTGCGGCAGACGGTAGAGCTGGCCACCCATGCCTCTCTCCAGGGGCTGGAGGGAAAGCTGGCGGCGGGTTTTTTGCCTCTGGAGGGCGGACACCGGCTGGGCCTCTGCGGAACGGCGTCCCTCCGGGACGGCCGTATCTGCGCGTTTCGCAGTCTGTCGTCAGTGAACATCCGCGTCGCCTGCCCGGTTCCGGACGTCGGAGCGGGCCTGCTCCCCCGGCTGATGGAAGGGGGACGGTTTGGCAGTACCCTCATTCTGGCCCCACCGGGAGAGGGCAAGACAACGCTTCTGCGGGATCTGGTGCGGCTGTTGGGCTGCGCCGGTACCCGGGTGGGTCTGGCGGACGAGAGAGGAGAGGTGGCTGCGCTCCGGGACGGCGTCCCACAACTGGATGTGGGGCCGTTGGCGGACGTGGCGGACGGCTGCTCCAAAGGGGACGGGCTGCTGCTCCTGCTCCGGTCGATGGGGCCCCAGGTGCTGGCAGTGGACGAGATCACCCATCCCGCCGACGCAGAGGCCCTGTGCCAGGGGGCCAACTGCGGCGCAGCGGTGCTGGCCACCGCTCACGGGAGCGGGCGGAAAGAACTGGAGCGACGGGCTGTATTGGCCCCCTTGCTGGAACAGAGCGTGTTTCAATACCTGGTGACCATCCGACGACAGGACGGAATTCGCCGGTACAGGGTGGAACCAATGCCATGCTCCGGCTGATCGGGGGACTGCTCATCACCGGGGCCTGTCTTTGGACAGGCTGGAGCCGCCGCCAATGGTATCGGCAGCGGCGGCGGACGCTGTCCCAAATCTGCCACGGACTGGCCCGAATGGAGGCGGAGCTCTCCGGCCGGGAAACGGACACCCGGCGGCTGCTGGAGCTGCTGGCGGCGGGGACCGGGGAGATGGCGGCGCTGTGCCGCCGATGCCGGGCGCTGCTGGAGCGCCTGGACGAGCGTCCCCTCTCTGCGCTTTGGCGGCAGGCGGCTGAGTCGGGTCACCTGCCTATCCGCGAGGAGGAGCTGGCCCTCCTGGGGCGAGTGGGAGACATCCTGGGCCGTTACGGGGGACAGGTACAGGCCATGCTCCTGTCCCATCTGAGACAGGAGCTGGAGCACTGTCTGGCGGAGGCCCGGGAGGAGGAGCGGCGGCAGGGAAAGACGGTTCTCCTCCTGGGCCTGACGGCAGGGGTGACCCTGGCGCTGCTGCTGATGTGACGCTTGTGATGCAGGGATAAAGGGAGCAGAAGGAGAACATAAGATGGACGTGGATCTGATCTTTCGCATTGCGGCGGTGGGGATACTGGTTTCTGTGCTCAACCAGGTGCTCTCCCGCTCGGGCAGGGAGGAGCAGGCCACCATGGTCACGCTGGCAGGGCTGGTGGTGGTGCTGATGATGGTGGTGCAGCAGATCAGTGAGCTGTTCCAGCTGGTCAAGGAGCTGTTCGGCCTGTGAGCGGCGGGGAAATTTTTCAGTTGGGTGCGATCGCCGTGGCGGGGACCCTCTGCGCCTTGGTCCTGCGCCGACAGACGCCGGAGCTGGCCCTTGTGCTGGCTCTGGTCACCGGCGGACTGCTCCTGTGGCGGAGCCGGGAGGCGCTGGAATCGGCGCTCTCCCTTCTGGAAGAGCTGGCCGACCTGGCAGGGCTGTCCCAGGAGATATTGAGCCCGCTTATCAGGACGGTGGGCATCGCTGTGCTGGTGCGCATTGCCTCCCAGCTATGCCGGGACGGGGGAATGGGGACCGGTGCGGCATTTCTGGAGCTGGCGGGGAGCCTGGCGGCGCTGGTGACAGTGGCCCCTCTGCTCCGGGCGGTGCTGGATCTGGTGGAGGAGCTGCTGTGAGAAGACTGCTGCAAATTGTCCCCGCACTTGGACTGCTCTCCCTGCTCCTGCTGCCCGCCTTCGGGACGGATGCTCAGGTCTGGAACAGCGTGGACACCGGCGCGCTGGAGGAGGCGGCGGAGGACGTGCTGGACGTGGAGCTGACGGCAGAGCTCGATCTGGATGAGGGACTGGCCGCCCTGGGGGAGACTGTCCTGGAGCAGCTGGAAGCCGTTCTCACCCAGGCCACCCGGAGCGGGGCGCTGGTTCTGGTCATCGCTCTGTTTTGCTCTCTCGTTCAGGCCCTGGCGGGCGGGGCGGGCGTGGAGCAGGCGGAGCCTGTTTCCCGCCTGGTGGGAGCGCTGGCGGTGACCGCTGCGGCCATGGGCGACGTCGGCTCCCTGATGACCCTGGGACGGGAGACGGTAGAGGCCCTCACCGGATTCACCCGCATTCTGATCCCGGTGATGACCACTGCGGCAGCCGCCAGCGGCTCGGTCACAGGGGCGGCCAGCCGCCAGATGATCACTCTGTTCTGCTCCAATCTGCTGCTGACACTGATGGAGGGGATACTGCTCCCCCTGGTCTACCTCTATGTGGCGGCCTGCGCCGGAGCCGTGGCCACCGGGAACTCCGGCGTTCGGGCGATCGCGGACTTCATCCGGTGGGGGGTGCAGACGGCATTGACCTGGCTCCTGTTGCTCTTTACTGTCTATCTTGGGCTGAGCGGCGCCATTTCCGGTACGGCGGATCGGGCGGCTGTGAAGGTGGCCCGTCTTGCCATCTCAGGCATGGTGCCGGTGGTGGGGGGTATCCTCTCCGACGCCACCGAATCGGTATTGGCAGGGGCCGAGATTTTGCGAAACGCCATCGGCGTCTTTGGGGCGTTGGCGGTGCTGGCCTTCTGCGCCGTCCCCTTCCTGCGCCTGGGAGTGCAGTATCTGCTCTACAAGCTGGCCTCGGTGCTGACTGCCGCCGTGACCCGGCACCCGATCTCCCAGCTCGTCAGCGACCTGGGAGGGGCCTTCGGTCTGGTGCTGGGCATGACCGGGGCCTCGGCGCTGGTGACTCTGATCTCTATTGTGACCACAGTCAGTGTGGCGGTGAGCTGAGATGGAGCTGATAAAGGAGTGGCTCATGGGAGTGCTGGCCGCCTCCTTCCTGACAGCGGCGGCACAGTCAGTCATGCCGGACGGGGCGGTAAAGCAGGTGGGCAGGCTGGCCTGCGGACTGATCCTGTTCCTGGCCATGGTGCGGCCCCTGCTGGGCATGGACTACAGCGCTCTGTCCCAAATCATCCGGGACTATCAGGGGGAGCTGTCCGCCCAACAGGAGGTGCTGGAGGAGACGGGAAAAGAACTGACAGAGGACATCATAGCGGAGGAGACGGACGCATATATTCAGGACATGACGGAGGAGCTGGGGGTGGACTGCCAGATTGTTGTGGAGTGGAGCTGGGAGGGAGAGACCCCGACCCCTGTCCGGGCCATTGTGACCGGAGCGCTCTCCGACGGCGATCGTGCCGCCCTGACAGAGGCGCTGGTGCGGGATTTTGGCCTGGAGCGGGAACAGATCGTCTACGAGGAGCCTGCGGATAAGGAGGAGGCATGAGACTGAAGTGGGACGCCGAAAAGGGAAAGGAGCTGTTAAAACGATATCAGTATGTGCTGCTGGTCCTGGCTCTGGGGGTGGGGCTGATGCTCTGGCCCTCGGGGGAGGAAAGCGCGGACACGTCAGAGGCGGAGACGACTGTCAGAACGGCGGAAACCTCCCTGGACGACACGGTGACCGACCTGGAGCAGCGGATGGCCCAGGCCCTGTCCCAAATGCAGGGGGTGGGGGAGACTACCGTGGTCCTGACAGTCAGAAGCGGGACACAGCTGGTCCTTGCCACCGACGAAAACGGGGACAAGACGGAGACGGTGATCGTCTCCGCCGGCTCCAGTCAACAGGAGACGGTGACTGTCCAGGAGATCGCCCCACAGCTCCAGGGGGCGCTGGTGGTCTGCGCCGGAGGTGGCGATCCGGAGGTCAAGCTGCGGGTTTTGCAGGCGGTGGAGGCTCTCACCGGACTGAGTGCAAACCAAATATCCATCTGTGAAGGAACGGGAGGCAACGGAAAATGAAACTGTGGAAGCGGAATGTCGTGGTGGCGGCCATCGTCCTGTTTGTGTGCGTGGCGGTCTATCTCAACTGGACGTATGACCAGGAGGCAGCGGTGAGTACCTCCGGGGACACGTCCACCAGCACACTCTCCAGCGAGGACGGGGAGAGCGAAACCAAAACGCTGGGCGAGGCGGCGCTGGTCAGCTCGGAGGATACGGAGGATGCGGAGGAGACCTCCGGCGACTCGGAGGAGATCGTCATTGACAGCTGGGACAGTGCGGAGCTGACAGAGGAGACGGAAGCTGCGGCTGTCGGCGAGAGCGGGGACAGCAGCGGCTACTTTGCCGAGGCCCGACTGAGCCGGGAGGAGGCCCGGGCCAGCGCCCTGTCCATCCTCCAGGAGACGGTAGACGACCCGGAGGCCAGTGAGGCGGCGGTGAGCGCAGCGGCGGACAGCATCACCGCCATGGCCTCGGCCACGTTGGCGGAGTCCCAGATCGAGAGCCTGGTCACTGCCAAGGGATACCCGGAGTGCGTGGCCTTTATCGGGGACAACAGCGTCAGCGTGGTGGTTTCCACTGAGAGCGGCGAGCTGTCGGGGGCGGACGTGGCCAAGATCACCGACATCGTCCTGGGAGAGACGGACTTCCCGGCCAGTGCGGTGAAGGTGGTGCTGGCAGAGGACTGACAAAGAACGCCCCAACCTGATTTGCGACATCCCTCCCCGGGCATGATCGGCCCGGAGGAGGGGTGTTTTTGTGCCAGAGACAGGCGTTTCCCGTCGGATACAGGGAGGGGCCCCAGGGGAGAGAGCCGGTGAAATTTTTCCCCCGTTTTCGTTTTTTCTCTCATGGAAAGGGTTTTCATTTTGCATATTCCGGTGTATAATAGCAGAAATACTGCATACTGGGTTATTGTGCCGGTGAACCGGGCAAATGAACCGAAATGAAATGTGGAGGAACTGCAACATGACGAGAACCGCTGCCCGTGAGATCGCAGTCCGCCTGGCCTATGAGCTGGGCTATACGGATGAGAGCGCCGAGGAGATGCTGGATCGCTTCTTTGAACCGGAGCATTTTGCCTCTCTGGGAGGGGAGGATCCTCTGTACCAGGAGCTGCCCGATGAGAAGCAGGAGGCCTATATCCGAAAGGTGGTGGGCGGCGTGGGCGCCCACGGTGCGGAGCTGGACGGATACATCGAGAAATACGCCATTGGCTGGCGTTTTGAGCGCATCCCCCGGGTGGCCGCCGCCATTATGCGGGTGGCCATGTATGAGCTGCTCTATCTGCCGGAAATCCCTCAGGGAACTGCCATCCATGCGGCGGTACAGATCGCAGAGCACTATGAGGATGAAAAGGTGGTCGCCTTTTTGAACGGCATCCTGGGCACCTTCGCCCGGGAAGAACTTCCGGAGGAGGTCAAAAAATGAGAGCGGCGTTGGGTATCGACACCAGTAACTACACCACCTCTGCTGCCGTCTTTCGGGAGGACGGGACCGGCGGCAACGAGGGAAAGCTCCTCACCGTCAAAGAGGGGGAGCTGGGTCTTCGGCAGAGCGAGGCTCTGTTCCAGCATGTGCGGGAGCTGCCTCAGCGGTTTCGTGACCTGGAGGCCAAGGGACTGCTAAAGGACATCGCCGCCGTAGGGGCCTCCACCCAGCCCAGGGCGGTGGAGGGCTCCTACATGCCCTGCTTTTTGGCGGGAGCCTCCCAGGGGGAGACGCTGGCGGCTGCGTTGGGCGTGCCGTACTACGGCTTTTCCCATCAGCAGGGCCATGTGGCCGCCGCCTGCTGGTCGGCGGGACGGCTGGAGCTGTTAGACGGGCCCCTCCTGGCCTGGCACCTCTCCGGGGGCACTACTGAGCTGCTGCTGGTGGTGCCGGAGGGGAGCAATATCCGCTGCGGCCGCATCGGCGGCACCATCGATATCTCTGCCGGTCAGCTCATCGACCGGACGGGACAGATGCTGAACGTCCCCTTCCCCTCGGGGAAGAGCCTGGACCGCATCTCTCAGTTCTCTCAGCGGACGGACTGCTTCCGGATACGGCTGAACGGTCTGGAATTTTCCCTCTCCGGGATGGAGAACAAGGTGCGGGACATGGTGGAGGCCCATCGGCTCCCCTCGGATATCGCCCGATATATGCTGTTGACCGTTGCCTCGGCGGTGGAGCGCACCACCCAGGCGGCCCGGCGGCAGTATCCCGGCCTGCCGGTGGTCTGCTCCGGGGGAGTGGCCTCCAACAGCCTGCTGCGGCAGAAGCTCACCGGGGCGGTCTTTGCCCAGCCTGCCTATTCTACCGACAACGCCATGGGAACGGCGATTTTGACCATGCGCCGTCTCCAGCGGGGAGAGTGACATGGAACAGGCCATTTTTACCGTGGGCCAGGTGAACCAGTACCTCAAGGCCAAGCTGGACGGCGATCGGCTGCTCTCCGCCATCGCCGTCCGGGGGGAGATCTCTAACTACAAGCGATATCCCTCCGGCCATCACTACTTCTCCCTGAAGGACGGGGAGGGGGCGCTGAGGTGCGTCCTGTTCCGCTCCTCGGCCCAAAGGCTCCGGTTCCAGCCGGAAAACGGCATGAAGGTGGTGGCCAGAGGACGGATCACTGTCTTTCCCCGGGACGGACAGTACCAGCTCTATGCCGAAAGCCTGATCCCTGACGGGGTGGGGGAGCTGTATGTGGCCTTTGAGCAGACCAGGGCCCGTCTTGCCCAGGAGGGACTGTTTGATGAGAGCCGGAAAAAGCCCCTGCCGCCCTATCCTGAGCGGATCGCCCTCATCACCTCCGCCGCCGGGGCGGCAGTTCACGACATGATCCGCATTTTGAAGGCCAGGTGGCCGGTGGCGCAGGTGTTGCTGCTCCCAGTTCGGGTGCAGGGGACCCAAGCTCCGGCGGAGCTGTGCGGGGCAGTGCGGTACGCAAACGCCCACGCACTGGCAGATCTGATTATCATCGGCCGGGGCGGCGGCTCCATGGAGGATCTGTGGGCCTTCAATGACGAGACGCTTGCCCGGACCATCGCTGCGTCGGAGCTGCCGGTCATCTCCGCTGTTGGACATGAGACGGACTTCACCATCGCCGATTTTGTGGCTGATCTGCGGGCGGCCACCCCATCCAACGCCGCAGAGCTGGCAGTGCCGGACTGGCGGGAGCTGAGCCAGCGGCTGGATCAGCTCCAGGCCCGGATACAGGGGGCGGCCTCCGCCCGCCTGGCAGAGGAGCGGGGACGGCTGAAGCGTTTGTCAGAGCGCCGGGTCATGACCGACCCGGGCGCAGCCATTGAGGACAAGCGACTTCTGCTGGAGAACCGGCAGAGCCGCCTCCTGGCCCAGATGCAGACGACAACCCATCGGGAGCGGAATCGCCTGGCAGCGCTGGCGGCGGGCCTGGACGCCATGAGCCCCATGAAGGTGCTGGCCCGGGGCTACAGCCTGGCCCAGAACGGGGAGGGGCGCATCCTCTCTTCAGTGACACAGGCCTCCCTGGGAGAGAAGATCACCCTTCGGCTCTCTGACGGCAGATTAAACTGCACTGTGATGAATAAGGAAAAGGACGTGTGAGCATGGCTTCCAAGAAGCTGAATTTTGAGGAATCAATGGCCCGGCTGGAGACGATCGTCTCCCAGCTGGAGCAGGGGGAGGTCCCCCTGGAGCAGTCCGTCGCCCTGTTTGAGGAGGGGACGAAGCTCATCGCCGGGTGCAGCAAGCTGCTGGACTCTGCGGAACAGAAGGTACAGAAGCTGTCAAAGGGTCCGGATGGGGAGCCTGTGGGACAGCCTTTCGAAAGCGAGGAGTAGGCAAGTGGACTTCCAGAGTGAACTGAATGCATACCAGGAGAAGATCGAGAATTATCTGGAGCGGTGCTTTACCGGAGAGCCCCCCTATGGGGAGCTGTATACCGCCATGCGATACAGCCTTCTGGCGGGGGGCAAGCGTATCCGGCCGGTGCTGACCATGGCCTTCTGCTGCGCCGCCGGCGGAGACGCAGAACAGGCGCTGCCCTTTGCCGCCGCTATTGAGATGGTTCACACCTATTCCCTCATCCATGATGACCTGCCCTGTATGGATAACGACGACCTTCGCCGGGGCAGACCTACGAATCACAAGGTATTTGGAGAGTGCATGGCGGTCCTGGCGGGGGACGCTCTTCAGGCGGCAGCCTTTGAACAGGTGCTCTCCGCCCCGCTCCCGGAGGGACGACGGCTGACGGCGGCGTTGACCCTGGCCCACGAGGCGGGACAGGATGGGATGTGCGCCGGACAGGTGCTGGATATGCAGGGGGAGCACAAGACGCTCACTCCGGAGGAGACCGCCAGCATGAATGCGCTGAAAACCGGCTGTCTGCTGGAGGCGGCCTGTCTCATGGGAGTGACCGCCGCAGGGGGCAGCTCAGAGCAGCTCCAGGCCGCACGGGAATATGCCGCCGCAGTGGGGCTCGCCTTCCAGATACGGGACGACATCCTGGATTTGACCGCCACATCGGCTGAGATGGGCAAGACGGTAGGGAAGGACGCCGCCCAGGGAAAGGCTACCCTGGTCTCCCTTCAGGGGATGGAGGAAGCGGAACATACCATCCGGGAGCAGACCCGCCTCGCCAAGCGGGCCCTGGAGGGAGCCGGACTGGAAACGGCTTTTTTGGAGGCACTGGCAGACTATCTGGCAGGCCGGAGCAACTGACGAAAGCGAGGACGAAGATATATGCCGTTGGGAAATCGGATTCTGGTGCTGTCTGCCATCTCCTGGGCACTGGCACAGATCGCCAAAGGTTTTATTCAACGTATCACAGAGGGATACTTTTCCCGGGAAAAATTCATTGCCAGCGGCGGCATGCCCAGCTCACACTCCGCTCTGGTGACCTGCTGTGCCACGACCACAGGGCTGCTCTATGGCTTTGACTCAGGGCTGTTCGCCATCGCCTGCCTCTTTGCGCTTGTGACCATGTACGACGCTACCCACGTCCGCCGCTCCTCCGGAGAGCAGGCGAAGGTACTCAATGAGCTGCTCAAAAGCATTCCGGAGGGACAGGGCCCCAACCTGATCCATCAGGAGATCAAGGTCGTCATGGGACATACCGTGCTCCAGGTGTTCTTCGGCGCTCTGCTGGGCTTCTGTGTGGGCATCATCGGCGTCGAGCTGTTTCACTGAGCGGGCCTTGGAGGATAGAAAAAGACCATGTGGGAGTATATAAAGGAGCTTTCCCTGCCGCTGACCGACCTGACGGACAGCGAGGGGGTCGAGCTGTGCGAAAAGCTGCGCCGGGATCTGGTGCAGTCGGTGGCGGCTACCGGGGGACACCTGGCCTCCAATCTGGGGGCGGTGGAGCTGACGGTAGCCATCCACCGGGTATATGACACTGCCCATGACCGGGTGGTGTTTGATGTGGGACATCAGTGCTATGTCCATAAGATTCTCACCGGACGGGCAGAGCAGATGGCCACCATGCGGAAATTTGGCGGTCTTGCCGGCTTCCCGAAGCCCAATGAGAGCGTCCACGACGCCTTTATTGCGGGCCACGCCTCCAATTCGGTGTCCGTGGCGGTGGGCATGGCCCGGGCCAGAAGCATACGGGGAGAGGATTATGACGTTCTTGCTCTGATTGGGGACGGCGCGCTCACCGGGGGCCTGGCCTATGAGGGGCTTTCCGACGCCGGAGGCAGCGGAGAGCGGATGGTGGTCATCGTCAACGACAACGGCATGAGCATCAAGAAGAATGTGGGCGGCATCGCCACCCTCCTGCGCCGCCACCACCTCAAGCCCTCCTATCTCCGCTTCAAGCAGGCGTACCGGAGCTTTACCCGGAAGATACCCGGGGGAAAACATCTGTATGCCCTGACCCATCGGATCAAAAAGGCCATCAAGGGGACGCTGCTGCCGAGCAGTATGTTCGAGGACATGGGCTTTACCTATCTTGGGCCGGTGGACGGTCACAACCTCAGCGAGCTGACCCGTCTGCTCCGGTACGCCAGGCACCTGGACGGACCGGTGGTCGTCCATGTGCGGACCATCAAGGGAAAGGGATATCCTCCGGCGGAGGCATTGCCCTCCAACTTCCACGGCGTCGCACCCTTCCATCCGGAGACGGGCCTCCCGCTGAAACCGGCGACGGAGAGCTTTTCCTCCGTTTTTGGAAAGACCATGTGCAGGCTGGGCCAGGAGGAGCCGAACCTCTGCGCTGTCACCGCCGCCATGGAGAGCGGAACCGGTCTGTCCGGCTTTGCCGAGCGGTTCCCGCAGCGGTTCTTTGACGTGGGCATCGCCGAGGGACATGCCGTTTCCATGTGTGCAGGCATGGCGAAACAGGGGCTGGTGCCCGTGTTTGCCGTCTATTCCACCTTTTTGCAGCGCTCCTATGATATGCTCATCCACGACGTGGCCATTCAAAAGCTCCATGTAGTGTTGGGCGTAGACCATGCGGGGCTGTCTGGGGAGGACGGGGAGACGCATCAGGGTACTTACGATATCCCAATGCTCTCTGCCGTTCCTCATATGGTCATTCTGGCTCCCGCCAGCTTTACCGAACTGGAAAGTATGCTCGCCTGGGCGGTGAAGGAGGCCAGTGGACCGGTGGCGATCCGCTATCCAAAGGGGGGCGAGAACGGCTTCTCAGAGGACACCTCCGAAAAATCCACCGTCATCCTGCGCCAGGGGACGGACATGACGCTGGTGACCTACGGGACCATGATCGGGGAGGCGCTGGAGGCCGCCCGGCTGCTGGAGAAACGGCAGATCTTCTGCGAGGTCATCAAACTCAACCGGGTCTCCCCTCTGGACAGCGGCCCGGTGATGGACAGCGTCAGGCGCACCCACCGGTTGACGGTGGTGGAGGAGGTGGCCTCCCGCGGCTCCGTGGGCAGGGATCTGGTCACCCAGATGGCGGCGCTGAATGTCTGGCTGAAGCGGGTCATCCTGCTCAACGCAGGGGACGGTCTGGTCACACACGGGAGCATCGCCCAGCTGCGGGAGCTGCTGGGCATCGATGCGACCCATATCGCCGCGGCCATCGAGGAGGCAGTCTCGTGAGCAGGATGAGACTGGACCAGGCGCTGGTGGAGCAGGGCTTTGCCCCCACCCGGCAGAAGGCGCAGGCAATCATTATGGCCGGACAGGTCTTTGTGGACGGACGCCGGGTGGACAAGAGCGGCTATGCCGTCCCGGAAGGGGCGGAGATACAGGTTCATGGCAAAACCCTGGAATATGTCAGCCGGGGCGGACTGAAGCTGGAGAAGGCGATGAAAACCTGGCCCATCACCCTGGAAGGGGCGGTCTGTATGGACTGCGGCGCCTCCACCGGGGGGTTTACCGACTGTATGCTGCAAAACGGGGCGGCAAAGGTCTATGCCGTGGACGTGGGCTACGGTCAGCTGGACTGGAAGCTCCGGGGAGATGCGCGCGTGATCTCCATGGAGCGGACCAACGCCCGCTATCTCACCCCGGAGCAGTTTTCGGAGAAGCTGGATTTCATCTCCGTGGACGTGTCCTTTATCTCCCTGGGCCTGATTTTACCCGCCCTGCGGCCCCTGCTGCGGGAGCGCGGACAGATGGTCTGCCTGGTCAAACCCCAGTTTGAGGCCGGACGGGAAAAGGTGGGAAAGAAGGGGGTCGTCCGCGACCCGGCGGTGCATCGGGAGGTGCTGGAGCGCTTTCTGACCCATGCGGGCGATAACGATCTGGCTGTCCTCGATCTGACCTTCTCGCCCATCCGGGGGCCGGAGGGCAATATCGAATACCTGGGATGGCTGGAGGCCGGGGGACATACGGCAATGGCTCCTGATCTGGACGGGCTGGTTCGCCGATCCCATGAGAGTCTGGAGAAAACGCCATGAAAGTGATTTTATGTCCCAACCCCTACCGGGACAAGGGGCTGCGCACCGTGCGGGAGGCCCGGCGTATTTTGGAGCAGGACGGGGTGGAGACTGCCGTCTGCCTGCCCTTCCACCCGGACGGGGGCTGCGAGCTGCCGGAGGACATCCGGTTTGAGGAGCTGCGGGACGCCGCCCGGGGCGCCGATCTGCTGATATGCTTCGGCGGCGACGGCACGATCCTCCACTCTGCCAAGCTGGCGGCAGAGTACCATTTCCCCATCCTGGGGGTAAATATGGGCAGCGTGGGCTTCATGGCGGAGCTGGAGCATGGAGAGCTGAAGCTTCTCCACCGGCTGGTCAGGGGAGAGTACACCCTGGAGCGCCGGGCCATGATGGATGTCCGGGTCTTTCGGGACAAGCGGGTCATCCACCGGGAGCTGGCTTTGAACGATGCCACCATCACCAAGGGGGCCGTGGCTCGTGTGATCGATCTGGCAGTCTATGGAGATCGGGTGAAGATCATGGAGTTTTCCGGAGACGGGGTCATTGTGGCGACTCCCACCGGCTCCACCGCATACTCCATGTCGGCGGGGGGCCCCATTGTGGAGCCTACGGCGGAGAATCTGATCGTCACCCCCATCTGTGCCCACGCCCTGCAGGCGAAGAGCTTTGTGCTGGGGCCGGAGCGGGTGATTGCCGTCCGGGCCAATCACCAGAGCAGGAAGACCGCCTATCTCTCCGTGGACGGAGGCAAGGCCTTTCGCCTGGGGAGCGGAGATCTGGTGGAGCTGCGCAATGCGGGGGAACATATCGAGCTGGTCCGGCTCAGCGGTCGGAACTTCTATGAGATTATCAGCCAAAAGCTGGGTGGAAATTGAGAATCGAGGAGACAGGATGAAGGAACAAAGACAGCGGGCGATTCTTGACATCATTGCCCGGCAGGATGTAGAGACGCAGGAGCAGCTCCTCGCGGCGCTGCGGGAGCAGGGGTTCCGCTGTACCCAGGCGACGATTTCCCGGGACATCAAGGAGCTGCAGCTGGTGAAGGAGCTGGGCGTCTCGGGGGAGTACCGGTATGTGATTTCCGACCGCAGAGGAAAAGGGGAGCACGACGAGCGGCTCCGCAATATCTTCCGGGAGGGAGTCATCAGCGCGGCCTGCGCCCAGAATCTTGTGGTGGTCAAGACCATGCCCGGCCTTGCCAATGCTGCGGCGTCGGCCCTGGACCATATGGAGATCGAGAATATGGTGGGTACCCTGGCAGGAGATGATACCGCCCTGCTCATTATGGATACCAGCCAGGCGGCGGAGGCATTTTGCGGCGAGATCAGGACGATGCTGCGCTGAGTGGGCGATTTGCAGGCAGACGGGAGGGACAGGTATGCTTTCTCTGCTTCACATTGAAAATATTGCAGTCATCCAGTCGGCGGATATCCAGTTTGACCAGGGCTTCAATGTGCTCACCGGCGAGACGGGGGCGGGCAAGTCCATTGTGGTGGACGCCATCGACGCCATCCTGGGAGGACGAACCAGCCGTGACCTGATCCGTACTGGGGCGAAGTATGCCCTGGTGAGCGCTCAGTTCACCGGGACGGCGGTGGGCCCTTGGCTGGAGCAGAACGGCTTCCCCCACCAGGAGGGGGAGCTGATTCTCCAGCGCCAGATCCAGCAGGGGGGACGGAACAGCTGCCGCCTGAACGGACAGCCTGTCACCGTCGCCCAAATGCAGGAGCTGGGCCGTCAGCTCATCAATATCCACGGTCAGCACGACGGACAGCAGCTCTTAGACCCCCTGTGCCATCTGTCCTATCTGGACAGCTTCGGGGAGACGGAGCCGCTGCTGACCGCCTATCAGGAGAGCTATACCCAGGCCGCCCGTCTGGCCCGGGAGATTAACTCTCTGCGTATGGACGAGGCGGAGAAGGCCCGGCGGATGGATTCCCTGGACTACCAAATCAGGGAGCTGGAGCGGGCGGAACTGCGGCCCGGAGAGGACGAGGAGCTGTCCCAGCGACGGCAAAAGCTGCGCAATGCGGGCAAGCTGATGGACGGGCTGGAGGAGGCCAGTGTAGCTCTTTCAGGGAGCGACGAGGAGGACGGGGCCGTGACCCTGCTGGGCCGGGCGGAGAACGCCCTGCGCAGCCTGGGCCGATACTCCGAATCGCTGGCCCAGATTGCCGACAGCCTGGCGGAGAGCCGATACGCCGTGGACGATTTGGCGGAGCAGGTGGCCCGGGAGCGGGACGGCCTGGAGGTGTCCCCGGGAGAGCTGGATCAGCTGGAGGGACGACTTGACCTGATTTACCGGCTGAGAAAGAAATATGGCGACACGGTGGAGGATATGCTTGCCTACCTGGAGCGGTGCAGACAGGAGCGGGAACAGATCGAATATGCCGACGACCGCATTGCCAGGCTGGAGGTTCAGTGGCGGGCTGCCGTACTGGAGACTCGGAAACGGGGGGAGGCCCTGTCCCAGGCCAGAAGAGCGGCGGCGGAGCGGATGCAGAGCCGTATCCAGAAGGAGCTGGCCGATCTGGATATGCCCAAGGTGCGGTTCCAGGTGGACTTCGTCCCCAAGCCGGGAAAACTCCACATGGACGAGACGGGAATGGACGAGGTGCAGTTCCTCATGTCCGCCAACGTGGGGGAGGACTTGAAGCCCATCCACAAGATCGCCTCCGGCGGTGAGCTGGCCCGCATCATGCTGGCGCTGAAAAACGTGCTGGCAGAAAATGAGGCTGTGGCGACCCTGGTCTTTGACGAGGTGGACACCGGCGTCTCCGGCCGGGCGGCCCAGAAGGTGGCCCGGAAGATGTCCGACGTGGCCCGGCACAAGCAGGTGCTCTGCGTCACCCATCTGCCCCAGATCGCCGCCATGGCGGACGTCCACTTCTCGGTGGAGAAGGGGGAGCGGGACGGCCGCACCTATACCGCGGTAGAGCAGCTCACCCGGCAGCGGCGGATGGAGGAGGTGGCCCGGCTCTCCGGTGGGGAACAGGTCACCGAGGCCCTGCTCCGCAGCGCCGGAGAGATGCTGGATCAGGCGGAGGCGTGGAAGAAACGACGGACGGACGCAGACTGAAAAAACGGGCGTCTCGCCGAATT